>DASSXP010000192.1:0-4611 GCA_035703755.1 Rhodanobacteraceae bacterium | reverse complement strand
TGTCGTATCACATCGCCAACGCCCTGGAACGCGTACGCGCGACCGAATCGCTGCGGCGCGCGTATTCGCACCTGGAGCATCGCGTGGGCGAGCGCACCCGCGCGCTGGCGCTGGCCAACCGCGACCTGCGCGCGCAGATCGCCGAGCGCGAACGCATCGAAGCACGCCTCAAGTACGAAACCCTGCACGATTCGCTGACCGGGCTGCCCAACCGCAGCATGCTGCTGCGCCGCCTGAGCCAGGCGCTCGACAACTATTCCCGCGACCGCAGCCAGACTTTCGCGGTGCTGTTTCTGGACCTCGATCGCTTCAAGGTCATCAACGACTCGGTCGGACACATGGTTGGCGACGACCTGCTGTTCCAGGCCGGAGGACGCATCCGCGCCTGCCTCAAGGCGCCCGATGTGGTGGCGCGACTGGGCGGCGACGAGTTTGCGGTACTGCTGGAGAACGTCGCCAGCACGGATGCCGCGGCACTGGTCGCCGAGCGCATCATCGCCGAGCTCAGCCGGCCGTTCCGGCTCGGCATCAAGGAGCTCTTCACCTCCACCTCGATCGGCATCGCCCTGGCCGGGCCGCAATACCGCCGCGCCGAGGAACTGCTGCGCGATGCCGACACCGCCATGTACCGCGCCAAGGCCGAAGGTCGCCAGCGCCATGCGCTGTTCGACGAGCGCTTGCGCCGCCAAGCCACCAGCCTGCTGGAGATCGAGAACGATTTGCGGCGCGCCCTGACCCGCAACGAGTTCGTGCCCTATTTCCAACCCATCGTGCGCCTCAGCGACGGCAGCGTGGCCGGCTACGAATCGCTGTTGCGCTGGCAACACCCCGTGCGCGGCCTGCTGGCACCGGACGATTTTCTCAACGTCGCCGAGGAAAACGGTTCCGCCGAACTGATTGACTGGCAGATGTTCGACGCCGTGCTGGACGTGGCGCCGGGCCTGATCAGCGATGGCAGCTTCATCGGCATCAACCTGTCCGGCCGGCATTTCCGCTCGCCACGGCTGGAGCAGCGGCTGCTGGACCTGCTGGAGCGTCATGCGGTCGAGCCGCACTCGATTCGCATCGAGGTGACCGAACGCGCGCTGCTGGACAACCCCAGTCACGTCAAGCGCACGCTGGAGCACCTGCGACGTCACGGCATCGGCGTGTCGCTGGACGATTTCGGCACCGGCTATTCCTCGCTGTCCTACCTGCACCAGTACCCGTTGCAATCGCTGAAGATCGACCGTTCGTTCGTTGCCAGCCTGGGTGAGGGCCCGCAGGACGGCAGCACGCCCATCGTGCGCGCGATCCTGACCCTGGCCGAATCGCAGGGCATGCAGGTGATCGCCGAAGGCATCGAAACCGAACGCCAGCGCGAGGTGCTGGCGGCAATCGGCTGCGAGTTCGGTCAGGGCTTTCTGTTCGCCCGCCCGGCGCCCGTCGAAACCTGGCTGGCGCAGCGCCAACCCGCGTGAACCGGCGTCAATGCAGACGGGTACTGGGCGCGTCGTCACCCGCAGCGGCAAACAAGTGCCCGATATCGACGCTGTCGAAAGTGTAGCGCTGGGCGCAGAACTCGCAGTTGACCTCCACCGTGCCGCCACTGGCGACGCGGGCGGCTTCCACTTCGTCCGCGCCCAGCGATTGCAAAACCGCCATCACGCGCTGGCGTGAGCAAGCACAGCCGAAGGCCAGCGGTCGCGGCGTGAAGACCTGTGGCGACTCCTCGTGGAACAACCGATGGATCAGTTCCAGCGGCGCCGTTGCCAGCAACTCCTCCGCACCGAGCGTCGCCGCCAGATGGCCGACCCGGTTCCAGCCGTCGGCATCGACCGTTGGCTGGCTGCCCGCACCGGGCAGGCGTTGCAGCATCAGGCCCGCCGCCTGATCGCCATCGGCGGCCAGCACGAAGCGGGTCGGCAGTTGCTCGGAGGTCTCGAAATAGTGCCCCAGCACCGCCGCCGGCGTGGCGCCTTCAAGCGCCACCAGCCCCTGATGACGATGGCCGTCAGCCTGACCGATGGTGATGGCCAGAACGGCATCGGGCAGACGCGACAAATCCACGTTGTCAGCGACCTGTTGCGTGACGTCCCAGCGCGCCAGCCCGCGCAATGTGCCCCGGTCACTGCATTCGGCGAACAACAGACCGGGTGTGCCAGCGCTCTTCAGTTCCAGCGACAGGCTGCCGGAAAACTTGATGTTGGCGGTCATCAGCGCTACCGCCGCCAGGCACTCACCCAGCATGGCGCGCAATGGCGGCGGGTAGTCGGCGCGTGAGGCAACTTCGCGCCAACTCGCATCCAGCCGCACCAACGCGCCGCGCACGCCCGCATCGGGCAACACGAAACCTTGCAAATGATCGAAATCCGCGTCCATCTGGGCCATCCGCCGGGCAAAACCGCAAGATGGGGCCAGGCGGCGCGGTTGGCAAGCACGGCGCGGCTACAATTTGCCCATGGCTACCAAGCGCCGATCGCCGCTTTCCCGTCTCCGTCGCTGGCTGTTGTGGCTGCTCGCGGCCTGGTTTGTCGCCACCATCGGCGTGGTGCTGTTGCTGCGTTTCGTGCCACCGCCGACCAGTGCCTTCATGCTGGAGCGCCGGGTCGCGGCATGGCGTCAGGGCGAGCACGATTTTCGCCTGCGCCAGCATTGGGTGCCGTGGTCGCGCTTGTCACCGTGGCTGCCACTGGCGATGGTGGCGGGCGAGGATCAGAAATTTCCCTTCCACCACGGCTTCGATGTCGGCGCAATCCAGGATGCGCTGGCCGAGGCGGACGACGGCGGCCGCTTGCGCGGCGCCAGCACGATCAGCCAGCAGACGGCCAAGAACCTGTTCCTGTGGGGCGGACGCAGCTTCGTGCGCAAGGGACTGGAAGCCTATTTCACTGTTCTGCTGGAGGTGCTGTGGCCGAAGCAGCGCATCCTTGAGGTGTACGCCAACATCGCCGAGCTGGGCGATGGCATCTACGGTGCCGATGCCGCCAGTCGCGCCTACTTCGGCCACCCGGCCGCCAGCCTGAGCCCGCATCAGGCCGCGCTTCTGGCCGCGACGCTGCCGAATCCGCGGCGCCTGCACGCCGATCGCCCCTCGGCCTATGTCGCGCGCCGCGCCGCCTGGATCGAACGCCAGATGCGGCAACTCGGCGGCCCGGCCTATCTGGGCTCGTCGCATTGACGGGTATGTGTATGCTTTGTCCTCGCCGTCACCCGCAACCGAATGCCTGATCGATGCCCACATCCCATCTCACCGTCGTCGTACCGGCCTACAACGAAGCCAGCGTGCTCCGGGCATTCCAGCAACGCCTGGGCACCGTGCTGGATGGCCTCGACCTGCCAGCGCGCGTGCTATACGTCGATGACGGCTCCAGCGACGACACCTGGCCGCTGATCGAATCGCTGGCCGCCGCCGATGCGCGAGTGAGCGGCCTGCGACTGTCCCGCAATTTCGGCAAGGAGGCCGCACTTTCGGCCGGGCTCGACCATGTCGATGATGCCGCCGTCGCGGTGGTGGTGATCGACGCCGATTTGCAGGACCCGCCGGAGTTGATCCCCGAACTGATCGCGCGCTGGCGCGACGGCGGCGATGCCGTGTATGCGGTGCGCAGCTCGCGCGCGGGCGAAACCGTGTTCAAGAAATTTACCTCGGCGGCGTTCTATCGCGTCATGGAGCGGGTGGCCGACACCGCCATTCCGCGCGATACCGGCGACTTCCGCCTGCTGTCGCGCCGCGCACTCGATGCCTTGCGGCAACTGCCCGAGCGCCAGCGTTTCATGAAGGGGCTGTTCGCCTGGATCGGCTTTCGCCAGATTGGCGTGCCCTACCAGCGCGACGGCCGCCACGCCGGCCGCAGCAAGTGGAATTACCCGCGGCTGCTGAACCTCGCCATCGAGGGCATCACCTCGTTCTCCACCGCACCGCTGCGGCTGGCGACGCTGGCCGGCGTCATCACCTCGCTGCTGGCATTCGGGTTTGGCACCTGGGTGCTGCTCAAGGCGCTGTTGTGGGGCGATCCGGTGCGCGGCTATCCGTCGCTGATGATCGTAATGCTGTTTCTGGGCGGCATGCAGTTGCTGGCACTGGGGGTGATCGGCGAGTACCTGGGCCGCACCTACACCGAGAGCAAGCAGCGGCCGCTGTACTTTGTCGCGGCGCGCTGCGACCCGCGCGTGGACGGCTGAATCCGCACCCCGGCGGATCGACCCGTGCTGGCCGCGGGGGTACACTGTCGGCGGTCCATTCGACGGGAGACGAGCATGCGTCAGGTCAGGCATCTCTTGGACGTCAAAGGCCGCGCCGTCTACAGCGCGCGACCGGACGAAACCGTGTTCCGGGCCCTCGAACGCATGGCCGAACACGGCGTGGGTTCGCTGGTGGTGGTCGACAACGGTGACTTGATCGGGGTGATTTCCGAACGCGACTACGCCCGCAAGGTCGTGCTGAAGCACCGCTCGTCGGCCGACACCCCGGTGTCCGAGGTAATGAGCGCGCCGGTGTTGAGCGTCGGCCTCGACGCCAGCGTCGACGAATGCATGCACCTGTGCACCGAGCGACGCGTGCGCCATTTGCCGGTAGTCGAGGACGGCGCGCTGGTCGGGCTGGTGTCGATTGGCGATCTGGTCAAGGCG
>DASSXP010000175.1:0-18980 GCA_035703755.1 Rhodanobacteraceae bacterium | reverse complement strand
AGTACAACGCACTGTTGCTGCGTGCCATGACCGAGCAGCCGTTGGCCGTGCAACTGCTGCGCCTGGCCCAGCACGGTGGCAGTGAAAACAGCCTGATGAGCGCCTTGCTGCACGCGCATGGCATTCCGTTGGAGGCGCCGGCGAATGCCGCCAGCGCGCCAGCCCCGGCCGGCAGCACCGCCATCCCGGATCGTGCCGTGCCGACTGCGTCCGCATCCAGCGACGGGTTCCCGGCGGCGCCATCCATCACCGTGCCGGCCGTTCCCGCTTCCGTCGCCGCCCCCGCCGCCCCCGTTCACGGCGACTGAGCGCGCCGGCCGGCGGGCACCACCCGGCCGCTGGTGTACCCTTGTGAGCCTGTCTTGAACGAGGGGTAGCGGTGATGCGCAAGGTACTCGTGGCAAGCGGCAAGGGTGGCTGCGGCAAGACCACGCTGGCGACCAACCTCGCCGCGTACTGGTCCGGACGCAAACGCAACACGGTGGCGATCGATGCCGATCCGCAAGGCTCGACCCTGCGCTGGTGCGAAAAGCGCCCCGACACGGTGCCCGGCGTGCTTGGTCTCACCGGCAAGCGCCATGCCTTGGAGCGGCTGCCACCCGACAGCCACCGTGTGGTGATCGACAGCGCCGCCGGCAGCAGTGTCGACAGCCTCGGTTATTGGCTGGATGCGGTGGATGCGGTGGTGGTACCGATCCTGCCCTCGACCATCGACCTCGAAGCCAGCCTGCCGTGGCTGGATGCCCTCGCCGCCCATCCGCGCGTCAAGCGCGGCAAGTTGCCGGTGGCGCTGGTTGCCAACCGCCTCAAGCCGTGGACCAACGCCAGTCAGCTCGCCACCGCCGAAATGCGTGAATTTCCCTTTTCACTGGAGGCCGAGCTGCGCGACAGCCAGGCCTACGTGCTGCTCGCTGGCCTCGGCAAAGGCTTGTTCGATTACCATTCCGAGCATGTGCGCAGCCACCAGCAGGATTGGGCCAGGCTGCTGCGCTGGCTGCGCCGTTGTGGCGAGAGCTGACCCGATTACCGACCACGAGAGATCGACAAAACCATGCGCGACATCATCTTGCTGCGACACGCCGAGGCCATGCCTTCCAGCCCCGACGGCGCCGATACGGGCCGACCCTTGAGCAGCCACGGTGAGCAGGAAGCGCACGCCGCCGGCGCGTGGCTGGCGGCACAGAACGCCAGCCCGGAACTGGCCCTGGTGTCCACCGCCCGGCGCGCCATGATGACCGCCGAGCGCGCACTCGCCGCGCTGCCGCAAACCAGCCTGCGCTACGAGAGCGCGATCTACGATGCCACGCCGGGCGAACTGTTGCGTCTGCTCGACGAGTGCGGTGCCGAACAGGTGCTTTTGGTTGGCCACAATCCAGGCATGGAACAGCTGGTTGCGTTGTTGGTGAGTGGCCAGTCGGGTGATTTTCGCGGCATGCCGCCGGGCGCGATCGCCCGCCTGCGGGTGACGGGCGAGCTGGAGCCCGGCGCAGCCACGCTGGAAGCTTTCTGGTCGCCGTGAAGCGGCGGCATTGGTGCGGCTGGCGCCGCGGTTGCGTCCTGCTTGCCGCCGTGTGCGGGCTGACCGCACAGGCCGGCCAGCGGTCGTTCGACCCGTTTCAATCCAGCGCCGGGTTCTCGGTGCGGGTGCTGTGGCTGCACGCGGTGCGCGGCAGCATCGGTGACGTCGACGGCGTGCTGACGATCGACGCCGCGCACCGCGCCCGGGTGGAAGCCTCGATCGAGGTGGCGCTGATCAAGATGGACGACCCGCGCTATCTTTCCACCATCCGCTCGGCGGACTTTTTCGACAGCGCCCGCTACCCGCAGATGCACTTTCGTTCGGCCCTGTTCGACCCGGCGCTGCTGGCGACTGGTGGCGCGCTCGACGGCTGGTTGAGTCTGCGCGGGGTCACCCGCCCGGTTCGTTTTGAACTCTTGCCCGGCAACTGCACGGCGCCGGCGGCGGGGCCTTGCGCCATCCGCGTTCGCGGCAGCGTGCGACGCTCCGACTTCGGCATGAACTCACACCGTTTCAGCGTCGCGGACCAGGTGCAACTCAGGCTCGCCATCACCCTTGCTCCAGTGGGCAGCCCGTGACACGGCGGCATGGGCTGCGGCTGCTCTGGTTGATCGTGATCTTGCTGTTGCAAGGCTGTGCGGTATCGCGCGAAAACGTGCGGCGCGCCGATCAACTGATCGCGGCCAACCGCTCGCACCGGCTCGACTGCGCGCGTGCCGACCATTGCGCGACGCCTTCCGCGCTGCGGGCTCTGGGGCAGGATGGCCACAATCAGGCAGTGATCCTGGAGCAGGGCCGCGACGCTCTGATCGCCCGCCTCAGCCTGATCCGCGCCGCCACCCGCTCGATCGACATCCAGACCTACATCTGGGCCGACGACGATGCCGGCAAGCTGGTGCTGGACGAACTGGTCCGCGCGGCGCGGCGCGGGGTGCGCGTGCGCATCCTCGCCGACCAACTGGGCTCGTTCAATGACGTGGAGCAACTGGCACGGCTGGCGCGCACCCACGTCAATTTCGAGCTCAGGCTGTACAACCCGACCCTGCACGAAGCGGAAACCGGCGCGTTCGGTTACATCGCCGGTGGTCTGTGCTGTTTCGACCGCTTCAACCAGCGCATGCACAACAAGCTGCTGTTGATCGACGCGGTGGTCGGCATCACCGGCGGGCGCAACTACGAGAACAAGTACTTCGATTGGGACGAGGCGTTCGATTTCCGCGACCGGGATGTCGTGGTGGGTGGCCCGGTGGCGGCCGAGATGGCGGCCAGCTTCCATACCTTCTGGGTGCATCCGCGCGCGGTGCCGCTGGCGCGTCTGCGTGACGTCAACCAGCGCCTGCGCGAAGACGGCGCGGCGGCGCCGGGCTGGCAGACGCCGCGCTACGCGCAGGGCGCGCGGGTCGAGTTCGTGCTGGGCGCGGCGCTCGACCCGGAATACATCCGCCAGCATTTCCTCGCCCATGTGTTCACGCTGGGCGAAGTCGCCTACTTCTCCGACCTGCCGGGCAAGCGCAAGCATCCGGGAGATGCCAAGGTACGTGAGCTGACCGATCACCTGATGCATCTGGTCGCCAACACCCGCCGTGAGCTGGTGTTGCAAACGCCGTATCTGGTGATCAGCAAGCCGGCGCAACGCATCTTTCGCCGGCTGCGCGCCGAGCGGCCGGAGGTCGACATCCTGATCTCCACCAACTCGTTGGCTTCCACCGATGCGTTCGCGGTGTACGCCCTGTCGCACAAGTACAAGCGCCGCTATCTGGCCGCTTTCGGCTTTACCATCTACGAATTCAAGCCGCACCCGGCCGAAGCCGAGCGGCTGATTGCCGATTTCGCGCAGCTGTCCGGCATCGGCGGTGAGCAAGGGTCCAAGCATCGCCGCGACAAAGTGCCGCTCAACACCAAGGGCGTGCGGGTAAGCATCCATGCCAAGTCGATGGTCGTCGATGGTGAGTTCGCCATGATCGGCTCGCACAACTTCGACCCGCGCTCGGACGACTACAACACCGAGGCGGGCATCATCGTCAACGACCAGGCGTTTGCTGCGGCCTTGCGCGCTTCGATCCTGGCCGACACCCGGCCCGGCAACGCCTGGGTGATCGCGCGGCGGCAAACCGAGGACGTGCTGTCGCGGATCAATCGGGTGTTCGCCAAACTATCGGAAAAGCTGCCGATCTTTGATCTCTGGCCGATCCGTTACGCCACCAGTTTCGAGCTGAAACCGGGCTGCCAGCCGATCCGCCCGGGCCAGCCGGGCTTCTACGAGTGCTACCGACCGGTGGGTGAATTCCCCGAAGTGGCGCTGCCGATGAAATCGATCTACACCCGCATCATCACCGCCTTCGGCGCGGGGATCAGCGGCGTGTTGTGACGCGTTCTGGCAGGCGCAATTGACGGCAGCGCACCGGCGCCGTTACGCTGCGCCATTCCACTGTTCGAGGATAGGCGCATGGCCCTGGAAATCAACATCAATCTCAGCGACGAGGACCTCGCCCACTTCATTGCCAGCATGCATCAGGCGCAGGAGAAGGCCAAGAACCTCAGCGCCGCCGAGGTTACCAACTCGGCTCGGCGCCTGCTGGCCGGTGGCGACCAGGTCAAGGTGCCCGACTTCATCGCCGAGCGACTGGAGCGGCTCAACACGATGATCGAAATGGCCGAGGACGAAGGCTTCGCGCTGCCCGACGAGGATCGCAATCGCGTGCTGGGTGCCTTGACTTATTTCGCCGATCCCAGCGACATCATCGCCGACAGCGTGCCAGTACTCGGTTTTCTCGACGACGCCATCATGATCGAATTGTGCCAGCGCGAGCTGGTGTACGAGCTCGAGGCCTACGAGGACTTCAGCGACTGGCGCAACGCCGAAGCCGCCGCACGCGGCGTCGACCCCAAGGCACTGAAGCTGGAACGGGTCGAATGGGCCGAGGCACGTCGCGTCGAGGCGATCGAGCTGATGCATCGGCGCCGCCGCAGCGCCTACACCAACGGCGAATGGCAGCCGGTGTTGTTCGGCGTTTCCTGATTCAATCGGCCGGCGCAGCAGGTGCCGGCCTCAATGCGAACCCGCGCGCCGCGGCCATCGACTGGCGGCGGCGCACGGGCCAATCAGCGGTCAAGTCTGCCGACGACGCCAGCGTCGCGTTTTCCCGCTCGTCGCTCCGGCCGAGGGGTTTCCCGCGCGGATTCGCCGGCACCGAAGGGCTGGGCCTCAGCGCTCCAGGATGGCGGTCACGCCCATGCCGCCGGCGGTACAGATCGAGATCAGCGCGCGGCCGCTGCCCTTTTCCTTCAGCATCTTGGCGGTGCTGGCGAGGATGCGCGCGCCGGTGGCGGCGAACGGATGCCCCAGCGCCAGCGAGGAGCCGTTGACGTTGAGCTTGCTGCGGTCGATCGCGCCCAGCGGCTTGTCCCGGCCCAGACGCTTCTTGCAATAGTCCGCCGATTCCCACGCCGCCAGCGTGCACAGCACCTGCGCCGCGAAGGCTTCGTGGATTTCGTAGAAATCAAAGTCTTGCAGGGTGAGCCCGGCCGCATCCAGCATCCGCGGTACCGCAATGGTGGGTGCCATCAGCAGGCCTTCGCCGTGCACGAAATCCACCCCGGCCACTTCGCCGTGGGTGAGCCAGGCCTGTACCTCCAGCCCACGTTCGGCGGCCCAGTCATCACTGGCCAGCAGCACCGCCGCGGCGCCGTCCGACAAGGCGCTGGAATTGCCCGCAGTCAGCGTGCCTTTGCCAGACGTCTTGTCGAAAGCCGGCTTCAGTTGTGCCAGTTTCTCCAGCGTGGTGTCGGGGCGCAGCACGTTGTCGCGCGCCACGCCGCGGAATGGAACCAGCAGATCGTCATAAAAACCGTTCTGGTAGGCAGCAGCGGCTTTTTGGTGGCTCTCCAGCGCGAACTGGTCTTGTGCCACCCGGCTGATGCCCCATTCGCGCGCCATCAGTTCGCAATGGTCGCCCATCGACTTGCCGGTGCGCGGCTCGGCCACGCCGGGAAACTCCGGCTTCAACTCGGCCAGTGAAAAGCCGGACACCGCCGCCTTGAATTTTTCCAATGGCGTGCGGGCGCGGTTCATCCGCAGCAGACGCTTTTGCAAGCCGCGACTCAGGCTGAGCGGTACGTCACTGGTGGAATCGGAGCCACCGGCGATCGCGGCCTGGTATTCGCCGGCGCGGATGCGGTTGGCGGCGGTGATGGCCGCGTCCAGCGAGGTGCCGCAGGCGCGGGTGACGGTGTAGCCCGGCGTGGTCTGCGCCAGCCCCGAGGCCAGCGCGGCCTCACGGGCCAGGTTCCAGTCGCGCGGGTGCTTCATCACCGCGCCGAAGATCACGTCGCCAAGCTCGACCCCGTGCAGACCGTAGCGCTCGACCAGCGCGCCCAGCACCTTGATCGACATGCCGAGATTGCCGACTTCGGCATACCCTGAGTTCATGCGACAGAAGGGAATGCGGATGCCGCCGAGGATGCCGATGCGTTGTGCTGCTGCCATGTCTGTTCCAAGCGGACGGGCGGCGCGCCTTCGCGCCGCGTGGGTGGTCGCCGACGGCGCTAGAATGACCGGCCCCGCCAAGCAAAACGTGTCTGCATTGTATGTCTTACGTGTTCGATCTTGACAGCCTTGTGGCGACGCTGCCGGAAGACAGCGCACGCTTTCGCGCGGCCGAACCGTTTCCGCACTTGGCACAAGACGGTTTTCTGCGTGGCGACGCCGCACGGGAACTGGCGCGCGTGTTCCCGGATGCCGACGACAACCTGGTGTGGGACCGCTTCGGCGCCCACGGATTCGAGGTCAAGCGCGGGAGCTCCGACGAGGCGCACTTTCCGGTTGCGCTGCGCAACGCCGTGCACGATCTCAATGCCGGGCCGTTCGTGCGTTATCTCGAAGCCTTGACCGGCATCGAACACCTGCTGCCGGACCCGCATCTGGTCGGCGGCGGCCTGCACCTCAGCCGTCAGGGCGACCACCTTGGCATCCACGCCGATTTCAACTGGCACGAAGGCCTGCGCGCGCATCGCCGCCTGAACTTGTTGATCTACCTGACCCCGCACGCCTGGCAGGCCGACTGGGGCGGCGCGCTGGAACTGTGGCAGACCGATGCCAGCGCGCACGTCGTGACCATCGCGCCCGAGTTCAACCGCGCGGTGCTGTTTGCGACCCGCTCCGACACCTTCCACGGCCACCCCGCGCCCTGGGCCGCGCCGGCCGGCATCCATCGCCAGTCGATCGCGCTGTACTACTACACCACCGAACGCCCGGACGAGGAAATCCGCCCCGCCCACAGCACCTTGTACAAGGGCTACCACGTCAAGTGAGCGGCTTTCCGCATCTGGTTTGGTGGATCGATCGGCGAGGGTCACCCCTGTATGCTTGCCTCAACGAGCCTACGGTTGTCGACTCATGGATTTGACCACTTCCTACCTCCGCCATATCCCGCAGGACATGCAGGCGCGTTACCAGTTTGCGGAGACGCGAAATGCGTGTGCCGTTCTTGCAGCGACCAATCAGGAGGCTTTCCATCACATCGTTGACGTGCTGCGCGCATTCCAGCTTCTGCGTACCGATCTCCTGACACCTGGTGGCCAGGAAAGTGATCTGGCGGCCAGAGCCAACCGCCTGTTCCGCAGCCGCGGCTGGCGTGAAGCACGCGTCGATACATTGATTCGATTCTCGCTGTAACGCACGCCGTTGCGAGAGGCCGGCGAGACGAGCCTGGACCCTGTCGTCACCGAAACGGTCAACGAAGACAAGGTTGACAACTTTCGCAACGTGACCGAGTTGCTGCTTTTCGGCGTGCGTGGTTCGATGCGAACCCTTGCCCCGGCGCGCAGTCAGGTCAACATGATCGAGACGCGCAAACGCGAGCATTCGCGCAAGCCGGACGAGCAATACGCCCTGATCGAGTCCTGCTCGCCGGGGGGATATCTCGAAATGTTTGCACGACATCCGCAACCGGGCTGGTCGGCGTGGGGTGCAGAGTCGGCCGCCGACGTGGAACCGCGTGGCAAGCAGCACAAGGGGTATGCCGGTGGGCCGATGCAGTTGCCCTTGATCTCTTCTTATTCGCGGCTTGATCAAGCCGCCGCAAAAGAGATTGGGCGCGCGCTCAAAGACAAGTACGAGGGCGGGCATTCGATCCGCGATCTGTCCGACGAAACCAGTTATTCCATCGGCCGGGTACGCAAGCTGCTGCAGCATGCCGACACGCAGTTTCGCGCGCGTGGCGGGTCGCGCTGAAAGGGTCGATCCACCGCCACGCCGGAGGCTCAACCGATGGGTGCCGGGTTGCCGTCGGGGGTGGCCCAGTACAACGGCGCTTGCGGCCACAGCTGCCACAGTGCCGGTTGTACGGCAATTTGCGCGGTCACCTGTGCGGCGTAACGGCGCACCACCGCGTCGACGGGTAGCCCCGGCGGGATGGCGTGCACCACCAGCCGGCGGCGGCCACTGGCCACATCAAGACCGCAGCAGATGCCGCTGATGGCAACACCGGCGTCGACCGCCAGAGCCGCCAGGCCGACCGGCAGGCGCGCGCGTTGCCCCAGCCAGTCGACGTCGACCTGCCGTTGGCTGGGCGCGGCGGGCAAGTCCAGCATGCCGAGCAGGCTGTCGCCGCGGGCGAGCGTGGCTTCGAGCGTTGCCCGGCTGCCGCCGGTGAAGATGGCGCCGGCGCAGCCGACCCGCCGCAGCGCCCATTTGCGCCAGCCGAGATACCAGCGGCTGACATAGCCGTGGCCGACATCGTGGATGCCCGCCGGGCGCACCACGAAATGCGCGGCGATGCCTTCGGCTTGCAGCAGCCGCCAGATCCAGTGGCCGGCGCCCCAGTGACTGTTGAGCAACAGGCCCGCGTGCAGCGCCGCCAGCCCGTCGCCGTCGATGTCGACCCGTCGCCGCCACCAGCGCGCGCCGTGCAGCAACGTCAGATAACTGTCGCAGCGATCAACCAGCAGCAGCAGGCGCAGATCGTGGCGAAAGCGCGTTTCATCCAGTGTCGGTTGCCAGGCGCGGGCCTCGCGCCAGGCCGCGTCGACCACGGCGCGATACCCATGGCCGCGTCGCGCCACCCAGCGCAATAACGCAAAGCCCCAGCGCCACGGCAGCACGGCGGCGGTCAGCGGCAGTGCGAACAACCAGGTCGCATCGCTCAGGTTGCGTCGCCAGCGGCTGGTCATGGTGTCAGACGAACTCGTGTTCGTAGAGGTGGTAGGCCGTCGCGTGCATGCCGCGCGCCGCGTAGACCGCCTGCGCGCGGCGGTTGTCGCGCTCGACGTAGAGCCGGATGCCCACCGCACCGGCCGCGCGCGCGCGCGATTCCACCGCGTCGTAGAGGGCGCGAAACACGCCCTGGCCGCGTGCGGCCACTTCCACGTAGACGCTTTGCAACCACCAGAAATCGCCGTTGCGCCAGTCGCTCCATTCGTAGGTGACCAGGAGCCCGCCGCACGGCGCGCCGGCGCGCTCGGCGAGGAGATAAAAGCCGCGTCGGGGTTCATCCAGCACCGCTGCAACGCCCTTCGTCAGCACGGCGGCATCGAGTGCGCGGGATTCGGTTTCCATCGCCATGGCGCGGTTCCATTGCACCAGGGCGGGGATGTCGGTGGGGGTGGCGGGGCGGATGGTCAGCATGATGTCGATGCACTGCGTGATGGCGGGGAATGCGTGTCGTCAACGGCGGCGTGGGCGTGAGGAGCCGAGTTTGCGGGTGACGGTGTTGCGGCAGATGCCGAGCGCGGCGGCGGCGTGCTGGCGGTGGCCGTCATGGTGGGCCATGGCAGCGTCCAGCAGCGCTTGATCGAGGGCCTCGCGGGCGCGGGCATGGATGTCGGTGGCGTCTTGTTCCAGTTCGCGCGCGGCCCACTCGCGGACGCGATCAGTCCAGTCGGTGGACGGCGCAATGGCACCGCCCAGACCGATGTCGCGGCTGCCGATTTCACGCCCGGGCGAGACCACGGCGAGCCGCCGACAGAGGTTTTCCAGCTCGCGCACATTGCCGGGGAAGTCGTGCTCGGTGAGCGCCTTCAAGGCACCGCGCGAGAAGCGCTTTGACGGCAGTTTCAGTTCTTTTACCGTTGCGGCCAGGAAGTGTCGCGCCAGCAAGGGTATGTCTTCGCGGCGAGCGCGCAGCGGTGGCAGGGCGATCCGCACCACGTCGAGGCGGTGCTTGAGGTCGGCGCGGAACGCGCCGGCAAGCACGCGCGCTTCGAGATCCTGGTGGGTGGCGGCGACGATGCGCACGTTGGCGCGGATCAATTCGCGCCCGCCGACACGGTAAAACTCGCCCTCGGCCAGCACCCGCAGCAGGCGGGTTTGCAGCGCCAACGGCATGTCGCCGATTTCATCCAGAAACAGCGTGCCGCCTGCCGCTTGCTCGAAGCGGCCGATGTGGCGACGTTGGGCGCCGGTGAAAGCGCCGGCTTCGTGGCCGAACAGCTCGCTTTCCAGCAGCTCGGCCGGAATCGCGGCGGTGTTGAGTGCGACGAAGGCTTGTGCTGTGCGCGCGCTTTCGCGGTGCAGCGCGCGCGCCACCAGTTCCTTGCCGGTGCCGGTCTCGCCGGTCACCAGCACGTTGAGATCGCTGGCGGCGACGCGGCCGATCAGCCGGAACACTTCGCGCATGGGCGCGCTGGTACCGAGCAAGGCGTCGCCGGAGCTCGCCTCGGGGCTTGCCTCCGGCTCGCTTTCGGTGTGGCTGGCGAGGGTGCGCTTGACGGCGGCGACCGCCGCGTCGAGGTCGAATGGTTTGGCAAGGTAGTCGGCGGCGCCGGCGCGGTAGGCCGCGGCCGTGGTGGCCACGTCGGTGTAGGCGCTCATCACGATCACCGGCACGCCGTCGAGTTGCTTGAGTAACGCCAGACCATCGGTGCCGGGCATGTGCACATCGCTCAGCACCAGCGCCGGGCGGTCATCGGCCAGAGCCTGCAACAGGCTGTCGGCGTCGGCGAATTCGCGCACCGCGTAGCCGGCATCGCGCAAGGCCTGTGACAGCACGAAACGCACGTTGCGGTCATCGTCGGCCAGCCACAACAGGGGTTCGCTCACGGGGCGCTCTCCAGCGGCAGGTACAGAGAAAAAACGGTGTTGCCGGAGCGGCTGCTGTAGCGCAGTTCGCCGCCGTGTTCGTGGGCGATTTCGCGTGCCAGGGCAAGCCCGAGGCCGCTGCCGCCGGCGCGTCCGGACACCATCGGCTGGAACAGCGTGTCGCGCAGCGCCAATGGCACGCCGGGACCGTTGTCGACCACATCCACCCGCAGCGCCAGCCGCCGCATGCGCGCGCCAACCCGCACGCCGTGCTCGGCTCGTGTGCGCAATGCAAGTGTGGTCGCGCCGGCTTCGATGGCGTTGCGGAGAAGGTTGAGCAGCGCTTGTTGCAGCCGCGCCGCATCGGCGTACAGCGGTGGCAGGCTGGGGTCGAAATCCTCGTTCAGGCGCGGCGCCTTGGCGTCGGCGCGCAGCAGTGCCAGCAGGCGATCCAGCACTTCATGCACGTTGAAGCGGGTCAGGCGCGGTTTGCCATCGTTGTTCAGCAAGTGGTCCGTCAGCGCGGCCAGCCGGTCCGCTTCGTCGATGATCAGGCGCGCGAGTTGGCGTGAATCCGGATCCGCCAGCCGCCGCTCCAGCAGCTGCGCCGCGCCGCGCAAACCCGCCAGCGGATTTTTCACCTCGTGCGCCAGTCCGCGCAGGCTGGCCGATAACGGTGTGGCGGCATCGCGTGGCGCCAGCGGGTGCAATTCCAGTAACCAGGTGTCGTCGGTGCGCCACTGCAACTGGATGTCGGCCTCGATCTCTTCATCGCGCAGGGTGGTCACCGAGGTCTGGCGCAGACAAATGACGGCGCCGCTGTCGCGTGCGCGCGCGGCCAGATGCGCCAGGTCCGCTTGCGGCAGCAACGGGCCGAGGTCTCGCCCACGCACGCTGCGGACCCCGGCCTGCACGGTGTCGGTCAGCGCATCGTTGCACCACAGCACCCGGAACTGATCATCCAGCAATGCCAATCCGGTGGCTTGCTGGGCGGGCAGTTGACTCACATCGTGGGCAGGCATTGCACAACAATAGGGCATCGCTGCAAGCACGGCAACGCAGTGCGCGGGAATCCCTGAATGGGCCCCTTTCGATCAAGCATACCAGTGGGCCAGTGCGGTCCTGTCGAGGTCGCCGTCATGTTGCCATTGCCGCCACTTGTGGTGATTCGAGTGGCTGGACATACTGCGCGATCCTGCCGGTCGGGGGATCAATGGGATCCGCGCGATGACGGGTGGGGCTTGGGGAGGCAAGCATGTTCCACTTTGGCAATACCCGTTTCGTATCCTTTGCGCGTCGCGCGCGCCGGCCGGCCCTCGGGGCCTGTGTGCTGGCCGCTGCGCTGCCACTGTGTTCCCTCGCCGCGCCGGCCAAACCCGCCGAACTCGATGCCCTTGCGCGGGCGCCTGTCGCGGCCGCGTCCCGCCACGCACTCGCCAGCGCGACGAGCGGCTACCGCGTGCAGGCGGCTACGCGCTTGGGGATTCCGAGCTTTCTGTCGAGCGTGCCCGGGCAGCAAAACCGCGCCGGTGCCTCGCTGCTCATCAGCAAGGATCCGAGCGCCGTTGCCCGGTCTTACCTCAAGTCGCTGGCTACGGCCTATCGCATCGACGCAGCGGAAGTGGATGCGCTGCCGATACTCGAATCACGCCGGCTGTCGAATGGCGCCGCGCTGGTGCGTTTTGGCCATCGCGTGCAGGGCATTGAGGTGTTTCGTGAAAGCGCGACGGTGCTGGTCAATGCCGATGGCGGCCTGAACAGCATTGGCGGTTATGTGTCGGGCGCGGGTGAAACCGCGCGCCAGCCCCTGTCGGCCCTGTTTTTGCAGCCCGCCACCGAGGCCATTGCCGCGGCCCTGGCCGATTTCCATTTCGCTGCGGCCGCGACCCGCACGCAATTGCAACTGCAAGGCGATCAGGGCGATTACGACTATTACACGCTCGATGCGGCCACCAGTGATGGCGTGCGACTGGCGCAACCGGTTCGCGTCAAGCAGGTGTTTTTCCGCACACCGAGTGGACTGGTGCCGGCGTACTACATGGAAGTGCACACGGCCGACAGCGAGGACCGCAGCGATTATGCCTATGTGGTGTCCGCCAAGGACGGCACGGTCCTTTATCGCCACAATCTGGTGGCTTACGACGCCTACAGCTTTCGCGTCTGGGCCGAAGCGGCGGCGCCCCATCAGCCGTATCCCGGCCCGACCGGCCGCGGCGGCATCCCGCATCCCACCGGCAACCCGGATGGCTACCAGCCGCCGCTGATCGCCGCCAACCTGATTACCTTGACCAATGCCATGCCGGCCAGTTCCGTTGCCGCGGCCGATCCATGGCTGCCGGCCAACGCGACGGAGACCACCGGCAACAACGTCGATGCCTATGCCGATCTGACCACGCCCACGGGCTACAACAATGGCGATCTGCGGCCGACCACATCCGCCGACCACGCCTTCGACTACAGCTACGACGCCTCACTGACACCGCAAGCCAACAGCAATCAGATCAGCGCCACCACGGCGGCACTGTTCTACCTGACCAACTGGCTGCACGACTGGTACTACGACGACGGTTTCGACGAGGCCGCCGGCAACGCGCAGGAAGACAACTACGGCCGCGGCGGCGTGGACGGCGACCGCATGCTGGCCGAGACCGCCAACAACCCGTCGCGCAACAACGCCAACATGATGACGCCGGCGGACGGCGGCGATCCGCGCATGCAGATGTTCGTGTTTGACGGCGCCAGCAGCAATGCAGTCACCGTGCAGCCCGGCAATGCGAGCTACGCCTCCAATACCGCGGCATTCGGGCCAACCCAGTTCAACCTCAGCGACAGTGTCGTGCAGGCAACCGACACCGGTGGTGTCTCCAGCACCGATGGCTGCGAGGCTATCGGTGGTGTCAGTGGCTCGATTGCGCTGGTGGATCGCGGCACGTGCAGCTTCAAGACCAAGGCGCTCAACGCGCAGAACGCCGGCGCCACCGGCATGCTGCTGGTGAACAACGTGGCCGGTGCCGCGCCGGGCCTGGGCGACGACACCACCATCACCACGGCGATCACGATTCCCGTTTTGTCGCTGTCGCAAGCCGATGGCAATACGGTCAAGGCCGCGCTCGCCGGCGGTGCGGTGACGGCGCAGATGCAGCGTACCAGCGTGGTTGACCGCGACAGCAGCCTCGACGCCGGCATCGTCGCGCACGAGTGGGGTCACTACATCAGCGGCCGGTTGGTCCACAACGGCAACGGCCTGAGCTCGAACATGTCCGGCGGCATGGGCGAAGGCTTCGGCGACTTCCACGCGCTGTTGCTGCTGGTCAAGGCGGAAGACGCGCAAGTGGCCGCCAACAGCCTGTTCGACGGCGTGTACTCGACTTCCGGCTACATCCTCGGCGGTCAGGTGATGCCCGGGTTTGCCAACAACAGCTACTACAACGGCATCCGGCGTTATCCCTATTCCAGCAATCTGGCCAAGAACCCGCTGACCTTCAAGCACATCCAGACCGGCGTGGCATTGCCGAGCAATCCGCCGCCGGCCTTCGGCGGCGACAACGCGGAAGTCCACAACACCGGCGAAGTGTGGGCCAGCATGCTGTGGCAGTGCTACTCGTCGATCCTGCGTGACACGCTGGGCACCTCGCCGCGACTCGACTTCGCCACCGCCCGTGATCGCATGAAGCGCTACATGGTCAACGGCTACAAGCTGATGCCGGTGGCGCCGACCTTCACCGAGGCGCGCGATTCCATCCTGCAAGCCATTGCCGCGCAGGATCTGGATGATTACGCCGCCTGCGCCAGCGGCTTCGCCGAACGCGGCATCGGTGCCGGGGCGGTCTCGCCCGACCGCTACAGCACCACCAACAGCGGCGTGGTCGAGAGTTACTCCGCCACCGGCAGTACGGCCAACTGGCTCGGCGCCAGCGTCACGGAAGCGGCCGGCAGCTGCGATATGGATGGCAGCCTGGACGGTGGCGAAACCGGTACGCTTAGCTTGACGCTGCACAACAATGGCTTCGGGACGATGAGCGCGACCAGCGTCAGCGTGAGCTCGCCGCAGGGCCTTGGGCACCTGCCGCAAGCCGCGTTGCCGGTGCCGGCAATCGCGCCGTTCGCCAGCGCCACCATCGAGGTGCCGGTGACACTGGATGCGCTGAGCGGCATGCAGAGCTTCATCGTGAACTACAGCGCCGCCGACCCGGCCCTGGCGGCGGCGCTGCCCGGTCAGACCACGTTCCAGGTCAATGTCGATCAGGTGCCGGCCGCCAGCGATGACTTCGAAAACCCGGTGCTGGCGTGGACGTCGCAACTGCAAGGTCTCAGCGATCCGGAAAACCAGTGGCGCCGGGTGAGCCTTGGCGCGACCGGACATGGCGCGTTCGGGCCGGATTCGGGCGCGCCCGGTTTGTCGATGCTGGTGTCGCCGCCGCTGCATGTATCTGCCACGGGCAACTTCGTGCTCACGTTCCAGCAAAAGTACGGCTTCGAAAAGAGTAATGCCAACTACGATGGTGGCGTGATCGAGGTCAGCACCAATGGCGGCAGCACCTGGCAGGATGTCACCAGCGTCGGCAGCTTGACGCCGGCCTACGGTGGCGCGTTGTTCGAAGGCTCGGACAATCCGTATGCCAACCGCAACGCGTATGTCGGCAATTCCGGCACCAGCATGACAGCGGCCAGCATCGACTTCGGCACGGCCCTGCAGGGCCAGACCGTGTTGGTCCGCTTCGTCGTCGCCACCGATGCCGCGCAAGGGGATCAGGGCTGGACCATCGACAACGTGGTGGCCAGTGGCATCGATGGCATGCCGTTTACCAATCAGGCCGCGGATGATGGCCAGTGCAGTGTCGACGTCATCTTTGCCAACGACTTCGAGATCCACTGAGCGTCGTATCGCCACGGTGCCTTGGCGCCGTGGCGATACCCGGGGGGCGGACGAGAGACGCGTCACAGGCTCAGCAGAGCACAAGACACAGCAAAACGGCGGCAGGTGACACTGCCGCCGTTTTGTCTTGCGCTGCCGCAGTGAGGCGAGGCGGTTTCAGATCGCGTAGTACATCTGGAACTCCAGCGGATGCGTGGAGGCGCGATAGGCGGTGACTTCCTTCATCTTCAGCGCGATGTAGGCGTCGATGAAGTCGTCATTGAAGACGCCACCGGCGGTGAGGAAGCCGCGATCCTGGTCCAGCGCTTCCAGCGCCGCATCCAGCGAGGCACACACTTGCGGGATATTCTTCTCTTCTTCCGGCGGCAGGTCGTACAAATCCTTGTCGGCCGGCGCGCCCGGATCGATTTTGTTGATGATGCCGTCGAGGCCGGCCATCATCAGCGCGGTGAAGGTGAGATAGCCCGACTGCATCGGATCGGGGAAGCGCACCTCGATGCGGCGACCCTTGGGGCTGGATACGTAGGGAATGCGGCAGCTGGCCGAGCGGTTGCGGGCCGAGTAGGCCAGCATCACCGGCGCCTCGAAGCCCGGTACCAGGCGCTTGTAGCTGTTGGTGGTGGAGTTGGCGAAGGCGTTGATGGCCTTGGCGTGCTTGAAGATGCCGCCGATGTACCACAGGGCCGTTTGCGACAGCCCGCCGTAGAGTTCGCCGGCAAACAGGTTCTGGCCGTCCTTGCTCAGGGATTGATGGACGTGCATGCCGGAGCCGTTGTCGCCGACGATCGGCTTGGGCATGAAGGTGACGGTCTTGCCGTTCTGGTGCGCGACGTTGCGGATCACGTACTTCATCGTCATCAGCTCATCGGCTTTCTGCACCAGCGTGGCAAACTTGACGCCGATTTCGCACTGGCCGGCGTTGGCGACTTCATGGTGGTGCACTTCGACGGTCTGGCCGAGTGATTCCAGCACCTTGCACATGTCGGCGCGCAGATCGCCCAGCGAATCCACCGGCGAGACCGGGAAGTAGCCGCCCTTGACGCCGGGGCGATGGCCGCTGTTGCCGCCGTCGTACTTGTTGCGCGACGCCCACGCGGCTTCCTCGGAGTCGATCTCGTAGAACACCCGGCCCATGTCGTTCTGCCAGCGGATCGAATCGAAGATGAAAAACTCCGGCTCCGGGCCGAAGAAGGCGGTGTCGGCAATGCCGGTGGATTTCAGGTACGCCTCGCCACGTTTGGCGATCGAGCGCGGATCGCGGCCGTAGGCTTGCAGTGTGGACGGCTCCAGCACGTCGCACTGGATCATCAGCTGCTTGTGGGCGCTGAACGGATCGAGCAAGGCGCTGTCGGGGTCCGGCATCAGGATCATGTCCGACTCGTTGATGCCTTTCCAGCCGGCGATGGAGGAACCATCGAACATCTTGCCGTCCTCGAAGCTGCCCTCGTCAATGGCGTGCGCCGGGAAGGTGACGTGGTGCTGCTTGCCCAGCATGTCGGCAAAGCGGAAGTCGACAAATTCGACCTTTTCGTCCTGGATCAGTTTGAGTACGTCGGAGGCGCTCATGGAAGACTCGCTGGTTGAGGGAATTGCTCTGCTGATAGCAGGATGCGTGCCATCCAACAACGTTCAGACAAATCAACATGTTGTGAAGTTCGACGGCAACAACGAAACAGAGTTGCACATTTACTCACCATAAAAAGCACAATTGTTGTGCAACGAATTGCATGTATTCGATACTGCCTCAGGCTGGCGACGCGTCGTCATCCCGATAGCATTCGAGGCGAAAGCGGGGCGTGCACACCGCCAGAAAGATCAGATCCGTGGTGCCGGTATTGCGGATGCGCTGGCGCGTGTCGGCGGGGATCAGCACCGCGGCGCCGGCAGTCAGCGCTTGCGGCGCCAGTTCGCCGACCTCCACCACGCCGCTGCCAGACACGATCAGATAGCGCTCCACGGTGCCGACCAGACGGTGCCAGCGCGTGGTGACGCCGGGCGCGACCCGCGCCTGGGCGACCGATACTGCCACGTCCGCGTCGGCGTTCCATCGTTCGGTGATATGACAGCCTTCCCGGAAGGCATACTCGGCTCCCATGGCGGCGGGGAAAATCTGCGCGCTTGCGGGGTGAACAGTGTTCATCGCATGGCTCCGGTCGGGTGGATTGTGGTGGGCGGATCGCCGCTTCGGGGGCGCGCGGTCGTGGGCCCACCTCATCGCGCCAGCAAGGCCCAGCGTTCGTGGTCGCGCCAGCGGCCAGCCACTTTCAAGTAGCGCGGCGAGTAACCTTCCCGCGCGAATCCGCAGGCTTTCACCAGCGCGATCGAGGCGGTGTTGGTGGGCTGGATGTTGGCTTCGAGCCGGTGCAGCGCCAGGCGGGTGAATGCCTGCCGTGTGACGGCGCGCAATCCGGCGTGCATGAAGCCTTGCTGCGCATGGTCGGCAAAGGCGTAGTAGCCGAGATACGCACTTTGAAACACGCCGCGTACGATGTGGCTGAGGTTGATCACGCCGGCGATGGCGTCGTTGTCGACGCGGCAAACCAGAAACGCGGCGTGATCCGCTTGCGCCATGCGCGCCAGATAGGCGCTGAACTGGCCGGCACTGGCCGGCGGCGCGACCCACGGATGGTGCAGCGAGCGACTGGCGCGGACGGCGGCAAGAAACGCGGACGCATCCTCGACGCCGGGTGCGCGCAGCAGGATGCGTTGCATCTTTCGACTCTTGACCCGCGTTGCCGTGGTCAAAACACGCCTTCTCGCATAGTGGGATACAAGCCGGGTCTAGCGGCCAGCCGGTGGTTGCCACAGTTCAATCTTGTTGCCATCCGGATCAAGTACCCAGCCGAATTTGCCCTGCTCGGAGGATTCCGTACGCTCCAGCACTTGACAGCCTTCGTCGCGCAACGCCGCCAGCAAGGCATCGAGGTCATCGACGCGGAAGTTGATCATGAAACGAGCCGCGCTGGGTGCCATGGCGTCGCTGTCGTCGGCGAACGGGCTCCAGACGGTGACGCCGGGTGCGCTGTCGGCGCCGCCCCAGTGGAAGATGGCGCCGCCCCAATCGGTGAGGTCGAGTCCCAGATGCTCCCGATACCAGGCCGACAGGGCGGCCGGGTTGGGCGATTTGAAGAAGATTCCGCCGATACCAGTGACACGTTTCATGGGCTTTCCTGCTGGCGGGTCGCGGTGATGATGTGTGGTGCAGCGGTGGTGCCACGCATACTCGCGCAGTCCGATGCCACTGGCAATCCACGCCGGGCGACATGCTACGATCCCGCCACCCGGGGCTGCCGCCTGACTCCTTGCATCCATGCTGCTGCGCATCGTTGCGATTTTGCTGCTGATTGGGGCATCCGGCGCCGCCGCCCAGACTGGCTTGCGTGTGCAGTATCTCGGCGTCGGTAGCGAGCATGATGCCCCCGGAGCGCTGGCCGGTATGGCGCGCACGGATGCCGCGCCCGGGTTGATCGATGATACGGGCGGTGGCAGCTGGTGGCGTGCGCAGGTCGCGGGCGACGGAGCGATGGACACGGCTGCCGCCGGGCTGCCCGAGGTGCTCGTTTTCAAGG
>DASSXP010000040.1:0-8071 GCA_035703755.1 Rhodanobacteraceae bacterium | reverse complement strand
CCCGCCGCCACTCAGGCCTGGCCGAGCGACTGGCGGAGGATGTCCACGACCAGAGCGGCTCTGCGAGCCCTTTCGGCTGAGCGCAACGCACCGTCGCGAAGCCGGCCCTCCCTTGCCGCCACTCCTCCACTTGCCGTCATTCCTGCGAAGGCACACTACTGTCCGGAATAAATTCATACCCGACGTTTCACGGCCAACATTCCTTCAACGCCTCCCGTCGTCCTTCCCGCGAAAGCGGGAGGCGCTTTTCAACAGCCGAAGGGCTGGTCATCCATCTGGCTTTGGCGCCGTGAGTCACTGGATTCCCGCTTTCGCGGGAATGACGGCGAAGAAGACAGAAATTTTGAGTCGACGTTGTGGGCGATCGCCAAGCAACGTTGTGCCGCAACGCTTCCGCCGCCCGCCAGCAAACTTGTTCCGGACAGCAGTGTGCCTTCGCAGGAATGACGGCGTGCAGAGCTTTGGTCGACCGGGACTCCAGCGGCATCCGCATCGAAAAAAAAGCGCCGCCGCGGAATCCGCGACGACGCCGTGTTCAATGTCCGGACAGGCTCAGCTCGGCGTACAGCTCGCCGCGTTCGTCAGCGATTTCGTGGTGACACTGCCCGAGCCGTTCACGTCGAGCTGGGCGCCGGGTACCTTGGTGGTGACGGTGCCGGTGCCGCTGCTGCCGCTGCGGTAGCAGGCGGCGAACACCAGCGGCGTGCTCGGCTTGAGCTGGCCCTGCTGGCCGAAGGTGACGATGGTGCCGCTCTTGGCCTGGATCGACACGTTGGTCTGCGGATCGATGCTGCGCAGCAGGATCGAGGTGCCCGCCGCGTAAGCCTTGTTCGCCGAAGCGGCGCCCGCGGGATAGGTATAGACGAGCCAGCCCTGGTCGTACACCGTGCCGCCGGAGGTGCAGCCGGCGGTCTGGTCACCCGGGCACATCGACACCAGCTGGCCGCGCGTGATCGCCTCGCTGCGCGCGTAGTTCAAGCTGGCCAGCATGGCGTTGCTGGCCGAGCTGACCTGGTTGCGGTGGATCACGTCGCGGAAACTGGGCACGGCGATCGCCAGCAGGATCGCCATCACGGTGATGGTGATCATCAGCTCCAGCAGGCTGAAGCCGCGCGTGCGGTTGGGCATGGCCATCATGGCGCTCACCAGCAGCTGCCGTTGCTGTTGGAGGAGGCCGATGCCGGGTCGGGGGTCTTCCTGCCCGCGTTGTCGATCGTCAGCGGGCCGCACACGTCTTTGGCCTGGCCACCGACGGGCGTGGCGGTGGCCACGAAGGCTTGCGACGAGGAGCTGGCCACCACGGTCACCGAGTAGAAGCCCTTCTCCGAGATCGCCGGATCGCTGAAACCGACTTCAGTGAGGCTACCGTAGGCATTGGCCGTGGCGTACCAGCGCTCCTGCGCATTGGCGATGCGCAACAGCAGCTCCTGCCCGTCCACCCGGTGTGCGCGGAACCCATAGCGGTTGTATGCCGGAATGGCGAAGGCAGCGAGTACCGCGATGATCACCACCACGATCATCAACTCGAGCAGGGTAAAACCGCGCATGCGTCCCATCGCCCATCCCCTTGGCTTGCCGTCACAGGTCATTGTTCAACTCCCGCCATGCGCGCCGACGCCAGATCGCGTCATCGATATTGAGATTGCCGCCGCCCTGCAGCTCCAGGCCCGGGATCAGCAGCTTGCCGCCGCCGATCACCGACGCCACCGGCACCGAGCCGCCGGTGGGCGGGTTGGTGACGCGGCCACCTACCGTGCTGACTCCTGTCGTCCAGCCGCCCGTGGGGGCTGCCGGCCCGGACAGGCCACCGCCGGAACCACCCGTCGCCGCATTCAACACCATCAAGGCACCATTGATGGTCGTGCTGCAGGGATCCTGGGTTCCGGGAATCAAGGTGGTGAAGATGACGCGATTGGTATCGAACAAGGCTCCCGGCGTGACCACCACGCGTTCGCCCGGCGAACTGGTCAGGTCGAGGTCGACATACCATCCGCCTTGCGTTGTGCTCAGCGAGTTGTCGGTGAGGCCGCGCACGATATTGGTCGCGTTCGCCGATGCCGCCTCATACAAGGTCTGCTTCTGCAGATTCGCCTTGGTGACGGGCGTGCTGGTGTCGAGCTTGTCGCGAATGCCATAGAGCGACTGCATCGTGCCGTCGGTGGCATCCGAAGCACCCAGGTACTTGCCGGTGCCGAATACCACCATGAAACGATTGGTCGCCGGGTCGGGGAACAGCCGCGGCATCGAGGTGATCGGCTGGGCGCCCGGTGTGTTCGGCTTGTAAGCCAGCGTGACCTTCCAACTCGACGGACTGGCACTCGATAGATCGAAGCGCCACAGGTTGCCGTTCACGTCGCCCGCAAAGGCCACGTCGTCGACCTGGTCATTGTTGTAGTCACCCAGGACCGGCGACGAGAGGCCCGAACTGGCGACGGTGCCGGTCGGGGTCTTCAGCTCCGCGATCATCTGACCGGTCTCCGCGTTCATGACGAACAGCGAACTGAAGGCAACCGCGGGCGTCCCGGTCGTGGGTGCGCCTGCAGGCGTCGGGCAGTTTGCCGAGTTGTACGGTGCCACCGTGCAGTCGGGGAAATAGCCGCCCGGCACCAGCACCACCCACTTGCCGTTCGCCAGCCGACCGATGTTCGGTTGGCCGTAGGTGAAGCCCAGGTCAGCGGGATTGCAGCTTCCGTAGTTGGATACGCAGCCGGGGGAAGCCGTGGCGGGTGCGTCGGCATTGAACTCCCACAACACCTGGCTCGCGGTCATCGCAGTGGGATCGGTGATGTCCAGTGCATACACGCCACGTCCACCCAGTCGCAGACCACCCACGAGCAGCGTGTGCCACGCCCCTCCAAAGAACGCGTCACGGGTTACCGGCGTAGCGTCCACCGTCGGTGCAAACTTCGCCGCACCTTTGCTGGGCAGGTTGCCCAGGTTGCCATAGGCCGATCGCGGCACGTAAGCGAACAATTCGCTCCCCGCGTCCGTGGTCGGCACGGTTTTCGGCGGCGTCGAAGTGTCTTGCGTCATCGACGCATCGAACGCATGCAGCATGCCGTCATTGGCTCCGACGTAAACGACGGGCTTGCGATCCTTGTAGATGCTCGCAAACGCCTCGTAGCTGTGACAAGTGGCCAGCGTGGGGGCGGTGGAAACGCAGGAGGTGTCGGCAGCCATCGCCGTCGCCTCAGGCGAGCCCGAGGGCCAGTTGTTGCGATAGCCGCTCGCCGGGTAGCTCACATACACCGCTTGCGATCCGATGATGGCGCCGAGCAAGGTAGACCGCTTGCGATAAAGCGTGCCGTCGTTGGTCACCACGCCGCTGATCCAGTCCACGCGCGCCGAGCCAGTATCATTGGTAGTGTCGGTGCTGGCCGGTTGGGTGCTTATCAAGGTTTTCGCCGCATCGTCGAGATTTGCCCAGGCGAAAGTGACGCCGTCATCGAAACTGCCGTCGGCTTTCTCTGTTGACGTCAGGATGTTGCGCGAAGTCGTCCGATCAGTGAGCCTCGCGCCCGCTTCCTTGCTCCAGACACCAGCCGGATCAACCGTGCCGTCGGCGTTGACCGTGACCGCCTTGAGCGTCCCACTCCAGTCGGAGGAGTTGTAGCTAGTCTGGAATCCGAGCGCACCCTGGACCAGCACACTGGTATTGAGTGCGCCGGTATCCGGAGCGGAGCTTTTCGCAATGATACCGGAGAGAATGGCCCTCAGTTTCGCCACCAGCGAGGGCGGGTCATTGGCTTCGAGATATGAGCCACGGCTGCTGATCGCCGCATGCCAAGTGTCGTCAATGTCGGTCTTGTCGCCGCCGGACGCTGGCTTCGACCATGCTTTCGTTCCTTGGCGCAAGGCGTCGTAGTCACCCGGATAGTTCAGGGTACCGTTGACACCGAGGGTCACCATGTATTGAACCAGATGCGGCCACGTCGCCGGGTCGTTCTTCGGATTGAAATAGATGGACGCAGGCGGCGTACCCTTGCCGTCCCAGACAACCGGCTTGTTGTTCACGTCGGTGAAATCAGTGATGGAGGTCGGTACGTCCAGCTTGGGCTTCAAGGGATCGGCCGGGTTGGTGAAATCCGGCCGGAGATTGGTTGCCCAATAGTGGAACGCGAGGTCCGCCAACGAAGGGTAGCTCGTCGCAGGGACGTTCGAATAAACCTGGGCGTTCGTGCTCGTGGCGTCATAAGCCACGCCATCGGGCAGCGTGTAGCTGTCTCGCGGACTCTTGACGCTGGCACTGGTGGTGGAGTTCCAGTAACCATCCGTTACCAGCACATTGAAGTTCTGTCGGCAAGTCAGTTCCATGCCCTTGCCATCGACTCCGGCGCCTTCTTCCCAGTAGGGGTTCTTGTTGCTCTTGACCCCCTTGCCATAGGTCAGGACCTTGCCCGCTGCGTTGATGGCCGCAGGCGTAGGCGTCGAATTGTTGGCGTATGCACCGTAGAGCCAATTGAAGAAGTCCGTGCGCGGGCCCACGCCAGTGCTGGTGTCTGCGAAACTCTCAAATGTCGTGGTTCCGCCCGCAAACAGGCTGCCGGCGTTGAGGAATTGGCCCACCACGCGAGCATTCTTGCCCAACTGCGCGAACGTCTCCGCCATGGCGCTGCGTGTCAGCTCCATGCGCGTGCGGTAATAGGAGTACCAGTTTGCGAAATTCTGCCTCTGTTCGTCCACGGTACCCGCTGTAGTGTCATCGGTGCTGCCAACCAGTATCTTTTTACAGCCAGAATTGCTGTTCACTGTGGGGCATGCGTAATAAAAGCCGCCAGCATCTCCAATCGAATTGGAAACGTTATTCATGCCTGATCCATAAGGGCGTGGCGGACTCGAACTGGAGCTGTCATAGATGGCGTCAGTCCTGAAACTCTTTGACAGGTCCGTGGTGCTGGTGCAGCTGGTGCCGGTGTTGTCCTTGCCAAGACCTTTGCCGATGTCGACATTCGCGCACATGCCGTCTTTCCACGCGCTCGTATATGTCGACGCGGGGAAACGCGCAATTCCATCCGCTTTCAGCGGAGGGTTGTAGGTCGTCCCCGGGTTGTAATAGACGGGATTGCTGTTCGCCGAGTAGTAGTACTGGTTAGAGGCTTTCAAGCCATCGGGAATGTTGGTCTGCGCCATCGAGCCGGAGTCATCGAAGGTCAGCAAGATGTTCGGTGCCACCGATTGCGTCACGTTGGGCGGAGCCGGACTCAGTTCCACCGTACCCAACGGGGTTGCCGCCGTGGCGGCCGAGGCCGGAACGAAGGCGCTGCCGGCAACGATGATCGCGGCGACCGACAGCGACGTCTGCACCGGTACGGGTGCGGACAAGCCGCCGGTCAAAGTCAGCAGCCCGCCCATCAAGGCCGGCGGCATGCGCTTCGCGAGAAGATGACGGATAGACATGATCTGGATACTCCGACTCAATTGCTCTTGGCCGCGAAAGTGCTTTCCACCACGCGCACCGTGTTGGCGCTCCCACCCGTGGCACGTGCGGTGATGCGGTAGATATGCCGGCTGACGCTGGACGTGCCGGTGCCGGTACTGCCGGTAGCCCCCGACTCATGCAGTCCGCCGCTGACCCCCGGCGGCAGTTCCACGCCGAGGTCCTCGATGATGTAGCGCGGGTTTTGCGCCAGATCGCCCTTGGTGGCACTGGTGTAGTCGACCGAACCGCCGTAGCCCTTGTACTCGGTGGAACCTGCCGTGACCCAGCCCTGCTTGGTGCGGAAGTCGACTACGTTGGCGATCGGGTTGGCCGGGTCGTAGACGTAGCAGTCGGTGAAGATGCCGGTGCCGCAATTGAGATGGGCGGTGACGTTGGTGGTGCTGGTCCACAGCTTCCACTCGGCGCCACGCAGCGCGGTCATCGCGCTCATCTCCGCCTGCTGCGCATTGTGCAGGCCGCCGGCCATGCGCTCCTGCAGCAGCGAGCGGCCGGAGGCGCTGATCGCCAGGATGGTCAGCAGGATGAGGAAGATCAGCGCCACCACCAGCACCGCACCGCGCTGGGCGCGTGGGCCGGTTGGCATCGATCGTGGTTTGTTCGGCATCGCCATGACTTGGCTCCATGAAAACATCATGCGGCAGCACCGGTGGGCGCCGCCGCCTTCATCAGGGGTTGTAGTTGCGCACGGGTACCAGCACGCTGAACTCGCGCCGCAGCAGCTGGTCGGGGAAGCCCTGGTCGACGGGCCTGATGGCGTGGCCGGACGGCGGCAACAGGCCGGTGTTGGTGTCGGCGCTGTAGCGGTAGTTCAGCTGGTTGCCGGTCAGCGTGTACAGCGGCGTCTGGCCGTCCATCAACAGGCTGACCTCGATGCTCACGATGCCGCGCCACAGGCAGCCGGTGGTGGTGAGCGCATCGAGTTCACCCGGCGGGCAACTGGTGGCCGCATCGACGTCCTTGGCGTTGAGGAAGCTGATCTTGCCGTTGGCGTCCTGCACGCCGTAACGGAAGTCCAGGCGCTCGACGCCGCGCACCAGTTCGTCCTCCGAGCCGCCACGGCCGGTGACGCCGTTGACCCGGCGCATCAACGCACCGGTGAACGGGGCGTTGCCGTCATTGTTGACGCTGACCAGCTTGAGGTAATAGGTGACGGTCAGGAAATCGCGGTTGACGTCGAACACCTTGGGCACGGACTCTGGCTGCTGCGCGGTAGGCAGGTTGGCCGCGCCGGTGCCGAAACCGTCGGTGGTGTTGGCCACCGGAGTGATCACGATGGTGCTGCCGGTGCTTGCGGTGGCCGGAAAGATCTGCGCGTTGGAGCAGTCGGCCAGCATGAACAGGTCACCGTTCACGGCATTGCTGGCCGGTGGTTCGCCCAGTGCGGTTTGCGGTGTCAGGGTGATCGAGGCGATCGTGGCCGCGCTGCTGCTGGTGGCCAGGCTGCTGCCGGCACCGCCGATGGCCCAGCCGGCGGAGGGGTTCACGTAGCGCACGGTGAGCACGTCGGCCCCCTTCACCCGGTTATTCAGCGCCGTACCCATCTTAGGTATCGAGCTGATGCTGGTGTTTGGGTCCACCGGCGTGCACGCCGTCAGCGAGCACTCGTATCCGCGCATGAACAGGAACGACGGCATCGTATATGGCGCCGTGGGCGCGGCCGGATACGAACCGGCGCCCCACGCCGTGGTGACGTCGCCGAGCGCGCCGCTGACCGCACCGGCGGCACCAATCAGTTTCTTGGCGTAGACCTTGGGCGCGCGGATGTGATCCAGCGCGTCGCCGCCCGAAGCGACCTTGGCCACGCCGCCGGTGTTGGTGCAGTACTGCCCATTGGCCATGCGTAGGTCGGTGCCGATCCGTGTCACCGCGAAACGACCGGCCTCCTGCAATTGCGCCAACTGGTTCTGCGCCTTGTTGCTGCTGGAGGTGGAGGCGAACACGGTGACGATGCCGGCGGCCACCAGCAGGCCCAGCACCATCGCCACCATCAGTTCGATCAGGGTGAAGCCGCGCGAATCACGCGGAAGCATGCGGAAGGTGGTCACGGCTGAAACTCCCAGGTAAAGCTCCGGTCCGCGTTGGCCTTGCTCGCGTCGGTACCGGTCCCCTTGTTGTCGCCGGCGCCCTGCTCGTTCCAGGTGATCGTCATCGTGCAGGTGCCGCCGTAGGGCGGACGCATGGCCAGCTGCGGGGTGGGGTCGTAGCCGGCGGTGCCCACGTCGCCGCAGGCGATGCTGGCCGACGGGTTGGGCAGGAAGGTCTTCAACTGGCTGCTCCACAGGCGCTGGTCGTGGGTGGCCAGCTCGGCCGAGTCGCAGGCCGCACCGGAGCCGCAGCCGATCGAGCTGGACGAAACCGGATAGCTGGTGCTGTTGTAGTTGCCGTTCCACACGCCGACCGGGTTGGCACTCATCCGCGCCGCCATGCTGTTGGCGAGGAACACCACCTGGGTGCGCACGTAGGCGGCGTGGTTGGAACGCGTGGCCATCACCATCAGGCTGGCCAGGCCGATCAGGCCGATGCTGAAGATCAGCACGGCCATCATCACCTCGATCAACGAGATGCCTCGCTGACGCGACAGGACTTGCATGGAATTCTCCCTGATACCCCTGCGTGCAATGTACCCATGGC
>DASSXP010000195.1:0-14214 GCA_035703755.1 Rhodanobacteraceae bacterium | reverse complement strand
TGCCGGTGGCACCCGTTGCGCCAGTGGGTCCGGTCATGCCGGTGGCGCCGGTTGCGCCCACTGGACCCATCTCGCCCGTGGCACCCGTTGCGCCAATCGGTCCGGTGGCACCGGTCGCCCCCATTGGTCCGGTGGCACCCGTGGCGCCGGTGGGTCCGGTGACCCCGGTAACGCCGCTGGCGGCACAGGAGCCGATCAGGCCGGTGCCGGGGTCGAAGCACAGCGGGCCGCTCTGCACGGGTTGGCCGGCCACTTGCGGTAACTGGATGGTGCCGTCGGCATTGACGCGCAAGGCATCGGTGTTGCCCGCATCACGCAAAATTATCGCGCCTGCGGCAGGTGGGGTGATGGTGACGTCCTGTTGGGCCAGGGCCGTGCCGCTGACGGCCAGCGCCATGGCGATGGCGGAAACCAGCACGGTCGTGCGAGGTTGAAAATGCAGCATGTCGATACTCCCGTGGAAGTTGCGGTCAGCGCAAAAACGCGCGGCGATGGCCGTGCAGGCGTAGGCGCAGGGCGGTGCCGGTAGCCAGCAGTCCGGCGAGCAACAAAAGCGACCACAGCGATGTCGCCGGTACCGGAATGGGCACAGGTGCGGCAATGACGCTGCCAAACCAGCCGTCGTCGTTGCCGCGGCCGCCTTCATTGGTGAGAGCAGGTGCCAGGTGCTGCCCGTTCGCGTGCACGTCGGAGACGCCCACATGGGCGATGTTCTGGCTGCCGCCGGCAAGTAGATTCAGGTAAGCGATCGCGCCGGGCTGGGTGACGTCAATCTGGATCGGTGCCGCCTGCGTGCCTTGGATCGTCAGCGTCGTCGACACGGTTTGTGTCTGGCCGGACTCGAACAGGTAGTGCTTGCCGGTGCCGCTGGTGAAATCCAGTGCAGCGAATTCGGTCGTGCCGAGCAGGGCGCTGGCGCCGCTGCCGCCGTCAACAAACGACACCGTGCTGCTGCCGGCGTCGATGGCGCCCTGATTGGACCAGTTGCCGGCAAGGACGATATGGCCCGAATCGAGTTGGGCCTGCCCGGCGCTGCCTACGCTGAAGTCAGCCAGATCGAGCAGGCTGCCGGCCCCCAAGGTCAGCGCACCATCCACCGTCATGCTGGTGCCTGCGGCGTTGAGTGTGCCGCCATGGCACTCAATCGTGGCGCCGGCGGGGATGTATGTCTGGGCGCTGAGGGTGGCGGCAAACAACACGCCGGTGGCGGTGGCGCACAAGGCGAAGCTCGCCGTGCATGTGGATTTGAGTTTCATGCTTGCCCCGGATGCAGCCCCAAGCCCAACCATAACAGGTTTCAGGATCGGTGATAATCGCGGCTCCCGACGTTCGTGACGATGCCCTTGAACAAATCCGATTTCGACTTTGACCTGCCGCACGAGTTGATCGCGCAGGCGCCATTGGCCGAGCGCAGCGCCAGCCGCTTGCTGGTGCTCGACGCGCCGCAGCGGACCTGGCAGGACCGTCAGTTTGTCGATTTGCCCGGCTTGCTCAATCCCGGCGATTTGCTGGTGTTCAACGACACCCGGGTGATTCCGGCACGGCTGCATGGGCACAAGGAATCCGGCGGCGCGGTCGAAATCCTGATCGAGCGTCTCACCGGCACCCACACGGCGCTGGCCCAGCTCGGGGTCAGCAAGAAGCCCAAGCCGGGGGGGCGCATCGTGCTGGATGACGGCAGTGTGCTGACTGTCAGCGGCCGTGAGGGTGAGTTCTTCCAGTTGCAGCAGCAGGGCGAGGAATCGCTGCAGGCCCTGTTGCAGCGTGTTGGCCACATGCCGCTACCGCCGTACATCGAGCGCGATGACAGCGCCGACGATCAAGCGCGTTATCAAACGGTGTACGCGCGGGTGAGTGGCGCGGTGGCGGCGCCCACTGCCGGCCTGCATTTCGACCAGACGCTGCTGGCGCGCTTGCGTGAGCGCGGGGTCGAGTCCGGTTATGTGACCTTGCATGTCGGTGCCGGCACCTTCCAGCCGATGCGCGCCGAACGGGTCGAAGACCATGTGATGCACCAGGAGTGGATCGACGTCGGCGCCGATCTGGTCGAGCAAGTGCGCCGCACCCGCGCCGCCGGTGGTCGCGTGGTTGCGGTTGGCACTACCGTGGTGCGCGCGCTGGAGAGCGCCAGCGTGGACGGCGAACTCGCGCCGTTTCGCGGCGAGACGCGTATCTTCATCACGCCGGGTTATCGCTTCCGCAGCATCGACGCGCTGGTTACCAACTTCCATTTGCCGCAATCCACCTTGCTGATGCTGGTGTCGGCGCTGGCCGGGCGCGAGTTCATCCTTGACGCCTACCGGCACGCGGTGGCAGAGCGCTATCGCTTCTTTTCCTATGGCGATGCGATGTTGATCCGGCCGTAGGCGCCTTTCAGGCGCGATCCACCGCATCCACGGTGGCGTGCATTGTGATCGCGCCCATGGGGCGCTCCTGCACCCGTGCAACGAGATTTTGTGTAGGAGCGCCCCATGGGCGCGAACGCAGGGTCGGTATCCCGAATTCTTCATTCGCGGCCATGGGCCGCTCCTACCGGGGATTGCCGAGGTGCGGATAGTCCGGGTCGGTGGTGGTGTCGTGCGAATGGCGTGGCAGCGTGAGCGGCTCACCGTGCACCACGTACCAGATGTTCTCGGCGATGTTGGTGGCGTGGTCGCCGATGCGTTCGATGTTCTTGGCCATGAACAGCAGGTGCGTGCAGGGTGTGATGCTGCGCGGGTCTTCCATCATGTAGGTCAGCAATTCGCGGAACACGGCGGTGTAGGCTTCATCGAGCCGGGTGTCGCCCTGCCAGACGCGGAGCGCGCGTTCGGCATCCAGCGCGCGGTAGGCCTCGAGTACCTCGGCGAGTGCCGCGTTGGCCAGTGTGGCGAGACGGCGCAGGCCCGCCGCCGGTGCCACCGGCGCGGCCAGCGACAGCGGGATGGCGCGCTTGGCGACGTTGGCCGCGTAATCGCCGATGCGCTCGATGTCGGAAGCGACCCGCAGCGCGGCGAATACCGCGCGCAGATCGCGCGCCATCGGCGCCCGCAGCGCCAGCAGCCGCACCACGTCATTGTTGATTGCGTGCTCCATCGTGTCGATGGCGTCGTCGTTGTCGACGATGTGCCGGGCCACGCCCTGATCGCGGCGCTCCACCGCCTCGATGGCGGCGTCGAGCTGCTTGGCAGCCAGCTCGCCCATGCGCAGGATTTCACCGGTCAGGCGTCCGAGTTCGGTGTCGTAACTCTTGATGATGTGGTCGTTGGAGTGCGGCATGGTCATTGCGCTCTAGCGGTGAATTGGCAATCTGGAAAACGCGTCTTCCCGTTCCCGGTCGCGCCTCATCCGAAGCGTCCGGTGATGTAATCCTCGGTCTGCTGCTTGCCGGGGCGGGTGAACAGGGTTTCGGTGTCGCCGATTTCGACCAGCTCGCCGAGATACATGAATGCGGTGCGGTCGGAGACGCGGGCGGCTTGTTGCATGTTGTGGGTGACGATGACAATGGTGAAGTCGCGCTTCAGTTCCTCGATCAATTGCTCGATGCGGCCGGTGGCGATGGGATCGAGCGCCGACGTGGGTTCGTCGAGCAGCAGCACTTCGGGTTTGAGCGCGATGCCGCGGGCGATGCACAGGCGCTGTTGCTGACCGCCGGAAAGCCCCAGCGCGCTGGCCTTGAGTTTGTCCTTGACCTCGTCCCACAGGGCGGCGCTGCGCAGCGCCTGTTCGACGCGCTGTTCCATCGCGGTGCCCTTTAGTTTTTCGTGATGGCGGATACCCCAGGCCACGTTCTCGAAAATCGTCATCGGGAACGGCACCGGTTTCTGGAACACCATGCCGACCTTGCTGCGCAGGCGGTTCATCGAATAGCGCGGGTCGAGGATATTGTCGCCATCGAGCCGCACCTCGCCCGCGGCGCGCAGGCCGGGATAGATCGCGTAGATGCGGTTGAACACCCGCAGCAAAGTCGATTTGCCGCAGCCGGACGGGCCGATGATAGCGGTGACCTGGCGCGCCGGGATGTCCATGTCGATGTGTTTCAGCGCATGGTGCTGGTGGTAGTGGAAGTCCAGCCCGCGCACTTCGATGTGCGGGCGGGTCGCGGCGGTGGCAGCGGGTTCAGTCATGGTGGGTCTTTCCGCGGGTCAGAACGAGGCGCGCGAGCAAGCCGAGCGTCAGCACGAACAGCGTGATCAACAAGGCGCCGGCCCAGGCGATGGCATGCATGGCCGGGTTGGGGTCGTTGGTGTACTGGTAGATCACGGTGGGCAAGCTGGCCATCTTGTCGAGCGGGCCGAATGCCATGAAGTTGTTGCCGAAAGCGGTGAACAGCAGCGGCGCGGTTTCCCCGGCGAGGCGCGCCAGCGCCAGCAGTACGCCAGTCAGGATGCCCGAACCCGCCGCACGAAGCAGCACCTGCCAGGTCAGCTTCCACTGCGGGATGCCGAGCGACAGCGCCGCTTCGCGCAGCGTCGATGGCACCAGTTGCAACATTTCATCGGTGGTACGCACGATCACCGGCAGGCCGATCAACGCCAACGCCAGTGCGCCGGCCAGTGCCGAGAACGTCACCGCGCCGTCGCTGGCCGCGGTCATCGGCAGCACCACCACCACGTACACGAACAGGCCGAGCACGATGGATGGCGCCGACAGCAGGATGTCGTTCAAGAAGCGGATCAGCGCCCCCAGCCGCGAACGGGCCGCAAATTCGGCCAGCCAGGTGCCGGCCATCACGCCGATGGGGGCCGCGATCAGGATTGCCATCAGATCGATCAGCAGGCTGCCGACGATGGCGTTGGCGAGGCCGCCTTGCTCGGCGTGCGCGGTGATGCGGGTGAACAGCGGCGCGCCGATGGCAGCGATACCGCGGCTCAGCGTCACCCACAGGATCCAGGCGAGGAACGCCAACCCAATCAGGGTGGCGCCGCCGGCCAGCAGCATGGCCAGCGTGTTGCGCCAGCGGCGCCGCCGATACAGACCCGGATTCATCGCGTGCCCTCCCGCCGCGACAGCCGTCGCAGCATCAGGCGCGCCACCAGCAACACCACGAAGGTGACCACGAACAACAGGAAGCCGAGCGCCAGTAGCGCCGAGCGATGGCTGCCGACGGCTTCGTTGAACTCGTTGGCGATGGCGGAGGAAATCGAGGTGCCCGGCATCAGCAGCGAGGCGGAAATGTCGTAGGCGTTGCCGAGCACGAAGGTCACCGCCATGGTCTCGCCGAGCGCGCGGCCCAAGCCGAGAAAAATGCCGCCGATCACCGCCGAGCGGGTGTAGGGCAGCACGATGTCCCACACCACCTCCCAGGTGGTGGCGCCGAGTGCGCTGGCCGATTCCTTGAGCCGGGTCGGCACCGCCTGAAACACTTCGCGCATCACTGCGGCGATGAACGGCACGATCATGATCGCCAGCACGATGCCGGCGGTGAGGATGCCGAGGCCGAGCGGCGGGCCGTCGAACAGCACGCCGATCAGCGGCAGCGTGCCCAGTGTTTCACTTAGCGTCGGCTGCACGCGTTCGGCCATGAAGGGCACGAATACGAACAATCCCCACATGCCGTAGATGATGGATGGGATCGCGGCCAAGAGGTCGATCGCCGCCGCCACCGGACCGCGCAGCCACGCTGGGGCGATTTCGGTCAGGAACAGGGCGATGCCGAAGGCCAGCGGCACCGCCAGCAGCAGCGCGATCAGGGAGGTAACCAGGGTGCCGAAGACCGGCGCCAGCGCACCGTAACGGTTTTCCACCGGATTCCACTCGGCACTGGTCAAGAACCGCCAGCCGTCACCGAACAGTACCTCGCGCCCACCCCACAAGGTGGACAGCGCGGCGCCCACCAGCACCACCAGCACCAGTAGCGCGCAGGTGCGGAGCGTGCCGCGGAACCAGCGGTCGTGGCGAGCGTCCGTGCGGGCGCGGTCGATCACGGGGCGACCGCGCGGATCGTGGCCGCCGCTGCTCTGTCGCGGATCCGGGTGCATGGCGGTGGCGGTAGCGTGCGACATGTGGGTTCGCTTGCGTGATGCGTGGGTGGCGGTTGTGACGTGTCGAGGCGAGCGTCATGGGTCAGTGTTTGAGCTCGCCGGCCCAGTAGGCTTCGATGCGCTCCACCAGCGCGGCCGGCAGCGGCACGTAATGCAGTGCTTCGGCCTCGGCCTGACCCTGGGTCATCGCGTAACGGAAGAAGGCGATGGCAACCCGGCTGCGTTCCACGCTGGCCGGTTGCTTCGGCAGGATGATCCAGGTGGTGGCGGCAATCGGCCACGCGTCGTTGCCCGGTGCGTTGGTCATGATCAGGTTGAAGTCCCGTGCCTGGCTCCAGTCGGCGCTGGCGGCGGCGGCCTGGAAACTCGCGCCGCCGGGCTGGACGACGTGGCCCGCCGCGTTTTTCATTGCCGCATAGCCGAGCCCGTTGCGGGTGGCGTAGGCGTACTCGACGTAGCCGATGGCGCCCTGGATGCGGCCGACGTAGGCGGCGATGCCTTCGTTGCCCTTGCCGCCGATGCCGAGCGGCCAATCCACCGCGGTGCCTTCGCCGACCGTCGCCTGCCATTCCGCGCTGACCTTGGAGAGGTAGTTGGTGAAGTTGAAGGTGGTGCCGGAGCCATCGGATCGGTGCACGACGGTGATCTTGCGTGCTGGCAGATCAAGCCCTGGATTCAAGGCGGCGATGGCCGGTGCGTTCCAGGTTTTCACCTTGCCGAGGAAGATCGCGGCCAGGGTGGCGCCATCCAGCACCAGTTTGCCCGGTGCGATGCCGTCGAGCTTGTACACCGGCACGATGCCGCCGATCACGCTGGGAAACTGGCCGAGGCCGAATTTTTGCAAATCGGCAGATGACAGCGGTTTGTCGGAGGCGCCGAAGTCCACCGTGCCGGCCTTGATTTGCGCGATGCCGCCGCCGGAACCGATCGACTGGTAGTTGACGCGGTGGCCGCTGGCCTCGGCATAGTTGGCCGACCATTTCGACAACACCGGATAGACGAAGCTGGAACCGGCGCCGGTGATGTCGGTGGCGGCGGCGGTGACGCTCATGGTGGCCGCGGCGACCACGGGCAGCAAGCGCGAGAGTCGATTTTTGAACACGGGTGGCTCCTGATTCACGGGCGGGCTGGAATGACTGACGCGTATTTCAGTGGCTGAACATTGCCGTTGCATGAAAGAAATATTGCAATCGTGTGACAAGGCCACTGCGTGCCCGCTGCGACGCACACGCGTACCGCGTCGCTGCACGGCAGCACGTCTGCAACACGTTTGTCATGTTGGTTCGCCACACTGGTGGCGTCGGACACCGTCCAGATGGCGACACAGGGTCGCCACGGTGGGCCGGGAATCCGTGCATGCACAAGTCCGTTTCACGTTTGACAGCGCGGGCGCTGGCCTGTGGCTTCGCGCTGGCGAGCACGTCGGCGTTCGCCGCAACGACCGAGGTCGGTGGCAAGTTGTTTTTCGACGTCAGCCACCGCACGGTGGAGGCTAGTCACGGCGATGGCGCCGGGCGCCGGGGCAGCGGCGGCGACGTGAAGCGGATGTACTTCACGCTGGCGCACGCTTTCAATCCCGTGTGGTCACTGCATCTGACCACCGATGCGGCGTGGTCGAGTGCAGACGGTTTTGACGAGCCGTTCGTCAAGAAGGCGTATCTGCAAACGGTATTCTCGAAATCGGCGGTGTTGCGACTTGGCGCGGCGGACTTGCCTTGGGTGTCGTACGTCGACAAGGCGCAGGGCTTTCGCTACGTGGAAAAATCCCTGCTGGATCGCCTGAAGTTCGGCACCTCCGCCGACTGGGGCGTGCACCTTGGCGGTGGCGTGGGCGCGGGCACGGCGGTCAATTACGCGGTTTCCGCGGTCAACGGACGGGGTTATCGGGAGCCCGGCCACAGCCATCACGTTGATGTCGAGGCCCGCGTCGCGGTGGAGCCGGTGGGTGGGCTGGCTTTGGCTATTGGCGCGTATTCGGGCAAGCTCGGCGCGGCACGTCAGGCCGCCACGTATCACACCGCGCAACGTACCAGTGTGATGCTGGCGTGGACAAACGCGCACCTGCGCGTCGGCGCCGAGTGGTTCCGTGCCGACAATTGGCGCACCGTGGCGGCGCCGCTATCGGACACCGCCGCGGGGTGGTCAGCGTGGGCCAGTGCGCGGCTCGCGGATCAGTGGGCCGTGTTCGGGCGTCACGACCGCGCGCGGTTGCGCCGCGACCGTGATCCGCGCAATCAGCAGCGCTATTCCCATGCCGGCGTCGAGTACCAGGTCAGCAAACGCATCGATCTGGCGCTGGTGTGGAAGCGCACCCATAGCGACGCGTCGGCGCTCTGCGGCACACAGGCTTGCCAACGCCAGCAGCGCAGCGATGAAATCGGCGTGTGGGGCCAATTGGCGTTCTGAGCCGCCGCCGGGTCAGTCGAAACCGTTGTCGAAGATGCGGTCGCTGCGTTGCCTTGCCAAGAGTTCGAGGTAGACCTCGAGATTGGTGTAGCCGGCCTGGCCCAGCAGCGGCAGTGACAGTTGCAGGCCGTTGTTGTCCGCGAATTGCGGATTCACGCCGAGGGCTGCGTGCGCGGCTTCGAACGCGTCGGGCATGCCATCGGCATCGCTGTCGAGCGGCGGTGCTGGCGGCGATGCGGCCGGGAAGTCGAGGTCGAGTGCATCCGCGGCGACGGCCTGTTCGTGCGGGATGTCGGGGATGATGCCGCTGCGGGTGGAGGCCGCGATGCGTCGATCCATCGGGTCGTGTGGTTGCGCGCCAGAGCTGATCGCCAGCGCGGGCAGCAGCCCGGCGGCGCTGCGATAGGTGACGGTGGGAAACGCGTTGCGGCTGCCGAGATGGGTGGCGCTGCCGGGGTCCTGGTTGCCGCTTGGCAGCGTGGCGAAGTCGTTGCAGCAGTAGAACAGCGCGTAGTCCGACAGCGCCGGGTACAGGTCGATGTGGTTGTCGTTCACGTACAGATTGTTGTCGCTGTCCATGCCGCCGGCGCCGATCAGGTTCGCCGCCGCCATGGCGTACGGAAAGCTCGAACGCGGATGGAACACGTTGCCGACCAGATTCAAATCGACCCGGAATGGGCCGTTGCCCGGGTTGTCATCCACCCACGGGTTGTATTCGATGGTGTAGCCGGGGTCGAAGTAGCCGTTGTTGGCCACTTCCAGATGCAAGGTGTGCGTTTGGCAGGCGCTGATGTCGCGCGGTTCCTGATCGTCCTGTGAACTCGACTCGCAGGTGATTTCCGGCAGCCGGCCCTTGATGCGATAGAACAGGTTGCGCACCAGACTGATCCCGTCGAGCGGGTAGTTGGTGTTGGAATAGTTGATCAGGATGCCGCCGTAGATCGCATGCTCGCCCACGGTCTCGGCGAGGATGGAATCTTGCAGGGTAATCTTCGATGCCCAGCTGATTTGCATCGCTTCGTCACTGGCATTGGCCAGCGAGACGTGATCGATCATGGCGCGTTGCAGGCCGTCGAGCCGCAAGGCGTCGTCGCTGGCGGGGCAATCGCCCGGCGAGCTGAGCTGGCAGGCGGGGCGCGAGTGCAGATGCCGCACGATCACGTTGTCGCAGGCGACGCCACCGTAATGCACGCCGCAAATGAGGCCGCGCACGATGATGCCGCCGGGCGAGCTCTGGCCGGCGATGGTGACATCGCCGGAGCGGATGGTCGCCAGGCCGTCGATCACGCCGCTGACCTTGAACAGCACGGTACGAGCGCCGCTTTGGCGCAGCGCCCAATTCAGCGATCCGCTGTTGCCGCTGCCTTGCAGGCCGTCGGGGTCGGCAGCCAGCGTGGTCACGTACAGAACCCGGCCGCCACGGCCGCCGCTGGCTTCGGCGCCAAAGCCTTCTGCACCGGGAAAACTGGGCAGGGTTTGTGCGCCGATGCGAGCGCTGATCAGGCAGACCGCCAGAGCGAAAATGCGCCAGTACGACATCACGCTTCCCCCGAAACCGATGACCGATGGCATCAGTGTATCCGTTGTGTGGTGCGGTGGTGGGCACCACGCAATGGTGGGGTGGGCGCGCGGGTGGCGCGGGCAATCAGGCGTCGGTGCTGGCCGCGAGCAGGCGTTCGCGCCCGAACTGGCAGGTGAACGTCGAGCCGGCGCCGGGCTGGCTCTCGATCCCGAGCCGGGCCTGATGCAGGCTGAGTACGTGCTTGACGATGGACAGGCCGAGGCCGGTGCCGCCGGTTTCGCGCGAACGGCTGGAAGAGACGCGGTAGAAGCGTTCGGTCAGGCGCGTCAGGTGATCGGCGGGGATGCCGTAACCGGTATCGCTGACGGCATAGTCCGCGCCCGTAGCGGTGCGCTGCCAGCGGATCACGATGCTGCCGCCGCTCGGCGTGTAGCGCACCGCGTTGCTGACCAGATTGGAAAACGCGCTGTGCAGGTCCTTGAGTGACCCGAGCAGGTCGAGCCCGGCCTCGGCGTGGAGTTCGATGCGGTGGCGCCCCTGGCTCAGGGCTTCGGCTTCGCGCCGCACGGTGTCGAGCAATGGCGTCATTGCCACATGCTCGTCGGGCAGGGATTGCTGGGTTTCCAGCCGCGACAAGGTCAGCAGATCCTCGACGATCTGGCCCATGCGCCGGGATTGGGTGCGCATTTCGTGCAGTACCGGCGCCAAGGCGGGGACGTCCTCCGGCGCGATCAATTCGAGGTAGCCGTGGATCACCGTCAAGGGCGTGCGCAATTCGTGCGACACATTGGCGACGAAGTCGCGGCGCATTTGTTCGAGCCGGTTGAGTGGGCTGATATCGCGCACCAGCAGCAGCTGATCGCCGGCACCCAGCGGTAGCCGTTGGGCACTGAGGCGTGGGCCGCCCGGCAGTGGCGCGGCGATGTCGGTGGCCGCTTCGACGCCGCCGCCGCGCCACCACGCGCCGAGCTCACTGCTGCCGAGCTGTTCGCCCAGGCGTTGCCCGTGGCTGCCGGGACGACGCAGCCCCAGCAAGTGGTCGGCCGCGCGGTTCAACCAGCGGATGCGGTCATCGGCATCGGTCAGCACCAGGGCATCGCCGATGGTGTCGGCCGCCCGGCGCAGTTTGCGCAGCCAGCCGATGGCGCGGCGACGCGAACGGTGGATGCCGGCGCTCATGGCCGGGTCGAAAAGCGGTAGCCGGTGCCGCGCACGGTTTGCACCAATGCATCCAGTTGCCACGGCTCCAGGGTTTTGCGCAGCCGGCGGATGTGCACGTCCACCGTGCGTTCCTCCACGTACACGCTGCCGCCCCAGACATGATCCAGCAGTTGCGTGCGGGAATACACCCGCTCGGGATGGGTCATGAAAAAGTGCAGCAGCCGATATTCGCTGGGGCCGATTTGCACCGCCTCGTCGCCGGCATAGACACGGTGGGCGGCGCCATCGATGCGCAAACCGCCAAGCTCGACCGAGCCGCTGCCGTCATCACCCTGACTGCGCCGCAGGACGGCCTTGATGCGGGCGATCAGCTCGCGGGTCGAGAACGGTTTCACCACGTAATCGTCGACCCCGGCCTCAAGGCCGTTGACGCGATCCATTTCCTCGCCGCGTGCGGTCAGCATGATGATGGGCACCTCGGCGGTGAGCTCGTCCCGGCGCAGGCGGCGGGCGAGTTCGAGGCCGCTGGTTCCCGGCAGCATCCAGTCGAGCAGGATCAGATCGGGCACCGTGTCGGCGATCACCAACTGCGCTTCCCGCGCATCGGCGGCTTGCAGGGTTTGCATCTCCGCCTTGCCCAGCGCGAACGCGACCATGGAGCGGATCGAGGCTTCATCTTCGATGATGAGGATGCGTTTTTGCACGGATCACCCGGGCTGGCGACAGGAGGCCATTATTGCAGCGCGGTCATGTGACCGCACGATGACAGCGGGCGTTCGTCGGCGCCGGGTTTGGGCCTGGCCGAGCGGCTCTGCTAGGGTGGAGCTCCGATGGAGATACGTGCGCCCCACGCTTTACTCACGCCGTCACCGGCAGCGGCTGAATCGCTGAGCGCCCGCTACACGCGCGTGCGCGCGGTGACGTGCGCGCTGGCGGCGCCGCTCAGCGCCGAAGACGCACAAGCACAGTCGATGCCCGATGCCAGTCCGGCCAAGTGGCATCTGGCGCATACCAGCTGGTTTTTCGAGCGCTTCGTGCTCGGTACGGACCCGGCGTTTCGGCCGAGTCACCCCGAGTGGCACGTTCTGTTCAACTCCTACTATCGCAGTGTCGGGCGATTTCACAGCCGCGCGGCGCGCGGTCTGCTGACCCGGCCCAGCCTTGCCGAGGTGCTGGCGTGGCGCGACGCGGTGGATGCGCGCGTGCTGGCGCGGCTCGCGGGCGACGGCGCCGACGACGATCTGGTCATGCGCGTCACGCTGGGGATCAACCACGAACAGCAGCACCAGGAACTGCTGCTGACCGACATCAAGCATCTGTTTGCGTCCAATCCACTGAAGCCGATCTACCACGCGACGCCGTGTGCGGCATCGTCGGCGCCCGCGCCGCTCGCGTTTGTGGCCGGGCCGGTTGGCGCGCAGTGGATCGGCGCCGCCGGCGATGCCTTCAGCTACGACAACGAAGGTCCGCGCCATGCGGAATGGCTGGCGCCGTTCGCGCTCGCCAACCGGCTGCTGACCAATGCGGAATATCGGGAGTTCATCGACGCGGGCGGCTATCGCACGCCATCGCTGTGGTTGAGTGATGGCTGGGACCATGTCGAGCGCGAAGGCTGGACGCATCCCTTGTACTGGTCGCGGGACTTGAGCGCGGAGTTCACTCTGTCCGGTGAGCGCGCGCTCGATCCGCACGCACCGGTTTGCCATCTGAGCTACTACGAAGCCGATGCCTGCGCACGCTGGGCCGGTGCGCGGCTGCCGCGCGAGGCGGAGTGGGAAGTGATGGCGGCCAGCGCAGCGGTGCGTGGCAACCTGCAGGAGCGTGGTGTTTTCCAGCCGCTGGCGGCGACATCGGGCACGCCACAGTTTTTTGGTGACGTGTGGGAGTGGACCGCCAGCGCCTACCTCGCCTATCCCGGATTCACGCCACTGGCGGGCGCGTTTGGCGAGTACAACGGCAAGTTCATGAGTGGCCAGATGGTGTTGAAAGGCGGCTCCTGCGTGACCCCCGCCGAGCACATCCGCGCCAGCTATCGCAATTTCTTTGCGCCGGCCAGCCGCTGGCAATTCATGGGCCTGCGTTTGGCGCGGGACGCGTGAGCAGCGTGCCCGGCGCCCGCCCGCTGGACCAGAACGCCGCCACCACGGCGTTTCGGCGCGATGTGCTGGCGGGTCTGGCCGGGGTGCCCAAACGGCTGCCGTCCAAATACTTTTACGACGCGCGCGGATCGGCATTGTTCGAAGCGATTTGCGCGCAGCCGGAGTATTACCTGACCACCGCCGAGCTGGACTTGATGCGGCAACACGCGGCGCGCATCGCGGCGGCACTCGGGCCGCGCGTGGGTTTGATCGAATACGGCAGCGGCAGCGGCATCAAGACACGACTGTTGCTCAATCACCTGGAGTCCCCCGCGAGCTATACGCCGGTGGAAATATCTGCCAGCGCACTGGCAAGCAGCGTGACGGATTTGCAGCGGGCGTTTCCCGGTCTGCGGCTGCGGCCACTGCAAGCGGACTTCACCCGGCCGCTGGCCCTGCCGCCGACTGGCGCGGAGGTGGCGCGACGCGTGCTCTATTTTCCCGGCTCCACGCTGGGCAATTTTGACGCCGCCGAGGCGGTCGCCCTGCTGGCCAAGATGCGGCGCGAGGTCGGGCCGTCGGGCGCGGCGCTGATCGGTTTCGACCGGGTCAAATCGCCGGCCGTGCTGGAGGCGGCCTACAACGACGCGGCCGGTGTTACCGCCGCCTTCACGCTCAACCTGCTGACGCGCATCAATCGCGAATTGGGCGCGGATTTCGACTTGGCCGGGTTTGCCCATCGGGCGCGCTGGAACGCACTGGCCGAGCGGATCGAGACCGATCTCGTCAGCCGCCAGGCGCATTGCGTGCGGCTGGATGGTCGGGCGTTTGAATTTGCCGCTGGCGAGTCGATCCGGGTCGAGATCAGTTGCAAATACACTCCGGCATCGTTCGCCCGATTGGCGGCGCCGGCCGGGTGGCGCGTCGAGCACGCCTGGAGCGATGCCGAGGCGCGCTTCACGGTGGCGCTGCTGCTGCCGTCCGACGCCGAACTGGGGCATGATTGACGTATTCGCCTTGCTGGAGTGAGACGCCGTGAACTGGAAATACCTGCCCCTGATCATCCTCGCCGTGGCTGCCCCCG
>DASSXP010000134.1:0-12882 GCA_035703755.1 Rhodanobacteraceae bacterium | reverse complement strand
TGTTTTGAGTCACGATTGAACCTGCTTCCGCGAGTCACCCCTTGAACCTTCCGATGTCCCTGCCGCCGTCCCTGTCGCCGCCCGCGCTCAGCCACCTCGACCGCCTCGAGGCCGAGAGCATCCACATCCTGCGCGAAGTCGCGGCCAATTTCGAGCGGCCGGTGTTGCTGTATTCGATCGGCAAAGATTCTTCGGTGCTGCTGCACCTGTTGCTGAAGGCGTTTCGCCCCGGCAAGCCGCCGATGCCGATGTTGCACGTCGACACCACCTGGAAGTTCCGCGAGATGATCGCCTTCCGCGACCAGACTGCGGCCGCGACCGGAATGGAACTGATCGTGCACATCAACCAGGACGGCGTGGCCGAGGGCGTTGGCCCGTTCAGTCACGGCGCCAGCCGGCACACCGAGATCATGAAGACGCGGGCGCTGAAGCAGGCGCTGGACAAGTACCGCTTCGATGCCGCCATTGGCGGCGCGCGCCGCGATGAAGAACGCTCGCGTGCCAAAGAACGCGTGTTCTCGTTCCGCGATGCCCAGCACCGCTGGGACCCGCGCAACCAGCGGCCGGAGCTGTGGAACCTCTACAACCCGCGCGTGCACGCGGGCGAGTCGGTGCGTGTGTTCCCGCTCTCCAACTGGACCGAGCTCGACGTATGGCGCTACATCGAGCGGGAAGCCATCCCGGTGGTGCCGCTGTACTTTGCCAAGCCGCGACCGGTACTGGAGCGCGATGGGCTGTTGATGATGAAGGACGATGAGCGCATCCAGCTCAAGCCCGGCGAGACGGTGCACGAAGAGAGCGTGCGCTTCCGCACCCTGGGTTGCTGGCCGCTGACTGGCGCCATTCACTCCGAGGCCACCACGATTGCCGGCATCATCGAGGAAATGCGTTTGTCCCGTTCCACCGAGCGCCAGGGGCGGGCGATCGACCACGACCCGGCATCAACCATGGAAGCCAAGAAGCGCGAGGGATATTTCTGATGGCTGGCGACACACCGCGCGACCTGTTGCGCTTCATCACCTGCGGCAGTGTGGATGACGGCAAGAGCACCTTGCTCGGCCGCGCGCTCTACGATGCCAATCTTCTGCGCGACGAAGAGCTCGCTGCGCTCGGTACGCCGCCGGATTTCTCGCGCCTGCTGGATGGACTCGCCATCGAGCGCGAGCAGGGCATTACCATCGACGTGGCCTACCGCTACTTCAGCACCATCACGCGTGACTTCATCGTCGCCGATTGCCCCGGGCATGCCCAGTACACCCGCAACATGGCGACCGGCGCCTCCACCGCCGATGTCGCGCTGGTGTTGGTCGATGCGCGCAAGGGCATCCTGACCCAGACCCGTCGCCACAGTTACATCTGCGCGTTGTTCGGCGTTCGGCGCGTACTGCTGGCGGTCAACAAGATGGACCTTGTCGGCTTTGATCAGGACGTTTTCGAGCGCATCGTGGCCGAATACCACGCGCTGGCCGACACGCTCGGTATCGAGGCGGTGACCGCGGTGCCGGTGTCGGCACTGAATGGCGACAATCTGGTCCAGCGCTCGGCCGAGACGCCGTGGTACGCCGGCCCGACTTTGCTGGAGTGGCTGGACACGGTGCCGCTGGCGGCCGCACACGAGGCCGCAGCCATGCGTCTGCCAGTTCAACGTGTGGCGCGTGCGGGGCAGGATTTTCGTGGCTACGCGGGCACGCTGGCGGCCGGTCAGGTCCGTGTCGGTGATGAGGTGATCGCGGTACCTTCGGCACGTCGCTCGCGCGTGGCGCGAGTATTCGACGGCGACCGCGACGTGCAAGGCGCAGTCGCCGGGCAGGCGGTGACGCTGACGCTGGAAGATGAAATCGACATTGCCCGGGGCGATGTGATCGCCGCCGGCAGCGCCGCGCCGGAAGTGGCCGACCAGTTTGCCGCGCATGTGCTGTGGATGGGGCCGACGCCGCTGTTGCCGGGGCGGCTCTACCTGTTGCAACTTGGCACCAGTACCGCGGTGGCGCGGGTGACAGCGATCCGCCACCAAGTCGATGTCGATACCCAGGAGCAACTGGCGGCAACCAAGCTCGACATGAACGAAGTGGGCTACGTGCACTTGAGCCTCGATCAAGCGATTGCCTTCGAACCGTTTGCCACCAGCCACACGCTCGGTGCCTTGGTGCTGATCGATCGCCAGAGTTTCGCCACCGTGGCGGCCGGTACGCTGGACTTCGCCCTGCGTCGCGCCGGCAACATCCACTGGCAGGCGCTCGACGTCGATGCCGCCGCGCGCGCCGCCAGCATGCAACAGGCGCCGCGCTGCGTGTGGTTCACCGGCCTGTCCGGTTCCGGCAAGTCCACCATCGCCAATCAGGTCGAGCGGCAGTTGCACGCGATGGGCAAGCACACCTACCTGCTCGACGGCGACAACGTGCGCCACGGCCTGAACCGCGATCTGGGATTCACGGCCGAGGACCGGGTCGAGAACATCCGCCGCGTCGCCGAGGTGGCGCGTTTGATGGTCGATGCAGGGCTGATCGTGCTGGTCAGTTTCATCTCGCCGTTCCGCAGTGAACGGCGGATGGCGCGTGAGTTGTTCGCGCCGGGTGACTTCGTCGAGGTGTTCGTCGACACGCCTCTGGATGTTTGTGAACAGCGTGACGTCAAGGGCTTGTATGCCAAGGCGCGCGCCGGCGAACTGCGCAATTTCACCGGCATCGATTCGCCATATGAGGCGCCCGCCAACCCCGAGTTGCAGTTGCCCACCGAGCGTGAATCGGTCGACGCGCTGGCGCGGCGCGTGGTCGATTTCCTGTCGCCGGACTGAAGAACTCGCCGGAACGGCGGCTGGAAACGCACAGCCATTGTGAATCAATGGCTTGCATAAAATCTGCTCAGCGCCTGCGGCGGTGATGTCCCTTTTGTGCCGCGAACGGCGTTTTGCATGACGGGAAACATTTTCCCGCCACTGTGGAACCCGCCGTGAACTCGAATACCGCGACCGTCGCGCCAACACACTCGTTGCGCGCGTCACTTCGTGCCATCGTGCCCTGGTTGTTGCTGTTGCCGGCGTTCAGCGTCAGTGCCACGACACAGGTCATCAAGGTCGGCAGCGGCAGCGGTTGCGACGTGGCGTCAGTGGAGGAAGCGCTGCAAGCGACGGCGGTTTCCACGGCGGACACGGTGGATATCGTGGTGGCCAACCAGTTCGATGGCTCACTCGGATTCAGCTATCAGAGCCGTAACACGGAATTGGGGTTCGTCCAGCCCATTGTCGCCGAGGTCTCGATCACGGGTGGGTTTGCCCATTGTGGTGATGCCAATCCAGTCGCGGGGCAGGTCAGCACACTGACCTACGCACAGCCCGTGACCGACAAATTGCACACCTTGCTGCGCATCATCAATGCCGACACCAATCCGCGCTTCAGTCTGAACCTGACCAACCTTGTTTTGCAGGGAGCCAACGATCCGCCCAGCAACAGCGCCAGTCCGCTGGACGGTGGTGCGATCAAGGTGATGGGCAATGCGGCGGTATCACTGAAAAACGTCCGCATCACCGGCTTTCATGCCCTGCATGGTGGCGGTGTCTGGTTGGAGAGCGGGGCGTCGGATCGAATGTTGCAGCCCGCACTGGTCCTGAGCAAAGGCAGCCGAATCGATTCCAACACAGCGAGCGCCGGAGGCGGTGTCTATTCAGAATCGGGACATGTCAGTCTGTTTGCAGCAAGCGTCGATCACAATACCGCCGTCGGCAATGGCGGTGGCCTGTGGTTGTCGGATGATGGCAGCTTCACGCCGAGCCTGCTTTATTACAACTTTGCATTGCTGAGTGATGACAGTAGCTCGATCGCGAACAACCGTGCCGGCAGCGGCAGCTACGTCAGCACCACAGGCTTTGGCGGCGCCATCTACAGCCACGAGGCGCATGTGGCTTTCCAGCCGTGGATCGAGGTCGTTGTCCCGGCGTTCGGAGGCTCCGCTTTGGCCCCGGCAGGCGTTCTCGCCGAACCCGATCCGCCCCATTTCAATACACTGCTCAGCAACAATCATGCCTTCACCGGTGGCGCCATCTACGCCGAAGGCGAGAGTGTCGACACCAGCGGCGACAAGCGCACCAGACTGTATTTGCAAGATACCTTGCTGAGCGGCAACACCAGCGATGGCTTCGGCGGCGCCATCTACTCGGTCGGTCAGGTGGATTGGTCGATCGCGTCGAGTCAGGGGCAGTGCCAGTTGTTTCTGATCCTGGCGTTTGTCCCGTCGCCCTGTTCCCTGATGGTGAACAACACCGCCGGCGCGGCGGATGGCGCCGGCGATGTCGCCCGCGGTGGCGCAATCTACATCACCAATGCGCGTGCCGACGGGCTGGATCGCGGTAGCGTGACCGTGACCGGCACCTGGTTTGTCGGCAACGCCGATCCCAATGGTCTGGCCTCGGTGGCGGCGGCGGCCGGCTCCAGCGACTTGATCTTTCATCGCAACATCATCACCGACAACCCGGCCGACGATCTCGATGCCAGCAGCAACATCGCCCCGTCGGCATTCATCTACGCCGATACCAACCCGGCCCGCAGCGTCGATTTTCGCTACAACACCATCAAGGTGCAGCCGAATGCGGCCGCCGGCGACGATCCCACCCGCCTGTTCAACATCAAGAGTGGCACGCTGGATGCCACTGGCAGCATCCTGTGGGGATCGGTGGATCGCGGGCACCCGGCTCACTTTGTCTGGTTCCACAGCGGCGGCGCGATTTTTCGCCACTACGGATGCCTGGTGGTGCGCACCAACGACAGCGGCATCGCCGACATCACCGACACCGATGGCATCCCCTTGCTGGCGGGCTATGCGCCCAATCTGGCGGGGGATTTCACCCCGAAACCCTGGTCCGTAGCCATTGATTTCGGTGAAGAGCCGGTGGACTGCAACAGCTTTGATCCGGGTCCGGATGCCTATGGCCGCACCGCCTACGACGTGCCGGGCATCGGCAATGCCGGTTACACGCTGGACCTTGGCGCGGTGGAGCAAAACGATGTGATTTTTTACCACAACTTCGGCTACGGGCCGGACAACTGAGGCTGGCCTTGCGGCTGGCGGCGCGTCTGCGAAAGCCTGGACATTCGCCGGCGCGCCAGCCACGGATCACAGGTTGTAGGCGCGCTCCTCATGCAGGGCGAGGTCAAGACCGATCTGCTCGGCTTCGGCATCGACGCGCAGGCCGATCAGGCGATCCACGAGTTTCAATATCAGGTAACTGAAGCCGCCGCTCCAGGCCAGGGTGAAGCCCACGCCCTTGGCCTGTATCCACAATTGCAGCCATGGTGAATCGACCAGGCCGAAGCCGCCAAGGCTGGTCGCCGCGAAGGGCCCGGTGAGCAGGGCGCCGACGATGCCGGCGACGGCGTGGACGCCGAATACATCCAGCGTATCGTCGTAGCCAAAGAACTGCTTCAGACGCGTGGCGGAGTAGAAGCAGACAACCCCACAGACGAAGCCGAGGATCAGCGCGCCGCCGATGCCGATGGTGCCGGCGGCCGGCGTGATGCCGACCAGCCCCGCCACCGCGCCCGAGGCGATGCCGAGCATGCTGGCGCGGCCATGTCGCCACCACTCGATACCCAGCCAGCCGAGTGCGGCGGCGGCCGCCGCCACCTGTGTCGTCAGCATGGCCCTGCCGGCGCTGCCATCGGCGGCCAGTGCCGAGCCGGCATTGAAGCCGAACCAGCCCAGCCACAACAAGCTGGCGCCGATCACGGTGTAGCCGAGGTTGTGCGGCGGCATTGCCACGGCGGGGTAGCCGCGCCGTTTGCCAAGCATCAGGCAGGCCACCAAACCGGCCACGCCGGCATTGATGTGCACCACCGTTCCACCGGCAAAATCCAACACGCCCCAGTCACCGAGCAAGCTGCCGGCGCCGCCCCATACCATGTGTGCAATCGGCACATATACCAGGGTGAACCACAGGGCGCTGAACAGCAGCAGGGCGGAAAATTTCATGCGCTCGGCGATGGCGCCGGTGATCAGTGCCGGGGTGATGATGGCGAAGGTCATCTGAAACAGAATGAACACCGATTCGGGGATCTTGCCGCTGAGGCTGGTGGGTGCAATTCCCGCCAACAGCAGACGATCGAGGCCGCCGATGATGGCCTGCGCACCCTCTTGCGCGGGGTCGAAAACGAGGCTGTATCCGTACACGACCCACAGGATGCTGATGAGGGCGGTGATGGCGAAGCACTGCATCAGTACCGACAGCAGGTTCTTGGCGCGCACCATGCCGCCGTAGAACAGCGCCAGTCCGGGCAAGGTCATCAGCAGCACCAACACGCAGGCCGTGAGCATCCACGCGGTGGCGCCCGTGTCGATGGCGTTCATGCGAGGGCATCCTCGTTGATCTCGCCGGTACGGATGCGCACCACCCGTGCCAGCGCGGTGACAAAAATCTTGCCGTCGCCGACCTTGCCTGTGCAGGCGGCGGCTGTGATCGCCTCCAGCGTGCGCTCGAGCGCGTGGTCGGTGACGGCAACCTCAAGCTTGATCTTGGGCAGGAAATCGACGACGTACTCGGCGCCACGATAGAGCTCGGTATGACCGTGCTGGCGACCGAAGCCCTTGACCTCGGTAATGGTGAGGCCCTGGATGCCGATCTCGGACAGGGCGGCACGCAGATCATCCAGCTTGAACGGCTTGATCACGGCGGTGATCCATTTCATCGCGTCGACTCCTCAAAAGAACTCGCTATGTCTTTGCAGGCGACGTGCCAGCCGAACGGCTTCCGTTGTTTTCTGTAAAAACAACGATATGGAAGATATTCTTGCGTGGTGCGCAAGTGTCCATGCGCAAAGAGTTCTCATTTCAATTGCGGAAATGCGCAAGAATTGTGCAGAAGACGCTCGCTTGCTCCGGGTCCTTCCCGCGTACCCGTGATTGACCGCAGGGGGCAATAAACAGTACCATTTCAGTCCCTGTTGAGAGGATCGCAACCGTGCTTCGGGTCAGTCGCTTGACCGATTACGCCACCTTGGTCATGACCTGTCTGGCCGACCAGCCGGGCAGCGTGGTGAGCGCGGCGCAGGTGGCCGAATCCACCCGGCTGGAAGCGCCGACAGTCAGCAAGTTGCTGAAGCTGCTGGGGCACGCCGGGCTGGTGGACTCTTTTCGCGGCGTGGCGGGTGGCTACCGGCTGGCACGCGCAGCCGACTCGATCAGCGTGGCCGATGTGGTGGAAGCGGTTGAAGGGCCGATCGGCATGACCGATTGCGGCATCGGTAATTGCGACCGCGAGTCACATTGCAGTGTGCGCGGCAACTGGCAGCGCATCAACGCGGCGGTCGCCGCCGCGCTGCGATCGGTGTCGATTGCGGAAATGGCCGCGCCGCCGCCAGCGGTTGTCAGTGTTCCCGTGGCCGCGGTACGCCGCGCCAATTCAAGGACTTGAGATGCAAGTTGAAACCCCCGCCGCGGCACCCGCCGCCAATGCTGAAATCGACAGCGCGCTGGCGCGCAAGTACAGCGCCGGCTTCATCACCGATATCGAAACCGACAGCCTGCCGCCGGGCCTCGACGAAGACACCATCCGGGCCTTGTCCGCACGCAAAAACGAGCCGGAGTGGATGACCGACTGGCGCCTCAAGGCCTATCGTCACTGGTTGACCATGAAACAGCCGGACTGGGCCAAGATTCGCCTCAATCCGATCGACTTTCAGGCGATCAGTTACTACGCGGCGCCGAAGCAGAAGCCGAAATCGCTGGCCGAGGTCGACCCCAAGCTGCTGGAGGCTTACGACAAGCTGGGCGTGCCGCTGCACGAGCGCGCCAAGCTCGCTGGCGTCGCCGTCGATGCAGTGTTCGACTCCACCTCCATCGTCACCACCTACCGCAAGGAACTGGCCGACGTCGGCATCCTGTTTTGTTCCATGAGCGAGGCGATCCGCGAACACCCCGATCTGGTGCAGCGTTACCTGGGTTCGGTGGTGCCGGTGGGTGACAATTTCTTCGCTGCCCTCAACTCGGCGGTATTTTCCGACGGCAGCTTCGTGTTCATTCCGCGCGGCGTGAAGTGCCCCATGGAACTCAGCACCTATTTCCGCATCAATGCCGGCCACACCGGACAGTTCGAGCGCACCCTGATCGTCGCCGAGGAAGGCGCGCAGGTGTCCTACCTCGAAGGCTGCACCGCGCCGATGCGCGACGAGAACCAGTTGCACGCCGCGGTGGTGGAGTTGGTTGCGCTGGAGAATGCCTCGATCAAGTACTCGACGGTGCAGAACTGGTACCCGGGCGACGAGAACGGCGTCGGTGGCATTTACAACTTCGTCACCAAGCGTGGCGAGTGTCGCGGCGACGATTCACGCATTGTCTGGACCCAGGTCGAGACCGGCTCGGCAATCACCTGGAAGTACCCGAGCTGCGTGCTGCGCGGTGATCGTTCGGTGGGCGAGTTCCACTCGGTGGCGCTGACGCACCATTACCAGCAGGCCGACACCGGCACCAAGATGATCCACATCGGCCGCGACACCAAGTCCAAGATCATTTCCAAGGGCATCAGTGCCGGCAAGAGCCAGAACAGCTACCGCGGTCAGGTGCGGGTGGAGAAGGGCGCCGACAATGCGCGCAACCACACCCAGTGCGATTCACTGCTGATCGGCAAGCAGTGCGGCGCCCACACCTTTCCCTACATGGAAGTGAAGAACCCGAGCGCGATCGTCGAGCACGAGGCCACCACTTCGAAGATTTCCGACGACCAGATGTTCTACTGCCGCGCGCGCGGCATCCGCGAGGAAGACGCGGTGTCGATGATCGTCGATGGCTTTTGCAAACAGGTGTTCCGCGAGCTGCCGATGGAGTTCGCGGTGGAAGCAAAGAAATTGCTGGAAGTCAGCCTCGAAGGGGCGGTGGGCTGATCGGACCGGGGTTCGAGATTCGGGATTGGATAGTGTCCCGCGCCTCGCCTCTCGACCGCTTGATCGCACTCCCGAATAACGAATCTCCAATCCCGGATTGAACATGCTGAAAATCGAAAATCTCCACGCCCGGGTTGCCGGCAAGGAAATCCTCAAGGGTCTGTCGCTTGAAATCAAGGCCGGCGAAGTGCACGCCGTCATGGGTCCGAACGGCGCCGGCAAGTCGACGCTGGGCAATGTGCTGGCAGGGCGCGCGGGCTACGAAGTGACGGCGGGATCGGTGCAGTTTGATGGTGCGGATTTGCTGGCGCTGGCGCCGGAAGAGCGCGCTGCTGCCGGTGTGTTCCTGGCCTTCCAGTACCCGGTGGAGATTCCCGGCGTCAACAACACCTACTTCCTGCGCGCCGCGTTCAATGCCCAGCGCAAGGCGCGGGGTGATCAGGAACTCGATTCGATGCAGTTCCTGAAATTGGTGCGCGAGAAGCTGAAGGTGATGGACCTGTCACCCGAACTTTTGAATCGCGCCGTCAACGAGGGCTTCTCGGGTGGCGAGAAGAAGCGCAATGAAATCTTTCAGATGGCGCTGCTCGAACCGCGTCTGGCAGTGCTCGACGAGACCGATTCTGGCCTCGACATCGACGCCCTGAAGCAGGTCGCGGCCGGTGTCAACGCCCAGCGTTCGCCCGAGCGCGGCTTCCTCGTCATCACCCATTACCAGCGCCTGCTCGATTACATCGAACCCGACTTCGTGCACGTATTGGCGCAAGGGCGGATCGTCGAGAGCGGCGACAAGTCGCTGGCGCTGAAGCTGGAAGAACACGGCTACGCCTGGCTCAAGGAACGGCCGCAGGCGGTGGGTGCGTGATGGTTGCACCACTGCTGCAAGCGATGTTCGACGGGGCCGATGGCGTTTTGTCGACGTTGCCGGGCGCGCAGTTGCCCTGGCTCGATTCCTGGCGGCGCAGCGAACTGGCGGCGCTGGCGCGCGACGGCCTGCCGGACCATCACGACGAGGCATGGAAATACACCGCGCTGCGGGCGCTTGCACAGCGGCGCTACGTCGTTGGCCGTGGCGACGGTGTGGATGTCGACGTCGACCTTGCGGGCATCGCCTTGCCGGCGCACGAAGGCCCCCGCCTGGTGTTCGTCAACGGCTGTTTTCGCGCGGATTTGTCACGCCTGAACCGGCTGCCGGCGGGATTGGAGATCGACACTCTCGCCAACGCGCTGCGCCGCAACCCCGAGCCGCTGCGCTTCGTGTTGGCGCGCGCCAGTGAAGCGCCGCGCGACGCCTTTGCGCGTTTGAATGCCGCGTTTGCCGCCGATGGCATGGTGTTGCGGGTGGCGCCCGATGCGCGCATTGAAGCGCCGGTTGAACTCTTGCTGCTGGGCGCACCGACAGCGGAACCACGCGCTTGGCACACGCGCAACCTGATCGAACTCGGCGATGGCGCCCATCTCAGCGTGGTCGAACGTCACGCTGCGGTGGCCGCCAACGCCACGCTCGGCACGGCGGTGGCGGATATCCACGTACACGCCAACGCCGAGTTGGACTGGCTGCTGTTGCAGGAGTCATCGCCCGACAGCGTGTTGATGCGTCGCAATCACCTGCGGCTCGACGCCGCCGCGGTGCTGCGTCTGCACGCGCTGGAGCTCGGTGGCGCCCTGGTCAGGCACGAGTTGAGCGCCGAACTGCGTGGCGATGCGGCGCGGCTGGAAACCCGAGGTGCCTTCATGCCGACTGGACGCCAACATATTGATACCTGGCTCGATATCCGCCACGCCGCGCGCGATACCGCCAGTGATGCGCTGTGGCGCGGCATTGCCGACCAGCGTGGGCGTGGTGCCTTCACCGGACGGATTACCGTCGATCCGGGCGCCGACGGCACCGATGCCTCGCTCAGCAACAAGAACCTGCTGCTATCGGCCAACGCGGAAATCGACACCCGTCCGGTGCTGGAGATCTACGCAGACGAAGTCAAGGCAGCGCATGGCGCCACCGTCGGCCAGCTGGACGAGCGCTCGCTGTTCTACTTGCAATCGCGTGGCATTCCGCTGCCGGAAGCTCGCCGCATGTTGACTGCGGCGTTCTGCCGCGCGGTGTTGGAATCGATCCACGACCCGGCTTTGCGCACACTCGCCGACGGCGTGCTCGCCGCGCGTCAGCTCGCATCGTGAGCACGCCGCACACCACTTTTCAGGACTTGCCATGAACGCCGCCGAACCCATTGCCACAGCGCTTGATGTCGGGCGCATTCGCGCGGATTTTCCGATTCTCGGCCGGCAGGTGCACGGCAAACCGCTGGTGTACCTGGACAACGCCAATACCAGCCAGAAGCCGCGTGCCGTCATTGATGCGGTAGACAATTTCTTCGCCCGCAGCAATGCCAACGTGGCGCGCGCGGTGCACCAGCTGGGCGAGGAAGCCACCAACGCCTACGAGGGTGCGCGTGACAAGCTCGCGGCTTTTATCGGCGCGTCGCACCGGGATGAGTTGGTGCTGACCTCGGGCACCACCCAGGCCATCAATCTGGTTGCGTACAGCTACGCCTTGCCGCGGTTCAAGCCCGGCGACGCGATCCTCGTCACCGAGATGGAACACCACGCCAACATCGTGCCGTGGCAACTGGTGTGCCAGCGCAACGGCGCCCATCTCAAGGTGGCGCCGATCAGCGAGAGTGGCGAGCTGATCGTCGAGAAGTTCATTGCCAGTCTGACGTCGGAAGTGAAGCTTGCTTGTGTCACGCACGTATCCAACGTGCTTGGCACGGTCAATCCGATTCGTGAGCTGGCACGCGCCTGTCACGAGCGCGGCATCCCGCTGCTGGTCGATGGCTCACAGGCGGCGCCACATCTGGCGGTCAATGTTGCGGCGCTTGGTTGCGACTTTTATGCCATCACTGGCCACAAGATGCTGGGGCCGACTGGCACCGGCGCGCTGTGGGCCCGGCGCGAGATCCTGGCCGGGATGCCGCCATTCTTCGGTGGCGGCGAAATGATCCGTGAGGTGCACTGGAGCGGCACCGTCTTTGCCGATGCGCCGCACAAGTTCGAGGCCGGCACGCCCAATATCGCCGGCTTCGTGGGCTTGGGTGCTGCCATCGATTACCTTGATCAACTCGGCATGTCGCAGGTGGCTGCGGCTGAACACGCACTGTGTCGGTATGCCACCGAACGGCTGCGGGAAATTCCCGGGCTGCGCATCTTTGGCGAGACGCCGGACAAGGCGGCGGTGATCTCCTTCCTGATTGACGGCGCGCACGCGCACGATCTAGCCACCATGCTCGATCTCGAAGGCGTTGCGATCCGTTCCGGCCACCATTGCGCGCATCCCTTGATGCAGTTCTACGGCGTGCCTGCCACCTGCCGTGCATCGCTGGCATTCTGGAATACCCGCGACGAAGTCGACGCCTTCGTCGCGGCCATCCACAAAGTACGCAAACTTCTGGGCTAGGGCAACGCTGATAAAGTGGCACAACCGCCACGGTACCTGTCTGCGTCGAGCTCACGCGCGCGCCGCCGCCGCAGGTTACGCGGCGCAGATCGTGCGCGCCGGCTGGCGTGACGATGCAGCCATGTCTTCTTGCCTTGATCCGTGGCACAGTGCGCCCATGACAACAGCAACCGACTTGACGATTCGTGATGCAGCGCCGGCCGACGTGCCCGCGCTGGTGATACTGGTGGAATCGGCCTACCGAGGCGATGCCAGCCGCGCCGGCTGGACCACCGAGGCCGACCTGCTGGATGGCCAGCGCATCGACCCGGAAGGCGTCATCGACTGCATCGAGCGCCCGCGCAGCCGCGTGCGGGTGGCCGAGAGCGCGGACGGAATCCTGGCGTGCATGCATGTGGAAGCGCGCGGTGACGCGGGCTATTTCGGCATGTTCGCCGTGCGCCCGGCCTTGCAGGGTGGCGGTGTCGGGCGCGCACTGCTTGCCGATGCCGAACGCACCGCAGCGGATGTTTGGCACTGCACGCACATGCGCATGTGCGTGATCGATGTCCGCGACGACCTGAT
>DASSXP010000070.1:0-14943 GCA_035703755.1 Rhodanobacteraceae bacterium | reverse complement strand
GTTCAACAAGGCGCAGCAGGACGCCTTTCTGCCGCATATCGAGCGTGGCGTGATCGTGTTCGTCGGCGCCACCACCGAGAATCCCTCGTTCGAACTCAATTCGGCCCTGTTGTCACGTTGCCGCGTGCATGTGCTGGAAGCCGTGCAGCCGGAACACATCCAGCAGGCACTGACGCGCGCGCTGGCCGATGTCGAGCGCGGCCTTGGCGGGCAGGGGCTCAGTGTCGATGACGACGCGCTGGGCTTGATCGCGCAAGCGGCCGATGGCGATGTGCGACGTGCCCTCACTTTGCTGGAAATTGCCGCCGAACTGGCCGACGCGGGTCGCATCGACGAGGCCACCCTGACGCAGGTGCTGGCTGATCGCACGCGCCGTTTCGACAAGCAGGGCGAGCAGTTTTACGATCAGATTTCCGCCCTGCACAAATCGGTGCGCTCGTCCGACCCGGATGCCGCCTTGTACTGGCTGACGCGCATGCTCGATGGCGGCTGCGACCGCAGTTACCTTGCCCGGCGCCTGCTGCGGATGGCGATCGAGGACATCGGGCTGGCCGATCCGCGCGCCTGGCAGATGGCGCTGGACGCCTGGGATACCTACGAGCGGCTCGGGTCACCGGAAGGCGAATTGGGTTTGGCGGAACTGGCGATCTACCTCGCTATCGCGCCGAAAAGCAATGCCGCCTACGCCGCCTACGGGGCGGCACGCGGTGCCGTGGCCGCGAGCGGTACGCTGGAGGTTCCGCTGCACTTGCGCAACGCGCCCACTCGCCTGATGAAGCAACTGGGTTACGGCAAGGGCTACCAGTACGACCCCGACGTCGAAGGCGGTGTGGCGCTGGATCAGCAATGTCTGCCCGATGCGTTGACCGACAGCGTGTTCTACCAGCCCGTGTCGCGCGGGCTGGAGCTCAAGATCAAGGACAAGCTGGATGCTTTGCGTACCGCACGGTCGGCGGCCCGCAAGAGCAGGCCATAGCGTGCGTCAGAGGATGCCGCCGCCGATGCTGAGGCGGACGATGCCGACGATGATGACGATGGCGTTCAGCACCAGGCCGGTCTTGGCGCGACCGCGGTTTTCCGGCCGGGTCACGGCGATGCCGATGGCGGCGATGATCGCGCCGACCACGGCAAACGGAATCACCAGCCAGTTGGCCCAGCCCACCAGCGGGATCAGGGCTACCACCATCAACACCAGGGCCACAATGCCCCACAACAGACTGATCAGACCCATGGGTCACTCCACTTGAATAGAAAAGGCACGCGGGCGCAGTTTGCGCGCGCTGGTCGGCAACCGCGATAATACCCGGTTTACGCCGCTTCTCAGGAACGAACATGCTCGACCCGGCACGCCTGCGCTCGCATCTGGCCGAAACCGCCGCCGCGCTGAAGGCCCGCGGCTACACCCTGGATGTGGTCGCTGTGGAGTCGCTGGAGTCCGAGCGCAAGGGCCTTGCGACAAAAACACAGGACCTGCAAAACCTCCGCAATTCGCGCTCCAAGGCTATCGGTCAGGCGAAAGCCAAGGGTGAGGACACGGCTCCCCTGCTGGCGGAAGTGGCGGGCCTCGGCGACCAGCTCAAGGCCAACGAGCAGGCGCTGGCCGAGGTGCAGGCGCGGCTGGCCGCCATTGCGCTCGGCATTCCCAATCTGCCGGACGCTTCGGTGCCGCCGGGCAAGGACGAGCACGACAATGTCGAGCAGGCGCGCTGGGGCACGCCACGTACGTTCGACTTCGCGGTAAAGGACCATGTCGAGCTTGGCGAACGCCACGGCTGGCTGGATGGCGAGGCGGGCGCAAAATTGTCCGGCGCGCGCTTCACCGTGATGCGCGGGCAACTGGCCCGGCTGCATCGCGCCCTGGCGCAGTTCATGCTGGATTTGCACACGCGTGAGCATGGCTATCTGGAATGCAACGTGCCGCTGCTGGTCAACCCGGAAACCATGCAGGGCACCGGCCAACTGCCCAAGTTCGAGGACGATCTGTTCGCTACCGAGGTGGGTGAGGCGCGCCGCTATCTGATTCCGACCGCCGAGGTGTCGCTGACCAACCTGGTGCGCGACTCGATTCTTGATGTGGCCGAGCTGCCGCTGCGGCTGACCGCGCACACGCCGTGCTTTCGCGCCGAAGCCGGCAGCTACGGCAAGGACGTGCGCGGCATGATCCGGCAGCACCAATTCGAGAAAGTCGAGATGGTGCAAGTGGCGCGTGCGGATTCCTCCTTCGCGCAACTGGAGGAAATGGTTGGCCACGCCGAAGCGGTGCTGCAGAAACTTGCGCTTCCGTACCGAAAAATGCTGCTGTGCACCGGCGATATGGGCTTTGGCGCCGCCAAGACCTACGATCTTGAAGTATGGCTGCCAAGCCAGAATACCTACCGTGAGATCAGCTCCTGCTCCAACTGCACGGATTTCCAGGCCCGCCGCATGCAGGCGCGCGTGCGCAACCCGGACACCGGCAAGCCCGAACTGGTGCATACCTTGAACGGCTCCGGTCTGGCCGTCGGTCGCTGCCTGATCGCGGTGATGGAAAACGGCCAGAATGCCGACGGCTCGATCACCGTGCCGGAAGTCTTGCGGCCGTACATGGGCGGCGTCGAGCGCATCGCGTAGAATGGAGTTCGCTCCGCGAGTCGTGGCGAATTCAGCAATGCCTTGAATGGCATCATCAGCATGGCGCGAGGGTGAGGCAGGAAGCCGAACGGCGTGAGCTCCATGGATGGAGAAAGCGAGTAAAGCAGCAACGCGGAGAGATGGCCGAGCGGTCGAGCGGCGCGTGTTTTGGCAATGCCTTGAATGGCATTGCCAGCGCGACGCGAGGGTGAGGCAGGAAGCCGAACGGCGTGAGCTCCATGGATGGAGAAAGCGAGTAAAGCAGCAACGCGGAGAGATGGCCGAGCGGTTTAAGGCACCGGTCTTGAAAACCGGCGTGGTAGCGATACCACCGTGGGTTCGAATCCCACTCTCTCCGCCAATTTCAAGCAACGAAAAATGTAGTGAGTGGGATTTGAACCCATGGAATGAAAATGCAGGGTTCGACGATTTCGCCGGGAGCGAAATCGGACAAGCGCAGCTTGGCCCCGAGCGTAAGCGATGGGTGAGGCGCAGGAGGCGCCAAACCATCCCACTCTCTCCGCCATTATCAACGTCACCCCATGGCCCGTTGCCGAGCTTGCCGGGTGCGGGCCGCAGGATGATATGCAAGGTGAATGGTGACGTTTCTTCCGTGCCGGGTGCCGCGCCCGACGAGCCGGCGCTGGATCCGGCGCTGTATCACTTGATCGTGGCGCCGGTATTGCAGGCGGCCGCTGAGCTGGCGGCGGCGCGAGGCGACCCCGACCTCGTCAATGATTTGGCATCGATGCTGGCTTTGCGCACGCTGGTGCAGCGCTTTGGCGAGTTTTATCTCGATGCCCATGCGGAGAGTCCGACGCCGGTGCGGGATGCCATCCGCGCGGCGCCGGCAGCGGCCTGCCTGATGCCGTTGCAGCGAGCGGAGCTCACGGGTGAGCCGTTGCGTGATTGCCTGTGGTCGCTGGATGCAGCCAGTCGCCAGCTCACCGATGCCGGCGTGATTGGCCCAGAAGTTCCGCGCGCGCGTGTCGCATGGTCGCAATTGCTCGACAGCCAACGTGACGAGGCGATGCAGACCTTGAAGTTGGCGGCGGCCGAGCTGATCAGCGCGATCGATCGTTTCGAGCGTGCCCGTGAGATGGTGCGTGACCGTGCCGGTGCAAGGCCGCTGTAAGCGTCGGTGGCCAGCCAGTGACGCCCGATTCAGAACGTGCTGCCCGAAGTGGCCGGATCGTCGGCAATCGCTTCCAGCACCGCCGTGCCATGCTGCTTGTAGATGCGGCCGTCCTTCATCACGAAATCGACGTGCTGCATCCGGGTGATGTCTTGCAGCGGGTTGCCCCGCACCGCGATCACATCGCCGCGTTTGCCGGCTGACAGGCTGCCCAAATCCGCGCTTTTGCGCAGCAAGGCGGCGGCGTGCGTGGTGGCCGCTTGCAACGCGAACATCGCTGGCATGCCGGCCTCGACCATATAGGCGAATTCCTTGGCGTTGTCGCCGTGTGGGTAGACCGCGGCGTCGGTGCCGAAAGCGATCTTGACGCCGGCTTTGTAGGCCTTGGCGGCGGTGGCCTGAATCTTCGGCCCGACTTCCAGCGCCTTGCGGGCGACCTGCGGCGGGTAGTAGCCGGGCTTGGCCGCCATGGTCTCGACGTACTTGCCGGCAATGATGGTGGGCACGAACCAGGTGCCATGCTGTTTCATCAAGCGCATGTCTTCCGCATCCATGAAGGTGCCGTGCTCGATCGAGTCGACCCCGGCCAGCACCGCGCGACGAATGGCTTCGGCGCCGTGTGCGTGGGCGGCCACCACAAAGCCGTAGTCGTGCGCAGCTGCCACCACGGCCTGGATTTCTTCCAGCGTCATTTGCGGGTTGTCGGCGCTGGCGCTTTCATCCAGCACGCCGCCGGAGGGCATGATCTTGATGACGTCATCGCCGTCCTTGTAATGCTGGCGCACCGCTTTCCAGGCGTCATCGACGCCGTTGATGATGCCTTGCCTCGGTCCGGGGTCGCCGGCCAGATCCTGTCGATAGCCGTTGCTGGGATCGGCGTGACCGCCGGTGCTGCCAATCGCTACGCCGGCGGTGTAGATGCGTGGTCCCGGCACGATGCCGGCGTTGATGGCGTTGCGCAGCGCCGCCGACTCGTTGTTGCCGTCGCCCAGATTGCGCACGGTGGTGAAACCCGCCAGCAAGGTGCGGCGCGCGTACACGGTGGAACGGATCGCGTAATCGGCGGTGTTCCAGCGGAACTGGTCGTTGTAGCCGCTGGGGCTGGTTTCGCCGGTCAGGTGGGTGTGGCTGTCGATCAGACCGGGCAGGCAGGTGGCATCGGACAAATCGACAACGCGGGCGTCTTCGGCTGCCACCCGGCCGGGCTTGACGGCCAGGATGCGTGTGCCCTGCACGATGACCGTGGTGGCGCCCAGCCGCTTGCCGGCCACGGTGTCGATCAGGTGGCCGCATTGCAGGGCAGTGGCTTGTGGCGCGGCGTGTGCGACGCTGCTGGCGGCGGCAAGGGCGACGGCGATGGTCAATGGCTGGAGGCGCATGGAGGCTCCGGGGTGGCGGGTGGATGGTCAGCCGCGAATGCGGCCGCGCAGGCTGTCGGCGTCATGGCGGGCAGGGTCGGCGATCAGGGCGCGGGCGGCTTCGACCTGGCCCCAGGTGTTCCACAGCAACACGCCCCGGACGCGACCATCGTCGAGGTAGTAGACGACACCTTCGCGGTACGGCGTGATCCAGTCCTCGGCGATGTCGAGGCGGGAATCGAGTCGCCCGACCGCCTCGTAGCCGAGATCGAACAGGTCGGAGTAAAAGAACGGCAACTCGGTGTAGGGCGCGGGCTTGCCGGCCATTGCCAGACCCGCGCAGTGGCCGGTGGCGATGGCGGCGTTCTCGTGTTCGACCCGCAGCCGGCCCAGTGCCTGATTGGGGAAGTTGGCCACATCGCCGGCGGCAAACACGTCCGCCACGCTGGTGCGCATGCATTCGTCGACGTGGATGCCGTTGCCGACGGTGGCGCCGATCGATTCGGCGAGGGCGGTGTCCGGGACGATGCCGAGACCGGCCACCACGGCGTCGGCTTCGAGTGTGCTGCCGTCATCGAGATCGAGCCGTACGCGCGCCGCTGTCTGGGCACCGCCCTCGACCCGGTGTCCGGCGCGGACGTCCACGCCGTGCTCGCGGTAGTAGTGGTCGAGGAAGTCGCTGAGCCCGTCGGAATACACCCGCTCGCCGAGCACCGCTTCCGGGAACAGCATGGTCACCCGGCAGCCGGTGGCCACCAGCGCCGCGGCCAGTTCGCAACCGATGAAGCCGCCGCCGACCACCGCGATATGGGCGTCGGGTTGCGCCAGCTCGCGCAGACGGCGGTAGTCGTCGATGCCGCGAAAGGCCAGCACGCGATCGCCCGGTATCGCCAGGCGCCGTGGCGTGCCGCCGGTGGCGAGCAGCAGTTTGCGGTACTCGTGCACGTTGTCGTGGTCGTCGCGCAGTGTATGCGCGTCGGCGTCGATGCTCACAACCCGCTGGCCGAGGTAGATGTTGGCGCCGCTTTTTTCGATTGGGCGCCAGATACTGTCCTCGCTGGCGTCTTTCCACAGCGCCTTGCTTAACGGCGGGCGGTCATAGGGTGGGTGGTTTTCGGCACCGATCAGGCCGATGCGACCGGACGGGTCGGTCGCGCGGATTGCCTGGGCGGCGGCTTCGCCGCTCATGCCTCCGCCGACGATGAGATAGTCGTGGCTGACTTGCATGCTGCTCTCCTGAGTGCGAACCAATGGGCGGCATTGTCGCGCGTCGCCGGTTTTTGTGCAGGCGCGGCGCGGCGGGGGCGACGAGCGGGTCAGTCCGCGGGCAGTGTGGTATCGGCAAAGAGGGCGAGGGTGGCGGCAAGCACGCCGATGAAGGCTGTGCGCTCAGTGTTTCCGGCCTGGCCCCGGCGCAACTGGTCGAGCAACTCCCGGCTCGCTGCCGCCAGTGCAGTGGCACCGCAGAATCCGGCCGCCGCGCACAATCGGTGCAAGCGTTCGCGCAGCTCCGCATCCGGCGTGTCACCGGCACGCATATACGCAAGCAGACGGTCGAGTTCGGCCACGAACAGCGGCCGCAGGCGGGCCAGGTTGGCCGGATTTCCGGCGGCGCGTTCGGCCGCTCCGTCGTCGCGCAGATTCATCGCTGGTGGTGCGCAGGTGTGGCGCAGCTGGGCTTCGAGATTGGCCACGGAGATCGGTTTGTCCAGGATGGCGCTGAAGCCCGCGGCGAGCGCCTCGGCGCGGTGACGGGCGGTCCATTCGGCACTGCTCACCACGGCTGGGCTGGCGTGCGAGGCGGCGCGTGGATCCTGACGCAATGTGCGCAGCAGTTCGATGGCGCCGAGACCGGGCAATTTGCGATCCAGCAGCAGCAGGTCGAAATACTGGTGCTGCGCCGCTACCAACGCCGAGATGCCGTCCGCGCAGGGGCTGACGGCCCAGCCGAGGCCGCGCAGCGCTTCCGCCAGAAAGTGCCGGCTGGGTTCATCGTCCTCGGCCAGCAGGGCCCGTGGCGGGCTTGTTGTACTCGCGTTCGGTTGCACTCTGGCAGAATGCCCGGCGATGAAATCGAGAGCAAGTCTGAGCGCCGGTGAAAAAATCGCCCGCCTGCTGCGGTCGCCGTCGAGCGCCACTGGCGGCGGCGTGCTGAGCGCAAACAGCGGTCATTTGGTTCACCAAACGCCCTTGTTTGCGTCCAACGCACCGTGCCAGGAACACCCGGCGCCGTCCTCTCGGCGGCGTGCGCGTTTTTTACAGGCGCTGGCAACGTGCGTGCTGTGGCTTGCCGGCGTGGGTGTGGCACCGGCGCAGTTGCGGTTTGAAGCGGCCGATCTCACCGGTCCGGGTATCCGTGTGCAGCCGCTGACGGTGACCGTTGCCGCTGCCGCTGCCGATGGTGCGGTCCCGCTGACGGCGACGGTCGGCAAGCTCAGCGTTCCGGCGCTGGGCTGGCGCAATGTCGGTGCACGCTTTGACGGCGTGCTGGCGCGGACGGCGGCGACGCGCTGGCAGCTGGATGGACAGCTTGCATTGCGCGGCGCGGCAGGTGCGGCGCTCAACGCGGCCACCTTGCAGTTGGCGCTGGACACCGAAGGCGATAGCCTGGAACTTCATCTCGATGCCAGCGGTGGCGGGCGAATCGACCTCGCCATGCCGCTGGATGATCCGCTGCATCTGCAACTCGATTTGACCAATGTGCCGCTGGCCTGGTTGCAAGGTGTGCTGGCCGACGCGTGGCCGCAGGGCAAGTTGGGCAAGGGCCGCCTGGATGCCGACGTGGCGCTCGATCAGCTGGATGACGGCTTGCGCAGCAACGGCCGCTTTCGGCTTGCCCAGGGCAGCTTCGATTCGCGTGATGGCACGCTGGCCGGTCAGTCATTGGCGGGCAGCGGGACGTGGGCTTTGCGGCAAGACACGCGCGGCACGCGGCTGGATCTTGATGCACGGCTCAGCGGCGGGGAGCTGTTGCTCGGTCCCCTCTACGCCAGCCTGCCGCCACGCACCGCGCGCTTGCAGTTGCGGGCGGATTTTGATCGCGCCGGCACCCGCCTCAGCAACGTCGTGTTCGACGACGGCGCCGATCTGCGCTTCGATGGCGGTATTGCTTTCAAGCCGGACGGTACGCTGACCGAGCTGCGGCTGGATGGCGTTCGGGCGCGCTTTCCCGAGGCGTACCAGCATTACGCCAGCGCCTGGTTGGCGACGCTGGGTTACGAAAACTTGCATGTGGACGGCATGCTGACCGGCAGCCTGGCCTGGCAAGAGGGTGGCTTGCAGCGCTTCAGCCTTGACGCTGACGGTTTCAGCTTGCGCGAGCCACTGCGACGGCTGGGGGTTGAAGGGCTGCGCGGCCGTGTGGATTGGTCTCGCCAGGCCAGCCGCGATGCTACGCAACTGGCGTGGGATGGTTTGACGCTGGAGCATTTGCCGTTCGGGCCGGCACGCAGCGAGTGGCGCAGCAGCGACGGCCTTCTGGCACTCACGGATGCACTCGTTCTGCCGTTGTTGGGCGGGTCTGTCCGTCTGCAACAGTTGCAATGGTCGCCAGCGGTCACCGCGCAGTCCCCACGCCTGGCGCTGGCCTTGGCGGTGACCGGGGTGGATCTCGAACCGCTGTGCGAATTGTTCGGTTGGCCGCGCTTCAAGGGCAGCCTCGGCGGCGCGATTCCCGGGCTGGCTGTGGATGGCGACCAGATCCGTTTCGACGGTGGTTTGTCGGTCAACGTGTTCGATGGGTTTGTTGACGTGACCCAGCTGTCGCTGACCCATGCATTTGGCGCGGCGCCGCAATTGGATGCCGATGTCGCCTTGCGCCGACTCGACCTCGAACCACTGACCAAAGTGTTCGACTTCGGCAGCATCAGTGGCCGACTGGATGGCGACATCCATGGGCTGCGAATGCTGGCCTGGAAGCCGGTGGCGTTTGATGCCACGCTGCGCGCTGACGCCGGTGGCCGCATCAGTCAGCGTGCGATCAACAGTTTGAGCCATCTCGGCGGCGGCATTGGCGCCGGCCTGCAGTCGACGGTGCTCAAGGTATTCAAGAGCTTCGGCTACGACCGCATCGGCCTCGGTTGCCAATTGCGGGACGATATTTGTCACATGCGCGGAATCGAACAGGCCAAGGACACCGGCTACGTGATTGTGGACGGCCGCGGTCTGCCGCACATTGAAGTGATCGGCCATCAGCACCAAGTGGACTGGCCGACCCTGGTGGCGCGCTTGCTGGCGGCCACCGAAGGCGGCGGTGTGCGGGTAGAATGACCGCTTTGACGCAGCTTGCTGAAAATTGCCTGGGAGCAGAGACCATGCGCTCATTGAAACGCCTGTTGGCCGTTGCCGCCTTCGTTGCCCTCGCCGGCTGCGTCACCATCAATGTCTACTTCCCTGCTGCGGCCGCCGAGCAGGCGGCACAGAAGTTCATCGGCAAGGTGATCGGGGATGAACCGGTGCCGGCGCCCAGCGCCACGGTCGCGCCACCGGCGGCCCCCGCGGGGCAGGGCGGGATGGCGATCGGTCTGCTGGACCTGCTGGTTCCGGCGGCGCATGCGCAAACCCCCGATATCCGCGTCTCGACACCGCAACTGGTGGCCTTGCGCGCCGGCATGCAGGCGCGCTTCAAGGCCGAGCTCAAGGGCTTGCTGGCGTCCGGCGCCATCGGCTTCACCCGCGATGGCATGGTGGCGCTGCGCGATCCCGCTGCGGTGCCGTTGGCGCAGCGCAATCAGGTGCGCCACACACTCGATGCCGAAAACCGGGACCGCGCCGCCGTCTACCGTGAAATCGCCAAGGCCAACGGCCATCCCGAGTGGGAACCGAAGATCCGCGACACCTTCGCCAAGGAATGGATCGATCAGGCCCGTGCCGGTTGGTATTACCAGAATGCCGCCGGTGCGTGGCAGCGCAAATAGCGGCGCGACCGGGCCATTGTTCACTGCCGGGCTCGGGGTTGCTCCCGAGCCTTGCCTTTTTTGTCCATCCGTTCAGTGCGCCGCAGCGCCGGGAGCCCGCAGTCACCGTGAAGCCCGAGGCAGTTTTTGAAACCGATATCGACGGATTGGCCCACGACGGTCGGGGGGTGGCTCGCATCGACGGCAAGACCACGTTCGTCGATGGGGCATTGCCCGGCGAGCGCGTGCGTTTGCGCTTGCGGCGACGGCACCGCCAGTACGACGAGGCCGAGCTGCTGGAGGTCCTCAATGCATCCGCCGAACGGGTCGCCCCGCGTTGCGCCCACTTCGGTGTCTGCGGCGGGTGCAGCCTGCAACACCAGGATCCGGCAGCGCAGCTTCGTGCCAAGCAAGGGGTGCTGGCGGAAAACTTCGAACGCATCGGCAAGGTGAGTCCAAAGCGTTGGCTTGCGCCCTTGCGCGATGAACCGTGGGGCTATCGCCGGCGTGGCCGTTTGTCGGTGCGTCATGTGGCCAAGAAGGGCCGCACGCTGGTCGGTTTCCGCGAAGCGGCCAATCCGCGCTACGTGGCCGACATCCGGCATTGCGACGTGATCGATCCACGACTGGGGCCGGTGCTCGGCGAGATCGGTGATCTGGTCAGCTCGCTGGCGGCGGCCGCCGAGATTGCGCAGATCGAATTTGCCGCCGCCGATGCCATGGTGGCGCTGGTATTTCGCCATTTGAAGCCGCTCAGCGCGGACGATCTGACCGCCTTGCGCGGATTCGGTGAGCGCCACGGATTTGCCATCTACCTGCAACCGGGCGGCAACGACAGCGTGCACCCTTTGTGGCCCGAGCAGCCCGAATTGCGCTTCCACTTGCCCGACGACGGCATCGAGTTTGCTTTCGAGCCGTTGGACTTCGTGCAAGTGAATGCGCGCATCAACCAGCGCATGGTGGCGCAGGTGATGGAACTGTTGGCACCCGAGCCGCAGCATCGCGTGCTTGACTTGTTCTGCGGCCTCGGCAACTTCACTTTGCCGCTGGCGCGGCGCGTGGCCGAGGTCGCCGGCGTCGAAGGCGATGCCGCGCTGGTGCGCCGGGCGGGCGCCAATGCCGCCCGCAATGGTATCGACAACGCCGAGTTTCACCTTGCCGACCTGTTTCAGAACCAGCGTGATCTGGCCTGGGCGCGCCGCGACTGGGACGCCATCCTGCTCGATCCGCCGCGGGCGGGAGCCGAGCAGGTGCTTGACTACCTGCCGCGCAAGGCCACCCGCCGCGTGGTCTACGTGTCCTGCCACCCGGCGTCGCTGGCCCGGGATGCCGGTATGCTGGTGCATCGCCATGGCTTCCGTTTGGCCGCGGCAGGGGTCATGGACATGTTTCCGCACACCGCTCATGTCGAGTCGGTGGCACTGTTTGAACGCGATTGAGGAAATGCTCGGAATGCAACATGCCATCGGGGTCCGTTGGCCGGACACAGGGTGCCGCGAATGCTGATCGTCGGCTTCGCCGCTACCAGCCTCAGCGAGGAAGAGCGCTCCTGGATAGAGTCACCAGCCATCAGCGGAGCGATACTGTTTGCCCGCAACATCGTTGATCGAACGCAACTGGCGCGCCTGGTGGCGGATATCCGCCGGCGTCGCGGCGATGACTTCCTGCTCTGCATCGACCAGGAAGGCGGCCTGGTGCAGCGTTTGCGGGGGGGTGAGTTCACCACGCTGCCGCCGCTGGCACGGATAGGCGAGTGTTACGACCGCGATCCGAAATGGGCGCTGGAACTGGCCGAGCGGCATGCCTGGCTGATGGCCAGCGAAGTGCGCGCCTGTGACATCGATTTGAGTTTCGCGCCCGTGGCCGATCTCGCCCGTGGCAGCCGCGTGATTGGCACGCGCGCCTTGCACGCCGATCCGGAGATCGCGGCCGAGCTGGTGCAGGCCTACGTTCGCGGCATGCATCTGGCCGGGATGGCCGCCACGCTCAAGCACTTTCCCGGACACGGTTCCGTGGCCGAGGACACCCATCTCGAAGACGCCACCGATGCCCGCTCACTGGAGGCAATCCGTACCGCTGACCTGGTGCCCTTCGCTGCGGCTATCGAGGCCGGCGCGGAAGCGGTGATGATGGCGCATGTGCGCTATCCCGCCGTCGACCCGCGCCCCGCCGGCTATGCCAGCCGCTGGATCGGCGAGGTGCTGCGCACGGAGCTCGGTTTTGGTGGCGTGGTGTTCAGTGACGATGTCGCCATGCGGGCGGCGGAATCGGCAGGTGGCTTGCGCGAGCGCATCCTTGGCCACCTCGACGCCGGCTGCGACTTGATTCTGGTTTGTCAGGCGGGCTGGGCCGGTGCCGCCATCGAGGCGGTACGCGGGCGCTCGCCGCTGGCAGCCGACCGCTTGGCACCCTTGCTCGGCAACGTTGCCCCCAGCTGGGAGGCGATGCAGGACAATCCCAAACACACCGAGGCGGTGGCCAGCGTGTCGACGCTGGACCCCGCGGGGAAACAGGCATGAAGACGACACATCCACTCAGCGACGCGTTGGCGCGATCCGTGATCCTGCACGATCAGGACAGTTTGCTGACGGCCATCGGCCGCCTCGGGCGGGAAATTGATCAGGCACTGGATGGCGAGCGCGCGGTGTTCCTCACGGTCATGAACGGGGCGCTGGTATTCGCCGGGCACCTGGCGCTGGCGATCACGACCGATCTCGAGTTCGACTATGCCCATGCCACCCGCTACCGCGGCGGTACGGCGGGACATGAAATCGAATGGCTGCGGCGCCCGGCGGTCGATCTGAGCGGCCGCACCGTGTTGCTGGTCGACGACATTCTCGACGAAGGCCACACCTTGCTGGCGGTACGCGACGCCTGCATGAACGAGCTGGGCGCGGAGCGGGTGCTGGTTGCCGCCTTGTGCGTCAAACGCCACGACCGCCTGGTGCCCGGCATCGAGGCGGATTTCGTCGGTGTCGACGTGCCGGATGCCTATGTTTACGGTTTCGGCATGGATTATTACGAGCAGGGACGCAATTTGCCGGCCATCTGGGCGTTGCGTGATTGACAAGCGCTCACCGCGGCGCCGGTTCAATGATTATTTCCACTGCGTCCGTGGCGCTGTCCCGACGCCGAGTGGAACGTGGTGATTCCATTCATCTGCAAGTGGGATATTCAATGATCGACGTGGCGATTATCGGCGGCACTGGCGTCTACCAATGGCCGGGGCTCGACAAGGTGTCGCGGCATGAAGTCGACACGCCCTGGGGACGGCCCTCCGATGCCATCGCCGTGGGTGAGTGCGACGGCCAGCGACTGGCTTTTTTGACACGCCATGGCGCCGGCCATCGCATCGCACCGCATCAGGTCAACTACCGCGCCAATCTGTGGGCCTTGCGCGAGCTGGGTGCGCGGCGGGTTATTGCTGTCAATGCGGTGGGCGGCATTCGTGACGACATGGCGCCAGCGGTGATGGCGATACCGGACGACATCATTGACTACACCTGGGGCCGCGAGGCGACGTTCAATGATGGCAGCGCGGAAGTCCGCCACGCCGAGTTCGCCGAGCCGTACACGGCCACGCTGCGGGCCGCCGTGCTGGCGGCCGCGAAACAGGCGAATGTCCGCGTGGTCGATGGCGGCTGCTACGGTGCCACGCAAGGGCCGCGACTGGAGACGCGCGCCGAAATCGCCCGCATGCGCCGCGACGGTTGCGATCTCGTCGGCATGACCGGCATGCCGGAAGCCGCACTGGCGCGTGAGCTGGAGCTGGAATTCGCCTGCATCGCCCTGGTGGCCAACTGGGCCGCCGGTTGTGGCGACGAGGCACCGATTACCATGGACGAGGTGCGCGCCAATGTCGAGCGTGCCAGCGCCGGTCTGCCACAACTGGTACAGGCACTGCGTGCCAGATGACCGCGGGTTATATCGAACGAAGCGGAATCACACTTGCGAGCGGGTACAAAAAGCCGCCATACTTCGCCGCTGCCTCGTACCGGGAGTGGGCTCGCATTGGTACCGAGGCAGTCAATCAACGAGTGAGGGGTTTTTGCAATGCAGACTGGTACCGTAAAGTGGTTCAATGACGCCAAGGGTTTCGGATTCATCGCGCCGGAAGATGGCAGCGATGATGTATTCGTACACTACTCGGCCATCAATTCGCAGGGCTTTCGCAGCCTCAAGGAAGGCCAGAAGGTGACATTCGAAACTGTGGCTGGCCCGAAGGGCAAGCAAGCCTCGGGCGTGGTGCCGGTCGGCTGATACACCGCACCCATTTCAAATGAAGACCCCGCGCCCGTCGCGGGGTTTTTTTTCGCCGATTACCGACGGCGATGACCTGCTGCAAATCACCGGCGTGCCGCAGGGCCGTGTCGGCCGGCTGGTTTGCTGTGCCGGCGAAGACGGCGCGGCGTGGTGGCCTTTGCCCCCGGCGCGACCGGTCCGGCGTCAGGCGGCCGCGTTGGGCGATCCCACGGCGGTGCCCGCGGTTGCCGTCGTCACGCAAGTGCGGATGGTCGGGTCGGCTCGGCGGGGCGGATGGCGGAAAATCGGGCTTGCCGCATCCATGGGTATGAAGGGCGCTTGCACGGAGCGCCCACATTGCCCACCCAACAAGAGGTTACAGAATGCGTTCACTGAAATTGTTGCCGCTGGCGAGCGCAGTCCGTGGCGGTTTGATGGCCGCCATCCTGGGATTGGCCTTGCCCGCAGCGGCCGCGCCGTCCCAGTTTGACATCGATGGTGGGCAGATTGAGCAAGTATTGCCGGAGTTCGCGCGGCAGGCCGGGTTGCAGATCATTGCGCCGGCCAGCCTGGGCAGTGCCGAACGCATCGAGGTCAGGCAACTCAAAGGCCAGATGGATGCGCGAGCCGCCTTGCGGCAACTGTTGGAGGGCACGGGGTTGAGCGTGGCGGCCGATGATGGCCGCACCATCACCCTGACGGC
>DASSXP010000042.1:0-2061 GCA_035703755.1 Rhodanobacteraceae bacterium | reverse complement strand
GACGGCGATGAAGTCCGTCGCATCCGGCCGCTGAGTGAAGATGCGCAGACACACGCACTCCTGCAGCCGCGGCGTATGCACGATGATGGGCTCGCCGTCCATTGCTTCATGCAGCAACTCGGGCTCGGTGGGGGCATGGATGGTGACTTGCATGGCTATCCTCATTGCACCGCGCGCAGGCGCGGCATATCGGTTGCCGGCGGCGCGCCGGCGGCGGTGGTGGAAAGTTGCTGGATGCGTTCGACCAGGCCGTCCAGGTCAGCCGGTTGGCAGCCCTCGGGGAACCAGGTCTGCACCGCCTCACGCTCGGCGCTGGCGACAGGCCGCCCGAGTCGCGCGCGCAGCTCAAGCAGCATCTCGACCTGGTTCAATGGTTTGAGGTCGATGTGCATCGGGTTGGGCATGCTCAGCGTGCTGCCGGGGCGCTGCATGGTGCTGGGCAGGTTGGCGGCGGCTTGGCGCAGATCCTCGAAGGGGTCGATGGCGCCGCCGAAGGCGATCTTGTCGCGGGCCTTGGCCGCCATCGCGTCCAGCGTGTCGCGGGCACCGTAGGCGGCCTCATTGGCATCCTTGCGGGCGGTGTCGACGTCGGTATCGGGTTGCGCGGCATAGCCATCGCCGAAGACCGGCGCAGCGACCGCAAAGCCCGCGGCCTCGCGCTCGACCGGGTCGCACTCCACATAGCGCAACGCGCCGTGTTCGTCGCGCTGCATGATCCAGATGGCCGGCGCACGGTATGGGTTGACGATGACCTCGACCCGCTCGCCCACGCGCAGGGTGTCGATATGCGCCACGCTGTAGGTGGCGCTGGCATGGCCCTTGGGCGCGAAGCTGATGGTCAGGTTGCCGGCGACGACGCGCTCGACTGGCTTGCTGGTCATCATCACCGCGCAGTCGGCCACCGACGGGCACAGGCGCAGCTGGTCCTGGCGGATGGTCTGCCACATCGCATTACGCGCATGGCCGTGGCGACGGTGCACCGCGATGCCATTGAAGTCGCGCAACCAGGTATCCAGATGCGCGTTCAATTGCTCGATAGAGTCGGTATGCGTGAAGGTCAGGCGGCCCTCGAACTTCCGCTCGATGATGTTGTGCACGCCCTCGACCTGCCCCTTGGCGCGCGGGTTGCCGGGCACATGCGTCCAGTGCCGGATGCCGAGCGCGGTCAGCAGGTTGAGGATGGCGTGACTGGTGTTGGCGCTGCCGGCATCCCACACCAGCATGTGCGGCACGCCGTGGAGGACGCGGTCGCCCTGCCGCTGCATGGCCCACATCAAAAACTCGAACAAGGTCTGCTGGTCTTCGCCGGCGGTGTGGTAGTAGCGCGCGGCGACGGTGCCGGAGTAGTGGTCGGTCAGCGCATAGCGCAGCACGCGCTGCTTGGCCACGCGCGCCAAGTCCTTGGGCTTGCGCGCGTTGAACTTGCGCTCGTCCATCACGCTCGCGTGGCCGTTCTTCAAGTAGTACAGCACGCAGATGGAGGCATCGAGCTGCCACACGTGGTTCGGGTGCAGGCTGCGCATTTCGACGTGCGGGGTGGCGCGGGACAGTTGATCCGGATGGCAGCCTTGCTTGCGCATCAGGCGCAGCAGCGTGGTGGTGCTGCAGTCGGTGGTCAGCACGTTGTTGGCGCGGGCGACGCTGGCCGCGTCGCCCACCGGCAGCAGTCGTTTGCCGGTGGTGCGGCGGGAGGCGTTGAGCATCGCGGCCACGGCCTTGACTTCGCTGGGGTCGATGCGGCTGTCGCCCTTGTCGGCGCGCAGCTTGCGGCCGCTGCGGTAGCCGACCGCGCGCAACTGGTTGTACAGCGTTTGCCGGCTCACGCCCAGCCGTTGCGCGCCTTCGGCCACGATGGCGCCGCGCGCGCGATACGGCGCGTCGGCAAGCCGGGTGGCGATGGTCTGCAAGGTCTGCATGCGGGCGATATCGGCGGTGTGCATGGTGGGCGCGCTTACTCGCCCAAATCCGTGATCAGCGTGTTGGCCCAATCGGCCGCCAGCCCCAGGTTCTGGTCGATGCGCTCCTGCACCTCCTGGTCCACGTTCTCGCCGGCATCGGCAT
>DASSXP010000043.1:0-3463 GCA_035703755.1 Rhodanobacteraceae bacterium | reverse complement strand
CACTCGTGGACTGCCTGTACTGAAGAGGGGTCCGCCATGCATCGCCGCATCCTCGTCGCCATCATCGCCGGCCTTGGCGTCGCCGCCGCGGCGCAGGCCGCGCCACCGGCCGGTCCGGCGCCCACCGCGCAGTCGTTCTCGAGCGCGATCACCGCGCAGGGTTTCCGCGCGTACGACAAGGCCATCTCGTCCGACTACATGGACGGACGCAAGCCCGGCACCGTGGGCGAGCAGCGCGCAACGGCGTGGATCGTTGACCAGATGAAAAAGATCGGCCTGGAACCCGGCAACCACGGCTCGTGGTTCCAGGCAGTGCCGACGGTTTCCACCACGCTGGAAAACCCGGGCGCCATCAAGCTCAACGTCAGCGAAGGCGGTGGCACGCAAAGTTTCGACTACGGCGACCAGCTGGTCGCGATGACCCGGCAGGCCAAGCCCAAGGTCGCGATCAAGCACTCCGACATCGTGTTCGTCGGCTACGGCGTGGACGCGCCCGCCTGGCAATGGAACGACTACAAGGGCCTCGACGTCAAGGGCAAGACCGTGGTGGTGCTGGTCAACGACCCCGGCTACGCCTCGGGCGACCCCAAGCTGTTTCGTGGCAAGACCATGACCTACTACGGCCGCTGGACCTACAAGTACGAGGAAGCCGCGCGCCAGGGCGCCGCGATGTGCCTGATCGTGCACACCTCCGACGGCGCTGCGGGCTATCCGTGGACGGTGGTGAAAAACAGCTGGACCGGCCCGCAGCTCAGCCTGCCCGCGTCCGAGGATTCAGCACCACGGCTGCCGGTGGCGGGCTGGCTGACGCGTGCCGCCGCGCAACGCCTGTTCGCCAAGGCCGGGCTCGATTTCGACAAGCTCGCGGCCGCGGCCGACCAGCGCGGCTTCAAGCCGGTACCGCTCAAGGCCACGGCGTCCATCACGCTGGACAGCACCATCGCCCATGGCGAGACCCACAACGTACTCGGGATGATCAAGGGCAGCGAGCACCCCGACCAGGTGGTGGTGTATTCCGCGCACTGGGACCACTTCGGCGAGAACGACAAGCTGAAAGGCGACAAGATCTTCAACGGCGCGATCGACAACGGCACGGGCATTTCGACCTTGCTTGAAATCGCCAAGGCCTTCAAGGCCCAGCAACCTGCGCCCAAGCGCAGCGTGCTGTTTCTCGCCGATACGCTGGAGGAATCCGGCCTGCTTGGCTCGCTCTACTACACCAAGCACCCGGTGTTCCCGATGGACAAGACCGTCGCCGACATCAACATGGACATGATGATCGTGATCGGCCGCACCAAGAACCTGCAGATCGTCGGCAGCGGCGAATCGCAGCTGGAGGACATGCTGAAGGCCGCGCTGAAGCGGCAGGGCCGCTACGCGATTCCCGACCAGACGCCCGCCGACGGCTTCTACTTCCGCTCCGACCACTTCAGCTTCGCCAGGGCCGGCGTGCCGGCACTGATGACCCAGACCGGCAACGACAAGGTCAACGGTGGCACCGCAGTGGGCACCAAGGAACTGGCCGACTTCGTCGCGCACCGCTACCACACGCCGCTCGACAACTTCGATCCGAAATGGAATTTCGCGGGCGTCGCCGACGACGCGCAGGCGCTCTACGAAGTGGGCCACGAACTCGCGGGCAGCAACCAGTGGCCCGAGTGGTATCAGGACAGCGAGTTCCGTGCGCGGCGCGAGAAGATGATGTCGAAGATGTAGGAACGAGCCTGCTCGCGACCGCTCTTGGCTAGCCATTCCGGACGCCGTCCCCTGACCAAGCACTTCCGGGGGAGACTGCGCAGCGATCCGGGATCGGCTTTTGCCCTCGATGGAACCCGGACCATGCACCACTCGCGCCTGTGCTCGTTGCAGATCGACTGCAACGTCCCCGACATTGATGCGGCGGCCCGCTTCTGGGCCGCGGCGCTCGGCTGTCCGATAGACATGCAGCACCCGGGCAGCCGCAAGCGCTACCGGCAGCTTGCGACACCACCCGACCAGCCGATGATCCAGTTGCAACGCGTGGACCACCCAAGCCGCGTGCATCTGGACATCGAAACCGACGACATCGAAGCCGAAGTCGCACGCCTGGAAAAACTCGGCGCGACGCTGTTCAAGCGGCTCGAACGCTGGGTGGTGATGCAGGCGCCCAGCGGCCAGCGCTTCTGCGTGGTGCGCGTGCAGCGGCCAGATTTCGCCGCCAACGCCAATCGCTGGGATTGATGCATCGGACCGCAACGGCTCGGCCCCATCCGCAGCCTGACCGATCAGGGTATCTGGAACCCCTGGGACGCACCGGCCGACGTGGATGGCGGCGCAGGGTGCCTCGAAATCTTGTCGGGCGCCACCGGCGATTTGACCCGCTGCAACGGCTCGACCGTGACCGTGCCCGAGGGATTGCGGATGAAGGCCGGGTCATACGGGTTGTTGCTTTGGTCAAACCGCCGGTACGCCACCGAACCATCCACGGAGCCACCGGGCAGGTAGCCAAAACCCGCGCGCAGCATGGACGCATTGCCCAAGTAGCCGTTCGGCTGGCCGTGGCTGGAGGCATTGGGGGCACCCACAAGCAGTGGCCCCACGGCGCCTCCCACGTGCGTCCCGGTGCGCTGGCTGCGCGCCCACGCCCATTGCGCCTTGGCGCGGCGCAGAGCCACGTGGTCACCGTAGGTTTGCCGCAATTGCCCCCACAGCGCATCGGTCCGGGCAAACTGCGCATCGCTCAACAAGGTGACCATCTGGTCACGCGCCTTCACGTAAGCGAGGGTGCCGCGCTCGGCCGCCAGGATCATCCATGCTGCACCGCGGGGACGGTCGACCGGCACGCCCTGCCCCTTGAAATACATCACGCCAAGGTTGTACTCGGCGGGCTTGTAGGCCCACGATGCTGCAACCTTGTACATGTCCGCTGCGTGCGCGTAGTCGCCCTTCCTGAATGCCTGCACCCCCAGCACGAAGAACTTCACGCCAGGCCTGCCATCGGCCGCTGGCGTATTGAAGCTCGAGTCCGAAAGTCTGCGCGCCGACACGCCCGAGTCAAAATCGGGCGCCGCAAGTGTCGTGGTATCGCTGCCCGTAGCCTGTGCGCCTGCCGGCGCGGCCGTGGCCAAGAGCGCGCATCCCGCCAAAACAGCAATCGCGAATCGTGTATTCCTCGGCATGCCACGCTCCCGCAGCGAATACGCCGCCGTTGTACGCCCGGATGGCGGCGCTTGCAACCGCCGGCTGGTCCGCGCGCCTGCAACCCGCTACACTGCGCGCAGTTTGTCGCGCCGCACCCCGAACTTCCCTGGTGGATCACCGCAGCCGCGTAGCTGAAAAGCGCCGCGCACGCGGTCCCTCGCCACTCGCCCGTCGCGCCTACCCGGTTGCCGCAATCGCGGCTGCCGCACAATGTTTTGCCTACCTGCAGCGCGGTTTAGGGAACGCTCGGGATTTTTCAGGAGCTTCCCCATGACTTTCGAAT
>DASSXP010000260.1:0-6059 GCA_035703755.1 Rhodanobacteraceae bacterium | reverse complement strand
CGGCAGCCACGCCATCGTGTTGCGCGCCAACCGCCGCTGCCAATACACAAACTGCGCATAGCTCAGGCCCTGGCCCCGGCAATACGCCGCCGCCGACAAGCCACTCGCCCGCCACGCCGTCAGCCGCGCACCCCACACGTCCGCCTTGTTCGCCATCGGTCACCACTCCGCGCAAATGAACCGCTATTGCAGCGGCCCACGCAAACGATGGAAGGTGGGGTGGGCGGACACTTACCCTTCATCTCCATGGCGTGTCAGTGCTTCGGGCGCGGCGGCCAACGGCTGGCTTGCGGCGATGCCGGGCGCGGCGCACCCGCTCGCGCAGGGCGATGTTGGCCTTGGTGAGCGCCTTGATGGTCGGCGCCAGGGCCAGCCGTCGCGGCAGTGCCTTGGCGGTGCCAACCTGCCAACGCACGCAGCGGTTGCCGCGCCGGCTCCATCGTGGACTCCGGCTTTACGGCAAGGCGTGGATTCCGCGTCTGCGTTGCGCTGCGCGCGGAATGGCGGGCCGGGGCGTAATGCGTGCGCAGGTACGGCCTCCGGCGCCGGGGGCCCGTCTGCTTCAGACGTTGAACAGGAAGTGCAGCACGTCGCCTTCGTGGAGGATGTAGTCCTTGCCTTCCTTGCGCAGGCGGCCGGCGTCGCGGGCGCCGGCTTCGCCCTTGTATTTGAGGTAGTCGTCGAAGGCGATGGTTTCAGCGCGGATGAAGCCGCGTTCGAAATCCGAATGGATCACGCCGGCGGCCTGCGGCGCGGTGGCGCCTTGCTTGACGGTCCAGGCACGAACTTCCTTCTCGCCGGCGGTGAAGTAGGTGCCGAGACCGAGCAGGCGGTAGCCGGCGTGGATCACGCGGTCGAGGCCGGGCTCGCTCAGGCCGAGATCCTTGAGGAATTCGTCGCGGTCGGCGGCGTCGAGCTGGGCCAGTTCCTCTTCGATGGCTGCGCACACCGCTACCACTTCGGCGCCTTCGCTGGCGGCGCGCGCGCGCACGGCGTCGAGGTGCGGGTTGTTGTCGAAGCCGTCCTCACGCACGTTGGCGATGTACATCAGGGGTTTCAGGGTGAGCAGGAACAGGTCGCGCACCAGCGCCTTTTCCTCGGCATCGAGGCCGAGACTGCGGGCGGCCTTGCCCTCGTTCAGGCCGGCGGCGAGTTTTTTCAGCACCGGCATTTTCGCCAGCGCGTCCTTGTCGTTGGCCTTGGCCGAACGCTCGGCGCGGTTGAGCGCTTTTTCGACCGAATCGAGGTCGGCGAGGGCGAGTTCAGTGTCGATGGTTTCGATGTCGGCAATGGGATCGACCTTGCCGGCCACATGCACGATGTCGCCGTGTTCGAAGCAGCGCACGACGTGGGTCACCGCGTCCACTTCGCGGATGTGCGCGAGGAACTTGTTGCCCAGACCCTCGCCTTTCGAGGCACCCGCCACCAGGCCGGCGATGTCGACGAATTCAATCGTGGTCGGGATGATCTTTTGCGGATGCACGATGTCCGCCAGTTGCGCCAGGCGCCGATCCGGCACCGGCACCACGCCGACGTTGGGGTCGATGGTGCAGAACGGGAAATTGGCCGCCGCGATGCCGGCATTGGTCAAGGCATTGAAGAGGGTCGATTTGCCGACGTTGGGCAGGCCGACGATGCCGCATTTGATGCCCATGATGACTCCGGGATTGGGGATTGGGGATTTCAGGATTCGACAAGGCGGGAGAATCGGATGGTTTCGACCCTCCAATCCCGAATCACGAATCCCGGCTGGTATTGGTGTGCAAGCGCTTCATCGCTTCGCTGTAGTGGCCGGTGACCGCCAGTGGCAGCACCGCAATGGCGTCGGCAATGGCGTCGATCAGGGCGTTTTCGTCTTGCGTGCCGGGCCGTCCCAGCACCCACGACAGCACCCGATCCTTGTGGCCGGGATGGCCGATGCCGAGCCGCAGGCGGTGAAACTTGCCGTGGCCCAGCTGGGCGATGATGTGGCGCAGGCCGTTCTGGCCGCCATGCCCGCCGTCGAACTTCAGGCGCGCCGTGCCCGGTGGCAAGTCCAGGTCGTCGTGCGCGATCAGGCATTCGTCCGGTTGAATTTTGTAGTAGTTGAGTGCCGCGACGACGGCGCGGCCGCTCTCGTTCATGAAGGTGGCTGGTTTCAGCAGCCACACCGGCGCGCCGTCGATGGCGAGCTTGCACGATTCACCGTGCAGTTTGGCATCGAAGCCGAAGCGCACGCCGTGCCCGCTGGCCAGCGCATCGGCAAACCAGAACCCGGCGTTGTGCCGCGTCCGCAGATATTCGGCGCCGGGGTTGCCGAGGCCGACGATGAGCCGTATGCCAGCCATGATGCCACGGGCGCACCGTGCCACCGGCCACGCGCGCACCCGTGGGCGCGCGCGCAACCAGCAGCACGGCGAAGCCGATTACTTCTTGCCGTCCTTGGCCGGGGCAGCCTTGGCGGGTGCCGCCGCGGCCGGCGCCGCTGCGTCGGCGCCTTCGGCCGCTGGCGCTTCTTCTTCCTCTTCCTTGACGGCATGGGCGCTGACCACGATCTGATCGTGTTCCTTGCCGAGCTTCAGGACCGGGATTTCGACGCCGCTGGAGAGCGCAAGTTCCGACAAATGGATCAGCTGGCCGACCGCGAGGTCGGCGAGATCCAGCTCGATGAACTCCGGTAGATCCTTCGGCAGGCAAGACACTTCGACTTCGGTCATGGCATGCGAGATCACCACGCCCGAAGTCTTGGCGGCCGGCGACTTGTCCTGGTTCAGGAAGTGCAGCGGCACGTTCAGGCGGATCGGCTGGCTCTCGTCGACGCGCAGAAAATCCATGTGCAGCATGCGCTGCTTGTACGGGTGCTTCTGCCAATCACGCACCAGCACCTTCTGCGTGGCGCCGTCGATCTTGAGATCGAGGATCGAGGAGAAGAACCACTCGTTGCGCGCTGCCAGCAGCACGTCGTTGTGTTCGAGCTGGATGCTTTCGGCATCCTTGCCGGCGCCGTAGACCACGGCCGGCACCTTGTCCGCACGACGCAGGCGGCGGCTCGCACCTTTCCCCTCGTCCTTGCGGGCAGTTGCCGCGATTTCATGAACAGTTGCCATTGTTGTTGCCTCTTGCAATGAACCGCCTCGCGGCGGTGATGATGACTTCCCCGCGACCAGGGAAGCCGGAAAAAACCGGGCGTTGCGCCGGGTGACTGTTACAGCGCCGAAGCGCCCGCCAGCCCCGAATCCCGCAGTCCGGCGATCAATCCACGTACAGCGAACTTACCGATTCGCCGAAGGCGATGCGGCGCACCGTCTCGGCCAGCAGCTCGGCCACCGACAGCACGCGAATCTTGCTGCAGGCGCGGGCCTCGGCGCGCAGCGGGATGGTGTCGGTCACCACCAACTGGTCGAGCGCGCCATTTTCAATGTTGGCGACCGCCTTGCCCGACAGCACCGGATGCACGCAGTAAGCCACGACCTTGCGCGCGCCTTTTTCCTTCAGCGCTGCCGCCGCCGCCGCCAGGGTGCCAGCGGTGTCGACGATGTCATCCACCAGCACGCAGGTCTTGCCGGCGACGTCACCGATGATGTTCATCACGGTGGCGACATTGGCCTTGGGCCGGCGCTTGTCGATGATGGCGAGGTCGGCATCATCGAGGCGCTTGGCGATGGCGCGGGCCCGCATCACGCCGCCGACGTCCGGACTGACCACGATCATGTCCTTGAGGCCCTGGTGGCGCCAGATGTCGGCCAGCATCACCGGCGAGGCATAGACGTTGTCCACCGGGATGTCGAAAAAGCCCTGGATCTGCTCGGCGTGCAGGTCCACCGTCAGCACCCGGTCGACGCCGGCGGTGTCGATCATCTTGGCTGCCAGCTTGGCGGTGATCGGCACCCGCGTCGAACGCGAGCGGCGATCCTGCCGGGCATAGCCGAAATACGGAATCACCGCGGTGACGCTGGCCGCCGAGGCGCGCTTCAGCGCGTCCACCAGCACCAGCAACTGCATGAAGTTTTCCGCCGTCGGCGCGCACGTCGGCTGCACCACGAACACGCCCTGGCCACGGACGTTTTCCTCGATTTCGACCTGGGCTTCACCGTCGCTGAACTGGCCGACCTGGGCCTTGCCCAGCGGTACCCCGAGACGGTGCGCGATGTCTTCGGCCAGCCGCCGATGGGCGTTGCCGGTGAACAACATCAAGGCTGGCGTTTCCACGGCGTATCCCCGAGGTGTCGATGGTGTACAACAATGATGGAATGGCTGGGGCGGCAGGACTCGAACCTGCGAATGCGGGGATCAAAACCCCGTGCCTTACCAACTTGGCGACGCCCCAGCGGCAAACTGTGCAACCGCCGTGATCAACGGGGATTCATCCACCCCGGCGGCCACGACGGCCGTGAAATCCTGCGGACAACGCGCCGCGATGGCCATGGCCGAGTCGCGGTCGACGGTTTCGAGAAAAACCGTACCACCGCTGCCACTCAACCGGGCCGACGCGCCGAGCCAATCCAGCGCCTGCGCGACCCGCGGGTAGCGCGCACGCACGGGCCGTTCGAAGGCATTCCCCGAAACAAGGCCCGACAGAAAGCGGGGAATTGTCTCTTTTGCGGCGTCGCGTGTCAATTCCGGCGCGGCGAACAGGGGCCCGGTCGGCACCGCGCAGTGGGTGTCGAGCAGCACGTACCACGCTGGCCCAAGGTCCAGCGCGACCAGTTGCTCGCCGACGCCATCGGCCCAGGCACTGCGCCCGCGCACAAACAGCGGCACGTCGGCGCCCAGTTGCAACCCCAGCGCAGCCAGCGCGTCCTCGCCCAAGCCGGCATCCCAAAGCCGGTTCAGGGCCACCAGCACGGTGGCGGCGTCGGAGCTGCCACCCCCCAGCCCGCCACCCTGCGGAATGCGTTTTTCCACCACGATGTCGACGCCCGGCACCGGCCCGATCCAGGCCGCCAGCCGCTGCGCCGCCCGCACCGTCAAATCGTCCGCCTCGGCCACGCCTGCCGCACCGCCAAGCCGCACAATGCGGCCATCCGCGCGCGGACGCAAGCGCACCGTGTCGCCCCAGTCGAGCAGGCGAAACACGGTCTGGAGCTCGTGGTAGCCGTCGGCACGCCGGCCGGTGATGTGCAAAAACAGGTTCAGTTTGGCCGGCGCCGGCCAAGCGCTCCACTGCGCGCTCACGGCGTATCCCAACGCTGAATCGACAGGCGCACCCGGTACGGCGCGCGCTCGGCGTAGACTTTGCGCGGCAACGGGGGCTTCGCGTCGGCGTACCAATCGCGGTATTCCACCGTCCAGCCGGCCTGCTCGATCCGTGCCGGCAGGCCATCGCTGCCAAAGGCGATCCGCGCCGGCTCGCCCGGCGCCCGCAGGCCACGCGCCCAGTAGCGCAAGGCCGCCACCGGGACTTCCCAGCCCAGCGCCCGGCGCAGCAGGGACTCGGCATCTGGCCCATGCAGCGGCCCTTGGTCAAGGCCATCCAACTGCGCGCCGCTGGCATCGACCTGCAAGCGGAAACTGCGGCCAGTCACTGGCGCACTCAGCACGAACTGGCTGCGCTCGCCGTCCTCGCTCCAACGCAGCTGACCGCTACCACCATCGTGACCATCGGAGACACCAAGCTTGCCGCCGAGCTGCCAATGATCCTGCCCGGCCAGGCGCGCTTCGCGCGCATCTTGCGCCGCCAGCAAGGCCTTGTCGCTGCGGATGACGGTTGGCGCACAGGCGGCGAGCAGGGTCAGCAGCGCCAGCACCGCCGCGGCCCGCACGCAACGTGAGCCCCTCATGGCTTGAGACGTTGCAGCGTCTGGCGCAACACCGCGCTCGTGGGGTCCAGCGCGCGCACGGCGTCGAAAATGCGCTTGGCTTCGGCTTGCTTGCCCTGCTTCCACAGCACCTCGCCGAGATGGCTGCCGATATCCGGGTCTTTCAGCGCATCCCACGCCTGGCGCAAGCTTTTTTCGGCGGCATCGAGATGCCCCATGCGGTACTGCAACCAGCCCCAGGAGTCAATCACGGCCGGCTCGTCGGGCTTGGCGGCCAGGGCACGGGCCAGCAGGGTTTTCGCTTCATCCAACTGCTGGCCG
>DASSXP010000002.1:0-8927 GCA_035703755.1 Rhodanobacteraceae bacterium | reverse complement strand
TTCACCGCGCTGACGGTGGTGGGCGACAGCAACGGCAAGGTCGGCTTCGGCTACGGCAAGGCGCGCGAAGTGCCGGTGGCGATTTCCAAGGCCATGGATCGGGCCCGCCGCAACATGTCCAAGGTGCGCCTCAACAACGGTACCTTGTGGTATCCGGTGAAGGCCAACCATGGCGCTGCACGTGTCTACATGCAGCCGGCGTCGGAAGGTACCGGCGTGATTGCCGGTGGCGCCATGCGCGCCGTGCTGGAAGTGGTCGGCGTCAAGAACGTGCTGGCCAAGGCGGTCGGTTCGCGCAATCCGATCAACCTGGTGCGTGCCACCATCAAGGGCTTGAAGACCATGGCCTCGCCGCAGCAGATTGCCGACAAGCGTGGCAAGACCGTCGAAGAGGTGATGTCATGAGCAAGGCCGCAGAGAAAACCGTGCGCGTGCGCCTGGTGAAGGGTCTGCGCGGGGTGCAGTCGCGCCATCGCCTGAGCGTCAAGGCGCTTGGTCTCAACAAACTCAATGATGTCCGTGAATTGAAGGACAGCCCGCAGGTGCGCGGCTTGATCAACACGGTCTACTACTTGGTCCGGGTGGAGGAGTAAACCATGAAACTCAATACACTCAAGCCTGCCGAAGGCTCCAAGAAGGAGCGCCTGCGCGTCGGCCGCGGTATCGGTTCCGGCCTCGGCAAGACCGCTGGCCGTGGCCACAAGGGCCAGCACGCCCGCGCTGGTGGCACCCACAAATTCGGTTTCGAAGGCGGCCAGATGCCGCTGCAGCGCCGTCTGCCGAAGGTCGGCTTCCGCTCCAAAATGGCGGCCGCGTCGGCGCAGGTGTTCTTGTACCAGTTGAACGCGCTCAAGGCCGACAGCATCGATCTGGCCGCGCTGCGTGAGGCGGGGCTGGTGGACGCACGCGCCAAGCGCGTCAAGATCGTCAAGAAGGGCGAGTTGACGCGTGCATTGAAGCTTTCCGGCGTGTTGGCGACGGCCGGCGCCAAGGCCGCCATCGAGGCGGCCGGCGGCAGCGTGGAGTAAGCCTGTGGCAGCCGGCTCGCAATCCATGATGGGCTCACTCGGCAAGTTGACCGAGCTGCGCCAGCGCATTTTCTTCGTGATCGGTGCGCTGGTGGTGTTTCGCCTGGGCTCGTTCATTCCGGTGCCGGGCGTCAATCCCGACGCGATGTCGCAGCTGATCAACCAGAGTGGCCTGTTGAGCATGTTCAACATGTTCTCCGGTGGCGCGCTGGCTCGCTTCTCGCTGTTTGCCCTGGGCGTGATTCCGTACATCTCTGCCTCGATCGTGGTGCAGATGTTCGCTTCGGTGCTGCCAAGCTGGCAGGCGCTGAAGAAAGAAGGGCAGTCCGGGCAGCGCAAGCTGACCAGCTATACGCGTTGGGGCACCGTGGGATTGGCTGCTTTCCAGTCCTTTGGTGTGGCCGTAGCGCTGCAAAAGCAGGGTACGGCCGGTGGTGTCGAGATCGTGTTCACGCCAGGCGCCGGATTCATTCTTGCGGCGGTTGTGTGTCTGACCGCGGGCACCATGTTCTTGATGTGGCTGGGTGAGCAGATGACCGAGCGCGGCATCGGCAACGGCATTTCGTTGCTGATCTTCGCCGGCATTGTGGCCGGCTTGCCGTCCGCTGTGGTGCACACCCTGTCGATGGCGCAAAGCGGCGAGTTGTCTCCGCTCAAGGTGATTCTGGTCATCGCGATCATTTTGCTGGTAACGGCGTTCTGTGTGTTCATGGAGCGGGCGCAGCGACGTATCACGGTGAACTACGCACGGCGCCAGGGCGGCCAGCAGGCGTACATGAACCAGAGCTCGCACCTGCCACTCAAGATCAACATGTCGGGTGTGATCCCGCCGATCTTCGCGTCCAGCTTGATCATGTTTCCGGCCACTGCGGCGTCCTGGTTCCATGACGCCAGCCAGATGCGCTGGTTGCAGGCGTTGACGACGGCCTTGTCGCCGGGCGAGCCGGTGTACATTCTGCTGTATGCGGCGATGATCATCATCTTCGCGTTCTTCTACACCGCGATCGTGTTCAACGCGCAGGAAACGGCTGACAACCTCAAGCGGTCGGGCGCCCTGATTCCGGGTATCCGGCCGGGCAAGTCCACCGCCGATTACATCGATTCCGTGTTGACGCGCTTGACCGGTGTCGGTGCGCTGTATTTGACCGCGGTCTGCCTGGTGCCGGATTTCCTGCAGAGCGCCTGGCATGTGCCGTTCTACTTCGGTGGCACCTCGCTGCTGATCGTGGTGGTGGTGGTGATGGACTTCACCGCGCAGGTACAGGCCCATCTGGTCAGTCACCAGTACGACAGTCTGCTCAAGAAAGCCAACCTGCGCGGCAGGTAGGCTTCAAGGTGAACAAACCGCAGCCGGAAACGGCTGCGGATCGACTCGGCAGCCCTCAGGGCTTCCGATTTGATGTGTTACGCGCTACAATTTCTGGTTTCCTGCCTGTCTTTGGTCGTTTTGTACCCCAATGCACACGTGGGCAAGCCGGTTGATTGCGTTGATTGTGTTACGCAAATAGTTGATTCAACATTGATTCTCGGGTTTTCCGGGGGGTCGCCGAAGCAAGGCACAGCCGTCTTGCGCCGGGGGCGGTACCAGGTTTCGCATTGGAGAGTTCGTTCATGGCGCGCATTGCGGGCGTAAATTTGCCGGTTCAGAAGCATGTCTGGATTGGTTTGCAGAGCATCTATGGCATTGGCCGTTCGCGGTCCAAGCAGATCTGCTCGGACACCAACATCAACCCGGCGACGGCGATCAAGTCGCTGAGCGAAGGCGAAGTCGAGCAATTGCGCTCGGCGGTTGCCAAGTACACGGTCGAAGGCGATCTGCGCCGTGAAATCGGCATCAGCATCAAGCGCCTGATGGACCTCGGCTGCTACCGCGGCCTGCGTCATCGTCGCGGCCTGCCGGTTCGCGGCCAGCGCACGCGTACCAATGCGCGGACCCGCAAGGGGCCGCGTCGCGCCATCAAGAAGTAATCCTGACCCGGCGGCGCTTTGCGGTGCCGCCGGGTTCAAGCCCCGCGATCGAGCAGGATCGCGCTGTTCGACAAGCGCCCCGCGGGGCCGCACTGACAAACAAGAGTTGCTAAAACCATGGCAAAGCCGGTCAAGACCAAGAAGAAGGTCAAGCGCGTCGTCACCGACGGCGTGGCGCATGTGCAGGCGTCCTTCAACAACACCATCGTCACCATCACCGATCGTCAGGGCAATGCACTGTCCTGGGCCACTTCCGGTGGCGCGGGCTTCCGCGGTTCGCGCAAGTCGACCCCGTTCGCGGCCCAGGTGGCCGCCGAGCGTGCCGGTCGTGCGGCGCAGGACTACGGTCTGAAATCCGTTGAAGTGCGCATCAAGGGCCCGGGCCCCGGTCGTGAATCGGCCGTGCGTTCGTTGAACGCGCTGGGCTACAAGGTCACCAACATCATCGACGTGACGCCGATTCCGCACAACGGCTGCCGTCCCCCGAAAAAGCGCCGCGTCTAAAGGAGCGAGGAAGAATCATGGCACGTTATCGTGGAGCTACCTGCAAACTCGCCCGTCGCGAAGGCGCCGATCTTGGCCTGAAGAGCCCGGCGCGCGCGCTGGATTCGAAGTGCAAGCTCGAAAACAAGCCGGGCCAGCACGGCGCCAACAAGCGCGTTCGTCTGTCCGACTACGCGGTGCAGATGCGCGAAAAGCAGAAGGTCAAGCGCATTTACGGTGTGCTTGAACGTCAGTTCAGCAACTACTACAGCAAGGCCTCGACCCAGAAAGGCAACACGGGTGAGAACCTGTTGCAGTTGCTGGAAGCGCGTCTCGACAACGTCGTGTATCGCATGGGCTTTGCCGTAACCCGCGCTCAGGCGCGTCAGCTGGTGGCGCACAAGTCGATTCTGGTCAATGGCAAGAAGGTCAACGTGCCTTCCTACCAGGTGCGCAGCGGTGACGAAATTTCGTTGACCGAGCGCGCCCGCGCGCAGCTGCGCATCCAGGAAGCGATGACCCTGTTCGACAGCATGGACCTGCGTCCGGGCTGGGTCGAAGTCGACGCAAAGAAATTCACCGGCGTTTTCAAGGCGATGCCGGAGCGCGGCGACCTGCCGACCGACATCAATGAAGCCCTGATCGTCGAGCTCTATTCGAAGTAATCATCCGGGAGTCTGCTACATGGGAGTCGCATCGACTGGTGTGCTCAGGCCACGTGGCCTTAATGTTGAACAGGTCGGGCCCAATCGCGCCAAGGTCGTCGTCGAGCCGTTGGAGCGGGGCTTTGGCCATACGCTGGGCAATGCGCTGCGGCGCGTGCTGCTGTCGGCGATCTCCGGCTGCGCGATTGTCGAGGTGGAAATCGACGGCGTGCTGCACGAGTACACCACGCTGGAGGGCCTGCACGAGGACGTGATCGAGGTGTTGCTCAACCTCAAGGACGTCGCCATCCGCATGCACGGTACCGACGAAACCACCCTGTCTCTGAGCAAGAAAGGCAAGGGCGTTGTGACGGCGGGCGATATCACGGTGGATCACACCGTGGAGATCGTCAATCCGGAGCACGTGATTTGCCACCTGAGCAAGGACATCGCGCTCAACATGCGCCTCAAGGTGCGTCGTGGCGTCGGCTATCAGCCGGCCAGCCAGCGCGTGGTGGGCGACGACGAGTCGCGGCCGATTGGCCGCTTGCAGCTGGACGCCTCGTTCTGTCCGGTTCGCCGGGTGGCGTATGAGGTTGAAGCGGCGCGCGTTGAACAACGCACCAACCTTGACAAGCTGGTGATGACAATCGAAACCAACGGCACCATCGGCGCCGAGGAAGTCGTTCGTCAGTCGGCCGAGATCCTGATGGACCAGCTCGGCGTGTTCGGTGACTTCACTCGCCGTGAGAGCGAAGGCACCGCGGCCGAGAAGGGCGGCGTGGATCCGTTGCTGATGCGGCCGATCGACGACCTCGAATTGACCGTTCGCTCGGCCAATTGCCTCAAGGCTGAGAGCATCTATTACATCGGCGACTTGGTGCAGAAGACGGAAGTCGAGCTGCTGAAGACGCCGAATCTGGGCAAGAAGTCGCTGACCGAGATCAAGGAAGTGCTGGAGACCAAGAATCTGGCTCTGGGCATGAAACTGGAAAACTGGCCGCCGCCGGGCTTGGTCCACGGCATGCAGCTGGGATGAAAAGCCGGGAATAAAGAGTAGGGGTTGGTGGTTTGACAAAGCGCGTCATGGTGATCATGCCGCTTTGCGAAGCGCAAATCCCGAGCCTCCATCCCCTGTGCTCACAAAAAAGCGGGTAACCGCGGGGGCCGGACATAGGAGCCGGTTTCCCATAACAACAGACAAGAGAGAGTTTTCATCATGCGTCACATGAAATCCGGGCGGAAGTTCAACCGCACCAGCAGCCACCGCGAAGCGATGTTCAAGAACATGGCTACATCGTTGTTCAAGCACGAGCTGATCCGCACCACCTTGCCGAAGGCCAAGGAACTGCGCCGCGTGGCCGAGCCGCTGATTACCATGGCGAAGACCGATGGTGTTGCCAATCGCCGGCTGGCATTTGCGCGCCTGCGCGACAAGGAGGCTGTGGCCAAGTTGTTCGTCGAGCTGGGTCCGCGTTACGCCAGCCGTCCCGGCGGCTATCTGCGGATTCTGAAGTGCGGTAACCGCGTCGGCGACAATGCGCCGATGGCTTACGTTGAGCTGGTGGATCGCCCGCAGGCGGCCAGCGCCGAGTAAGCGGCACGTTTTGGGATGTTCGCAAACCCCGGCCGGGCAACCTGCCGGGGTTTGTCATTTCTGGTCGAGAGTGATTTTTGCAAGGCGCGCCGCCGGGCGCAGTGACGAAAGCCGCGCGGATGGCCAAAAGTCATAAGCGCGGCTTGCTGACATTGCGGCCCGGACGCGCTAATGTCTCCTGTCCACCTGACCATAGTGTTGAAACGATGCCTCGCTCTGCCTTTCTTTCCATGCGTGCCGCCTACTTGCTCGGCTTTGTGGGCTGTGCCGCGTTGATTGCCTATGCGCTGTTCGTGCAGTACGTCCAGCATATCGAACCCTGTCCGTTGTGCATCCTGCAACGCGTGGTGTTCATTGCCATGGGGGCGATTTTTCTCGTGGGAGGTTTGCACGCGCCGCGGCGCGCCGGGCGCTGGGTGTATGCGGCCCTGGTGAGCATCGCCGGCATTGTCGGCATCGGCATCTCCTGGCGTCACCTGTGGCTGCAATCCCTGCCGCCGGATCAAGTGCCCTCGTGCGGCCCCGGGCTGTCCTACATGCTGGATGCCTTTCCGTTGATGCAGACGATCAAGATGGTGTTTACCGGCTCCGGTGAATGCGCAGCGGTCAATTGGAGTTTCCTGGGGCTCGCCATGCCCGCGTGGGCCTTGATCGCTTACGTCATCCTGATCGGCTGGGGTTTGTGGTTTGCGCGCAAGGCCTTGCCTGCCGGCCTGCTGCGATGACGGAGCCCGCGATGCAGGCGGTGAGTGAGGCCGCGAACTGGGCCCCGGACAGCTGGCAGCAGCGGGCTGCCAGCCAGCAACCGAGCTATGACGATGCCGTGGAACTCGCTGCGACACTGGACAAGCTCTCGCAGTTGCCGCCCCTGGTCACCTCGTGGGAAGTGTTGTCGCTCAAGCAGCAGCTGGCCGATGCCCAGGAGGGCAAACGCTTTCTGCTGCAAGGCGGTGATTGCGCCGAGAGCTTTGCCGATTGCACCAATCCGGTCATCACCAACCGGCTCAAGGTGTTGCTGCAAATGAGTCTGGTGCTGGTGCATGGCTTGCAGATGCCGGTGCTGCGGGTCGGCCGCTTCGCCGGCCAGTATGCCAAGCCACGCTCTGCCGATCTTGAGAGCCGCGACGGCATGAGTTTGCCGAGCTACCGTGGCGATATCGTCAACAGCCCGGAGTTCAATGCCGCAGCGCGCCGCGCCGATCCGCAGCGCTTGCTGCGCGCGCATTCGCATTCGGCGATGACGATGAATTTCGTGCGCGCCCTGATCGACGGCGGCTTTGCCGATTTGCATCACCCGGAGTACTGGGACCTGGCTTGGGTCGAGCGCTCGCCGCTGGCGGTCGAGTATCGTCAGATGGTGGTGGCGATCAGCGATTCGTTACGCTTCATGGAGACGCTGGCCGGCTCCATCAGCGGTTTCTCCAAGGTGGATTTCTACACCTCGCACGAGGCTTTGTTGCTGCACTACGAGCAAGCGCAGACGCGCAGCGTGCCGCGGCAATGGGGCTGGTTCAACCTCGGCACGCATTTCCCGTGGATCGGCATGCGCACGGCGGCGCTGGATGGTGCGCATGTGGAGTATTTTCGTGGCATCCGCAATCCGGTAGCGGTCAAGATCGGGCCGTCGGTCAAAGCCGATGAGCTGCTGCGGCTGATCGATGTGCTGAACCCCGAGGACGAGCCCGGTCGGTTGACCCTGATTCACCGCATGGGTGCCAACGGAATCGCCGACAAGCTGCCGCCGCTGCTGCGGGCGGTCAAACGCGAAGGCCGGCGCGTGTTGTGGGTGTGCGATCCCATGCACGGCAATACCGAGAGCACCAACAACGGCTACAAGACGCGGCGCTTTGCCAACATCAGCGCCGAGTTGACCCAGGCGTTCGATCTGCATGCGGCGGCCGGCACGCGCTTGGGTGGCGTGCATCTGGAGCTGACTGGCGAGGATGTCACCGAGTGTCTGGGTGGCGCCCGCGAATTGATCGAAGCCGACCTGCACCGTGCCTACAAAACCAGCGTGGATCCGCGACTCAACTACGAGCAGTCGCTGGAGCTGGCGATGCAGATCGTGCGCAAGTCCCGCGCACAGGGCGCCTGATAGACGCCAGCCCGGCTTGCGCGGCGACGCGTGGGCGCGTGCGTTGTCACCCCGTTGGTGATGGCGCGATGCTGGCGCTGCTGGCGGGTGCCGCCACGGTGGCTGCGGCAGGCGGTGTGCTGGCGCTGCTGGCGGCACTGGGGGCGGTCACGCCAACGTGATCGGTGGCTGGGTCGCTGGCGGGCGCCGTCGGCAAAAAGCGCGGCGCCCGGAAGGCCTTGACCTGTTGCTCGAAGGCGTAACCCATCGCGATCAGGTCGGGTTCGCTCCACTTGGCGCCGAACAGCACGATGCCTACCGGCAAGCCATGGGCGAAACCGGCGGGCAAGGCAATGGACGGATAGCCGGCAACGGCGGCCGGTTGGGATGCACCGCCGACGGTTGGGTCGCCACTGACGATGTGATCGCCGAGCACCGGATCGGTGACAAAGGCGGGTCCCCAGGATGGCGCCAGCAGGGCATCGAGGTGGTGTGCGGCGAGAGCGGCGTCGATACCCTCCGGGCCGGCCAGGCGTTTCGCTTTGTGAAGCTGGTCCAGATACATCGGCTCGGTCATGTGTCCGCTGGCTTCGGCGGCGAGAAACAGCTCCTGCCCGAACCAGGGCATCTCCTCCGCCGCATGCGTGGTGTTGAAGGCGATCAGGTCGGCGAGAGAGGTCATGCCGAGCTTGGGTCGGGTCGCCAGGTAGCTGGCGATATCCTGCTTGAAGTCATGCAACAGCAGGGGAATCTCCAGTGCTCCCAATTCCTTCAGGTGGGGCAGTTCGACCGGATCGACGATCACCGCTCCGGCCGCTTTGAGGGCCGCGATCGAGTGCGCCAGAACGCGATCGGCATTGGGTTCGGCGCCGGCCAGCTGGCGCACTACGCCGATGCGTTTGCCTTGCAGCCCGTGCGCATCGAGAAAGCGGGTGTAGTCGGTGGCGTGCTGGTCGGCCTCGGCGGTGGCGGGGTCGCGCGGGTCGCTGCCGGCGATCACACTGAGTACCGCCGCCGCATCGGCCACGCTGCGCGCCATCGGCCCGGCGGTGTCCTGATTGTGGCTGATCGGGATGATGCCGGCGCGGCTGACCAGACCCAGTGTCGGCTTGATGCCGACGATGCCGTTCATC
>DASSXP010000329.1:0-11279 GCA_035703755.1 Rhodanobacteraceae bacterium | reverse complement strand
GCCACCGGCATGACCGGACCCACTGGCGCAACGGGTGCCACCGGCATGACCGGACCCACTGGCGCAACGGGTGCCACCGGCATGACCGGAGCGACGGGTGCCGCGAGCACCACGTTCCTTGCCAGCGCCGACAACGCAACCATGACCACTATGGCCGGCGGATTGTCGGGCAACATCGCCGTGCTGCCACTGTCCGGGCATGTCGCTTCGGCGTACCAATCCACCTTGCCGGGCGGCGCGCTGACGATGCAACCCAACAGCATTGCGCAGATATTGCCGAATGACGGCACGATCACCGCGATCCAGGCCCACTTGTACACAAAACAGACCTTGTCGCTGATTGGCTCAACCCTGACCGTGACCGCGCAACTGTACATGTCACCCAATATCGCAAGCAGCCCATTGACCCCGGTCCCCGGCACGGCCTGTACCTTTGCACCATCCTTCACCGGGGTACTGTCCATCGGCACCACCGCAAGCTGCTCCGTCACTGGCCTGTCGATACCCTATCCGTCAGGCGGCGAAGCGGCGTGGGTGATCCAGACCACGGGCAGCGGGATCTCCCTGATCAATACGCTACCGGTCGCGGTTGCCGTCGGCGTCACGATGTAAGCGCCGACCCATCGCCTGCTCCCGGATCGGGACCAACATGCCCAGCCTGCCATTTGCCGGCCAGGTCTGCCTGTCGATGATCGTCCGCAACGAGGCGGCGGTGATTGCCCGCTGCCTCGCCTCGGTGCGCCCGGCAATCACCTCCTGGGCAATCGTCGACACCGGCTCCGTCGACGGCACCCAGGACATGGTGCGCGAGTGTCTCGCCGATTTGCCGGGGCATTTGCTGGAACGTCCCTGGGTCGACTTCGCAAGCAACCGCAACCAGGCGCTCGAACTGGCCCGTGGGCAAGCCGACTACGCGCTGATCATCGATGCTGACGAAATACTGGAAATCGACCCCGGCATCGCCGCTCCCCCGACCCTCGACGCCGCCGCCTACTATCTCGACCAGATAATGGGGTACGGCGATTTCGCCTTCGCCTCCGCCAAGTTGTTGCGCCTGGATGCGGGCTGGCGCTGGCGCGGCGTGTTGCACGAGTACCCGGCGCTCGACCCGCAACCCGCAATTGGCCGGCTCGCCGGTCTGCGCGTGCGCAGCTTTCCCGACGGGGCACGCAGCCAACGCCCACAACGCGAGAAATATCTGGACGATGCCGCCGTATTGCGCAAAGCGCTGCGCGCCGAACCGGACAACGCCCGCTATGCGTTTTACCTTGCACAAAGCCTGCGCGATGCCGGCGAAACGGCGGCCGCGCTCGAAGCCTATCGTCACCGCATGGTGATGGGCGGCTGGGCCGAAGAACGTTGGTATGCCGCGTTTCAGGTTGGCGCCTTGCTGGAACAACAACACGCACCCGCCGCCGAGGTCATTGACGCCTGGCTGCACGCCTTCGACCTGCGCCCCACTCGCGCCGAACCCATGTGCGAGCTGGCCCGTTATCTGCGTCTGATGCAACGTCATGCCAGCGCTCATGCCTGTGCGCGAGCGGCGGCGGAATTGCCATTGCCCGACGATTTGTTGTTTGTCGACCGCAGCGTTTATCTGTGGCGCGCCCGCGACGAACAGGCGGTTTCGGCGTATTACTGCGGCCACCGTGCGGAAAGCCGGCAGCTTTGCCTCTCCTTGCTGGACAACCCGGCGCTGCCAGTCACCGAACGCGAGCGTATCCGGCGCAATGCCGAATTTGGCGACGCCTGACTCCCGGTCAGCAAGCTGGCCCACCCGGCACCAGCGCACCGCGCCCGACTACAGCCAGCCTTTCTGCCGCGCCAGCCGGAACGCCTCGATGCGGTTACCGACGCCGAGCTTGCCGATGGCCTCGGACAGGTAGTTGCGCACGGTGCCGTGCGACAGGTTGAGCTGGGTGGCGATTTCGCCGGCGGACTTGCCCTCGCCGGCCAGCCGCAGCACCTGCCGCTCGCGGTCGTTGAGCGGATCGGCGTCGGACCAGGCTTCCAGTGCCAGTTGCGGGTCGATGGCGCGGCCACCGCGGTGCACGGTGCGCAGGGCTTCGGCCAGATTTTCGGCCGGCGCGTCTTTCAGCAGGTAGCCGACCACGCCGGCATCCAATGCACGGCGCAGGAAACCGGGGCGCGCAAAGGTGGTGACGATGACCACCTTGCACGGCAGCTCGTGGCGTTTCACCCGCTGCGCGAGCTCCAGCCCGGTCAGGCCCGGCATCTCGATGTCGGTGACCAGCACATCGGGTTTCAGTCGCTGCACCTCGCGCCAGGCGATTTCGCCATCCGCCGCTGACGCCAGCACCTCGATGTCGGGCTCCAGGTTCAACAAGGCCGACAAGGCGCCCAGCACCATCGCCTGGTCTTCGGCCAGCAAGACGCGGATCATGCCGGTCGCTCCGTCAGCCGCGACGCATCGAAAGCGCGCGCGGTGCCATCAACGGCGGGCCCCGCGGCGGTTTCGTCACGGTAGATTTCGCGCGGCGGCTTCAGCGGCGCCAGCACTTCCAGCGTGGTGCCGCTACCGCGCGGGGAATCGATGCGCAGCACGCCGCCGAGCGCGCGCACCCGCTCACGCATGCCGGTCAGGCCATTGCCGCCGGCCACTACGCCACCACGCCCGTTGTCGCTGATCCGCAGATGCACGTTGCCGGCCTCGACGCGTATCGTGAGTTGCACCCGCGTTGCCCGCGCATGGCGCACCACGTTGGTACAGGCCTCGCGCAGCAGCAGCGACAGGTCACGCTCGATTTCGGGCGGCAAGTCGGGGGCTGCTCCGCTGCATTCCAATACCACGCCGGAGGATTGCAGCATCAACCGTGCCGAGGCCAGCTCGGCCGCCAAATCGGTGGCGCGGATGCCGGTCACCGCCGCACGCACTTCGGCCAGCGCCTTGCGTGCCTCATGCTCGGCCTCGATCAATTCGCGCCGTGACGCTTCCGGGTCGCGGTCGAACAGCCGCCTGGACAATTCCAGCTTCAGGGTGATCAGCGACAAGGTGTGGCCGAGCAAATCGTGCAGGTCGCGGCCGATGCGCTCGCGCTCGGTGGCGGCGGCCAACCGGCGCACTTCCTCGTGGCTGTGGCGCAGTTCCAGATTGCGCAGTTGACTCATGTAGCCGAACATCGCACCCAAGCCGCTGCTGAGGCACACGCAGATCGACATCAAGATCACGAACCACGGCCAGTCGAGCCACCATGCCAGTGACGCCATCATCGACACGATCATGCCGATGCGCAGGATGCCGAGCCGCGGGTTCTTGCAACTGGCCATGCCCGAATACACGCAGCCGAACACGGCGTAGGTCCAACCCGCCGGGTTCCACAGCATGGTCAGCAAGGCCAGCGAGGCCATCAGGCCAGCCCACAATCGCATCTCGGCGAACGGCCGCACATGCACCAGCCAGAACAGGGCCACAAACAGCGGATAGCCCAAGCCGACCGTCCACCAGAACGACGACTCGACCTCGGTGAAGAACAAGGTCGCAAAAATCCACAGGGACCACAGAAAATTGAACAAGTGCAGCTTGGGATTGCCGCTGCTGCGTTGCATCTGCGCCCACAGCGAATCCGGCGCCGGGAGCAAGTACGCGGGAATACGGGAGGCGGTGGCGGATTGGCTCATGACGGCATGCTACCCCAAGCCCGTTCAGCCGTTGCGGCGCAGCCGCCGCATGGCGAGGGCGAAAAACACCACGGTGAAGCCGGCCAACACCGCCACATGGCCCCACACCGCCGCCGGCTGTACCGCAATCGCCGCCATGGCGATGCGGTCGAGGTGATAGCTCGGCCACAGCGGCGCGATCGACTGCAAGGCGTGTGGCAGCATCGGCAACGGAAACCACAAGCCGGACAGGAACGCCATCGGCAGGTACACCAATTGCAACAAACCGGGCGCGCCCTGCCCCTTGACCAGCATGCCCACCCACATGCCGAGCGCGCAGAACGGCAACACGCCGAGCACGCCGGTCAGCAGCAAAGCCACCGCCTGACCCGGCGTCAGTGGCAGGTGGGCCAGCAGCAAGCCCATTCCCAGCAGCAGGCAGACCACGATGGCGGCGGTCAACATGGCCATCAGCATCTTGCCGACGAGGTAGGCGCCGGGCGGCATTGGCAGGGCGCGTTTCAAGGTCAGCAAACCGCCGTCGCGTTCCAGCGACAGCGACACCCCGAAGCCGAACAAGCCCGGGCTCATCACGCCGAACACCGCATAACTGGCCAGCAGATAGTGCGCCGCGCCCGTCCCGGTCGCGCGGTTCATCAGAATGCCGAACACCAGATAGAACAGCGCCGGAAACAGCAATACCGGCAACATGAAGCTCGGCATGCGCAGATAACGCAGGCATTCGCTGCGCGCCTCGGCGAGGTAGGCGCCGAGCACGCGACGGGTGCTCATGGAAGACGCCGGTGACAATGTCGTGGCGAGAGTGTTCATCAGGCGGCCTCCGGCTCGGCGACGGTCTCGTCGCGGGTCAATTCGGTGAACGCTTCGGCGAGGCCGGCGCGGCGTACTTCCAGTTCGGCCAGCGACTGATCCTGATCGAGCAGGCGTCGCAGGACGTTCTCGGCGCTGGCGGTGACGATGGTGAGCCGCCCGTCTTCGCGGCTGGCGCCCTGCACGCCCGGCCAGGCCGCCACCGCAACCGCGTCGAGATCACTGAGGCAGCGCACGCGTGTCAGCGCTACCCGCGCGCGCAGCTGATCGACGCTGCCTTCACTCAGTACGCGGCCCTTGCCCATCACCACCACCCGTTGCGCCAGCGTTTCGGCTTCCTCCAGGTAATGAGTCGTCAACACCACCGCCGCGCCCTCGGCCACCAGTCGGCGTATCGCCGCCCACAACCTCTGCCGTGCCTCGATATCCATGCCGACGGTTGGCTCATCCAGAAACAGCACCCGTGGTCGACCGCACACGGCCAACGCGAATTGCACCCGCCGTTGCTGGCCGCCGGACAATTTGCCGTAGTAGCGGCCGAGCAAATCGGCGATGCCGGCCAGCTCGGCGGTCTCCGCCAGCGGCCGCGGATCGGGGTAGTAGCTGGCGGCGAGGCGCAGCAGCTCGCCCACGCGCAGGGTCTGCGGCAGATTGGTGGTTTGCAGCATCACGCCGATATGCCGCCGTGCCTCGATCTGTTGCGGATCACGCCCCAGCAACTCGACCGCGCCCGAGGCAGGCCGAACCAGACCCAACAGCAAGGCCACGCTGGTGCTCTTGCCGGCGCCATTGGGGCCCAGCAATGCCAGCAACTCGCCCGCGCGCAGGCTGAGGTCGACCCCGGCGAGTGCCGTCACTTTGCCGTAGCGATACGTGACGCCGCGCAATGCCGCGACCACGCCGGAAGGGAAATTGGTATGCATGTGCAAGGCCCTGATCGGATTGCCAATGCCGGCATGCTGCCGAATCACGCCATGTCGCGCCATTGGCCGCCATCACTGATCGCGGGTGACAGGCGTCACCGTGGCCGCCGGGCATGCGCAGGCCGGGGGTTACGCCGGGCCGGGCAGCGTGCTATGCTGGAAAGATAATTCCCTTGTTTCATAGATACTTAGCGCCATTCGCGCACACGAATCGACGCCTGCAGGAGACCACCATGAACCCGATCCAGATGCTTGATGAGCTTCGCAATTACGGCGGCAAGCCGCGCACCACCGGCGTCGACGATGCCGTCATCGAGCGCTTCGTCGACGACCCCGCGTTGCGCCTGGCCATCGAGGAAGCGCTGGCTCGTCATCGCCAGCTGCGCACGGAACTGGACTCCTTCCTCAAGCTCGACGAAGCCGAGCAGATTCATCAGTCCCAGGCCGGCTACGTCAACTTCTATCCGGACGACGCCATCAACCCCTACCTGCCGGCGGCGGCGCGCGGCCCGTGGATCGTCACCCTGAAGGGTGCGGTGCTGCACGACAACGGCGGCTACGGCATGCTCGGCCTCGGCCACAACCATCCGGGCGTGGCGGCCGCAATGGCGGCGCCGCAGGCGATGGCCAACGTGATGACACCCAGCGTTGCGCAGTTGCGCATGACCCGCGCGCTCAACGCCGAGATCGGCCAGAACCGCGGCGGCAATCCGTACGCGCGTTTCCTGTGCCTCAACTCCGGCTCCGAGTCGGTGACGCTGGCCGCGCGCATCGCCGATGCCCATGCCAAAGCGATGACCGACGTGGGTGGCCGCCACGCCGGCCGCGCGATCAAGCGCCTGGCGGTCAAGGGCGCCTTCCATGGCCGCACCGAGCGCCCGGCGCTGTATTCCGATTCCAGTCGCAAGGCCTATCAGCAAAACCTCGCCAGCTTCCGCCACGAAGACAGCCTGATCACGGTTGAACCCTACAACGTCGAGCAGCTCAAGGCGGCGTTTGCCGAAGCCGACAAGCAGGGCTGGTTCATCGAAGCGATGTTCCTCGAACCCGTGATGGGCGAAGGTGACCCCGGCCGCGCCGTCACGCCGGCGTTCTACGCCGCCGCGCGTGAACTGACCCGCGCCCACGGCAGCCTGTTCCTGGTCGACTCGATCCAGGCCGGCCTGCGCGCCCACGGCGTGTTGTCGGTGGTGGACTACCCCGGCTTTGAAACGCTCGACGCACCGGATATGGAAACCTACTCCAAGGCGCTCAACGCCGGCCAGTACCCGCTGTCGGTGCTGGCGGTCAGCGAGGCCACGGCGGACATGTACCGCAAGGGCATCTACGGCAACACCATGACCACCAACCCGCGCGCACTGGATGTCGCCTGCGCCACACTGGCCGCGATCACCCCGGCAGTGCGCGCCAACATCCGCGAGCGCGGCCAGGAGTTCCTCGACAAGTTCAACCGTCTCAAGGACGAGTTGCCGGGCTACATCACCAAGGTGCAGGGCACCGGCCTGCTGTTCTCCTGCGAACTGGCGCCACAGTACAAGTGCTATGGCGCCGGCTCGACCGAGGAATACCTGCGCGAGCGCGGTCTCGGCGTGATCCACGGTGGCGTCAACTCCTTGCGCTTCACCCCGCATTTCCACGTCACCAGCAAGGAAGTCGACCTGATCGTGGAGCAGGTGCGCAAAGCCCTCACCGAAGGCCCGCGCATCAGCGCTCAGGCCGCCGCCTGATCGCCGCAAAGACGGTGGCTCGTCATCCCGGAATCGCACAGCGATATCCGGGATCCACGGCGCGCCGCAACAGGGGCATCCGCGACACCACCGCGCGCCGCACCGGATGACAGAACGTGGTGGCTTGCACATACAATGGGGCTCGTCACCTTGCCTGCGCCATGCTGTGGAACGACTGACCGCCCGCCAGCTTTTCGACCAACTCACCGAGCGCCTCGGCCTGCGCTGGAGTGCCGGCATGCGCGGCGAAACGCGCCTGATCGAACCCGGCGCGGTGCAGGCGCGGCGCCCGTCGCTGGTCGGTTACCTCAACATCATCTATCCCAACAAGGTGCAGATCATCGGCAGCGAGGAATTGTCCTGGCTGGACGCACTCGACTCGCGCCTGCGCTGGGAAACGGTGCAGAAGATCATGGCGCAGAGCCCCACCGCGATCTTGATCACGCGTGACCAGGTGGTGCCATCGGACCTGCGCGAGGCCGCCGAGGAATCGGGCACGCCATTGTGGATCAGCAGCAAGCGTGGCCATGAACTGCTGACCTATCTGCAATACCACCTGGCTCGCGCGCTGGCGCGGCAGGTCACCCTGCACGGCGTGTTTCTGGAAATCTACTCGATCGGCGTGCTGATCACCGGCGCCGCCGGCACCGGCAAAAGCGAGCTCGCGCTCGAACTCATCACCCGCGGCCACCGGCTGGTCGCCGACGACGCGCCCGAATTCACCCAGATCGCCCCCGACGTGATCGACGGCCGCTGCCCGGACATCCTGCAAGACCTGCTCGAAGTGCGTGGCTTGGGCGTGCTCAACGCGCGCCACATGTTCGGCCACACTGCGGTAAAAATGAGCAAATACCTGCGCCTCATCATCCACCTGGAGCCGATGCGCGAAGGCGAACAAGTAGACGCCATGACCCGCCTCACCGGCGATGTCGGCTACCGCCGCGTGCTGGAAGTCGAGGTGCCGATGCTGACGATTCCGGTGGCCCCCGGCCGCAACCTCGCGGTGCTGGCCGAAGCCGCCGTGCGCAGCCACATGCTCAAAAGCAAGGGCATCGATCCGGCACAGATTTTCATCGACCGTCAAGCGCACCAGTTGCGCCACGTATCGCCGTGGTGAATCCCATGAACACGCAACCCGCACGCTACGCCGACACCCGCCTGCTGGTCCTGACCGGCATGTCCGGCGGCGGCAAGACGGTGGCCCTGCGCGCGCTGGAAGACCTCGACTACTACTGCGTCGACAATCTGCCGGCGGCGCTGATCCCCTCGCTGGTGCGCGCCGCCACCCGTGGCGAGCACGGCCACCATGCGCCGATTGCGGTCGGCGTCGATATCCGCAACCGCGCCGACGACTTGCAGCGCATGCCCACCGTGCTGTCGCAACTGGCAGCCGACAAGGTCGAGGTGCAACTGCTGTTTCTGGACAGCCGCGACGAGGTGCTGATCAAGCGCTATTCCGACACCCGCCGCCGCCACCCGCTCACCGCCGAAGGCCTGTCGCTGCCGGATGCCATCGTGCGCGAACGCCAGTTGCTGCGCCCACTGGCCGCGATCGCCGAACGCATCATCGACACCAGCGATTTGAACGTGCACCAGTTGCGGCGCCTGATCGCCACCGAAATCGGCAGCGACCGCGGCGCCACCACGCTGCTATTCGAATCCTTCGCCTACCGCCGCGGCGTACCGCTCGACGCCGACTTCGTGTTCGACGCCCGCTGCCTGCCCAACCCGCACTGGGACCCGCGCCTGCGACCCCTGTCCGGCAAGGATCAGGCAGTGCGCGACTACCTCGCCGCGCAACCGGTGGTGCAGCAGTTCGAGGACGAGATCGCCGCTTTTCTCGGCACCTGGCTGCCGCGTTTTGAAACCGAAGATCGCAGCTACCTGACCATCGGTGTCGGCTGCACCGGCGGCCGCCATCGCTCGGTGTATCTGGCCGAGCGCCTGGCCGAACGCTTCCGCGACCAGCGCCAGCAGGTGCTGAGCTTCCACCGCGAGCTGGAATGACATGGCCGTCGGCATCCTGCTCATGACCCACGAAGCCATTGGCCCGGCGCTGGTCAAGGCCGCCCGGCACGTACTCGGCAAACTGCCGCTGCCACTCGACACGGTGGAAGTGCCGGCCGACAGCGACCCGACCGACATGCTGCGGCAAGGCGCCCGCCACGCCCGCGCGCTCGACCACGGCGACGGCGTGCTGGTATTGACCGACGTGTTCGGCGCCACCCCGTGCAACATCGCCCGCCGCATGGACGAACTCGGCGTCCACCAGCGCTGCGTGCCCGGCCTGAACCTGCCGATGCTGCTGCGGGTGCTGAACTACGCCGACCGTCCGCTGGAAGAACTCGCCGAAGTGGCCGCCAGCGGCGGCCGCAGCGGCATTTTCGTCGACAAGGGATAAGCCGACATGATCGAACGCGACATCACCGTCACCAACCGCCTCGGCTTGCACGCACGCGCCTCGGCCAAACTGGTGCAAGCACTGCAACGCTTGCAATGCGAAGTCTGGCTGATTTCCAACGGCCGCGAAGTGAACGCCAAAAGCATCATGGGCGTGATGATGCTGGCGGCCGGCATGGGCAGCCGCATCACCCTGCGCGCCGACGGCCCCGACGAGGCCACCGCCATCGACAGCGCCGCCGAGCTGTTCGCGCGCAATTTCGACGAGGGCGGCTGATGCGGCGGGTGCTGTCCGGGTTGGCGGCGGCGCGCGGCATGGCGCTGGGCCGCGCGCGCCTGGTGCAGCCCGGCCAACTCAGCGTCGACAAAAGCCCACTGCCCGAATCCCAGATCGACAGCGAAATCGAGCGCCTCGACAGCGCCCTCAGCAGCGCCCGCAACGAGCTGGTCGAACTCAGGGAAAAACTGCACGGTGCGCTCACCCGCGACATCGGCGAGTTCATCGACGCTCACAAGCTGCTGCTGGACGACCCCGAGCTGATCCGCTCGCTGCACCAGTCGATCCGCCGTGACCAGCACCGTGCCAGCCACGCACTGGGCATCCAGCGCGACCGCTTGGTGGCCGCCTTCGACGCCATGGAAGACCCGTACCTGCGCGCGCGGCGCGAGGACATCGAGCAGGTCATCGCCCGCGTGCAGGCGGCGCTGGCCCGCCAGACCAGCCGCGAAGAACGCAAACTGGCCGCGCGCGTCGGCGAAATCCTCGTCTCCGACACTATCGCCCCGGCCGAACTCGCCCACCTCACCGGCCACGGCCTGCTCGGCGCCATCACCACCGGCGGCAGCAGCTACTCGCACAGCGCCATCCTCGCCCGCAGCCTGCGCCTGCCAATGCTGGTCGGCGCGCAATCGGCGCTGGCGGAAATTCACGACGAGGACTTGATCCTGCTCGACGGCGAGCGCGGCGAAGCCATCATCCACCCCACCGCACAAGACTTCGCCGCCTACCGCAACTGGCAACGCGACGCCGCCGCCGAAGGTCGCCGCCTTGCCGCGCTGGCGGCCGAACCCAACCGCACCGCCGACGGCAGCGACATCGCCATCCTCGCCAACGCCGAGCAAAGCACAGACGTGGTGCGCTCGCGCATGCTGGGCGCGATCGGCATCGGCCTGTACCGCACCGAGTTCCTGTTCCTGCAACGCGAACGCACGCCAAGCGAGGACGAACAGTTCGAGGCCTACCGCACGCTGGTACTCGGCATGGCCGGGCTGCCGGTGACCATTCGCACGCTCGACCTCGGTGCCGACAAGGCCGACCGCGCCGGCGTCAGCATCCCGTCCGAGGACAACCCGGCGCTGGGCGTGCGTGGCGTGCGCCTGTCGCTGCGCCGTCCGGCCGTGTTCGCCACCCAGTTGCGCGCCATTCTGCGCGCGGCCAGCTACGGCCCGGTGCGGGTTCTGGTGCCGATGGTCACCGTCGCCGACGAACTCCATGCCGTGCGTACCCTCATCGACCTGTGCGCACGCGACCTGCGCAAGGAAGGCCACGCCGTGCCCGATCGCGTCGACGTCGGCGCCATGATCGAAGTCCCGGCCGCCGCCATCGGCGTGCGTCACCTGCTGGATGTCGCCGACTTCCTCGCCATCGGCACCAACGACCTCGCCCAGTACGTGCTCGCGGTGGACCGCAACCACGACGCGCTGGAACAACTCTACGACCCGCTGCAGCCGCCGCTGCTGCGGCTGGTCGCCCACGTCATCGCCAGCGCCCACCGCGCCG
>DASSXP010000373.1:0-6992 GCA_035703755.1 Rhodanobacteraceae bacterium | reverse complement strand
GCTGCGTGACCGGCAACCCGTGGTGGCGCTCGAAAGCACCATCATCAGCCACGGCATGCCGTATCCCGAGAACGTGGCGATGGCGCGCGAGGTCGAGGCCATCATTCGTGGTCACGGTGCGACACCGGCCACCATCGCGGTGCTGGACGGGCAGCCGTGCATCGGCCTCGACGAATCGCAACTGGAGACCCTCGCCACCAGCAAGGCCGTCAGCAAGGCCAGCGTGCGCGATCTGCCGTGGGTGATGGCGCAAGGCGGGCACGGCGCCACCACGGTGGCGGCGACCATGCGCCTGGCGCACCTGGCCGGCATCCGCGTGTTTGCCACCGGCGGCCTCGGCGGCGTGCACCGCGGCGCCGCAACCAGCTTTGATGTCTCGGCCGACCTCACCGAGTTATCGCGTACACCGGTGGCGGTGGTCTCGGCCGGCGTCAAGTCGATCCTCGACATCGGCCTGACGCTGGAAAAGCTGGAGACCTTGAGCGTGCCGGTGGTGGGTTACGGCAGCGACGAGTTTCCGGCGTTTTTCTCCCGCAGCAGTGGCCATCTGGTGCCGATGCGCGCCGACACGCCAGAACAGGTTGCCCGCTTGATGCACACGCAATGGCAGCTCGGCATCAAGGCCGGCATCAATGTCGCCAACCCGATCCCCGCCGCCGACGAAATCCCGGCTGACACCATCAACGCGATCATCGAGCAGGCGATCGCGGACATGCGCGTCAAGGGCATCCACGGCAAAGACACCACGCCGTATCTGCTGGCCCACATCGTCGAACTGACCGCTGGCGCCAGCCTGCGCGCCAATCTCGCACTGGTGCGCAACAATGCCCATCTGGCGGCACGCATCGCCAAGGCCTACGCGGCATTGCCGCCGGCAGACGTCTGACGCCCGACTCAACGGCGCGGACGTACCGCCAGCGTGGCGGACACCGTTTCCAGGCCGTTGGCAAAAATTACATCGTCGGCATCGGCCGACAGCTCTACCATCCAGGCCAGCGCCAAGCGGCTGAATTTTTGCGCATGCGTCGCCTGGTTGCCGAGCGTAGCCCACGTATCCCGGCTGGAATGGATTTCGGGATTGTCCTCGCCCATCTTCGCCTCGAACGGGAACGACGCCGCGTAACCGCGCTGGTTCCACGCGAAATGGTCCGAACAGGCATAACCGCACTGGCTGTGCGCCACCAGCAGATGCGGCAGATACGTCGTCGCCAGACTGGCGAGAAACGCGTTCTGGGTCGCATCGGTATAGTCATCGATCAACACGATATCGGCCGCCGAGCCTTGGTAGTCGGTCATGTCGAGCTGCAACACACCGACCACATCCAGTTGCCGCGAGGCGTAGTCGGCGGCAATGAAGTGGGACCCAAGCAAGCCCACTTCCTCGCCCGAGTAGGCGATGAACTCAAGCTGCCGGTGCGGGTGGAAGTCGTGCGCCAGCAGCACCCGCAACACCTCGGTGAGGCTGGCGACACCGGAGGCATTGTCGTCGGCGCCGGGCGCGCGCGCCGCGGCAACCGGCAAGCCATCGCGGTCCCGGTGGTTGATGGAATCGAGATGCGCGCCAAGCACCAGCCGCTGCTGCGGCAGCAAACTGCCATCAATCGTCAGGCGCACCGACGGCATCAAATCCAGCGGCACACCGTTACTGCTGCGAAACACTTTTTCGACATGAATGTCGCTGCGGCCAGCGGCAAGGCTCTGCCACTGGTTGAACACCGCGTCCGCCGCGTCGGCGCCGTAGCTGGCGTCGTAGTAACGGTTGTGGAATGCCGACAAGCTCTGGATATCGCTGCCGATACGGCTGGCGGACACCTCGCCCAGCAAGGGCAGCACCCGCGCCTGCTCGGTGATGCTGTAGTCCGGCCGCGTCGGCACCACGGCGAGCGGCACCGGATTGAGCGCCGTCAACGCGCTGCGCTCGTCATCGAAGGCCATGAAACCGCCGCAATGCCCGCGCTGCTGGTGCACCGCCTGCGCAAGCCGGTCGCGCAGTTGCCGACTGGCCGCAACCACGTAGCGCGTGTCGGCGTCCACGTCCAGCACGCGACCGGGTGACAGCGGCGAACGCCGAATCGCCAGCGCACGCACATCGGGCTGGATCGACTTGAGCAGGCGATAGCCGCTGCCGTCGACCGTCAACCAGATCGAATCCGGCGCCGCCGCCCGGGCCGCGGCGGCACTGCAAATCAGCACGGCAAGACACATGATCAAACGGCGCATCAGGGGATACTCGGCAGGACCATCGGACGCGCACTGTAGCAGGGCGCGGCCTGTTGAACCGCCACCCAGGCCGGCTGAACGCCCGCCCGCTACAATGGGCGAATGTCCCTGATCCAACTGCAACGCGTCGACTTCAGCGTCGGCGGCCCGCTCCTGCTCGAACACGTCGACCTGGTGATCTCGGCGCGCGAGCGGGTTTCGATTGTCGGTCGCAATGGCGAAGGCAAGTCCACCTTGTTGAAGCTGATCGCTGGCGAGCTCACGCCCGATGACGGCGAGGTGCGCCGGCAAGGCGGCACGGTGGTGGCGCGGATGGCGCAGGAAGTTCCGCCCGACGCCAGTGGCAGCGTGTTCGACGTGGTGGCCGCGGGCTTGGGCGAGCTGGGCCAGTTGCTGGCGCGCTACCACCACCTGCTCGATGCCGGCGATCTCGACGGGCTTGGCGAGGTGCAGCATGCAATCGAAGCGCGCCGCGGCTGGGACCTCGACCGCCGCGTCGAGGCCGTGCTGACCCGGCTCGAGCTGCCCGCCGCCACCGATTTCGCCGCGCTGTCCGGCGGCATGAAGCGCCGCGTGCTGCTGGCCCAGGCACTGGTGCAGCAGCCCGACGTGTTGCTGCTGGACGAACCCACCAACCACCTCGACATCGAGGCAATCGACTGGCTGGAGGGCTTTCTCAAGGCGTTCGAGGGCGCCATCGTGTTTGTCACCCACGACCGCCGCTTTCTGCAGGCGCTGGCGACCCGCATTGTCGAGATTGACCGCGGGCAGTTGACCGACTGGCCCGGTGACTACGACAACTACTTGCGGCGACGCGAGGAACGCCTGCACGCCGAAGCCCAGGCCAACGCGCTGTTCGACAAGCGACTGGCACAAGAGGAAGCGTGGATACGCCAGGGCATCAAGGCGCGCCGCACCCGCAACGAAGGCCGCGTGCGCGCCTTGAAGGCCTTGCGGGTGGAACGCGCCGGGCGGCGCGAACGGCTTGGCACTGCGCAGATGCAACTGCACGAGGCACAGGCCTCGGGGCGCAAGGTGGTGGAGGCCAAAAATATCAGCTTCCACTACGGCGCGCGCACCCTGGTGCGGGAACTGTCCACCACCGTGCTGCGCGGCGACCGCATCGGCATCATCGGCCCCAACGGCGCCGGCAAATCCACCTTGATCAAATTGCTGCTGGGTGAACTCGTGCCCGGCACGGGTGAGATCCAGCGCGGCAGCGGCCTGGAGGTTGCCTATTTCGACCAGCATCGTGCGCAACTGGACGAGACAGCCACGGCGATCGACAACGTGGCGCAAGGGCGCGAGTACATCGAGCTCGACGGCAAGCGCACCCACATCATGGGTTACATGCAAAACTTCCTGTTCACGCCGGAACGCGCGCGGGCACCGATCACGCGACTGTCGGGCGGCGAGCGCAACCGCCTGCTGCTGGCGCGGCTGTTTGCCCATCCGTCCAACCTGCTGGTGATGGACGAACCCACCAACGATCTCGACGTCGAGACACTGGAGCTGCTGGAAGAACTCCTCGGCGGCTACACCGGCACACTGTTGCTGGTGTCGCACGACCGCGCCTTTCTCGACAACGTGGTCACCAGCACCCTGGTGCTGGAGGGTGATGGCCGCATCGGCGAGTACGTCGGCGGCTACGCCGATTGGCTGCGGCAACGGCCATCCGTTGTCCCCGAACCAGCGCCCGCCGCAACGCCATCACCGGCCGCCGCGCCCACAGCAGCGCGCCGCAAGCTGGGTTACAAAGAGCAACGCGAGCTGGACGCCCTGCCAGCGCGAATCGAGCAACTGGAAGCCGAGCTCGCGCGCCGTGGCGCCGACATGAATGGGCCGGACTTCTTCAAGCAGGACAGCGCCGCCATCGTCGCCGCCAACGCGGCCATGGCGGCCTTGCACGTTGAACTCGACAGCGCCTACGCGCGCTGGGCCGAACTCGACGGCTAAACGGGTGGACACGCTGGCAATGCATCACTGCGGCAACACCTCGCCGCCCGACACCAACGCCTGGTCCGTGTACTTGCTTGAGTGCAGCGACGGTCGCATCTACACCGGCATCGCGCGCGACCCGGTCGCCCGCTACGCCATGCATCAAGCCGGCAAAGGAGCGCGCTTCACCCGCGCCAACCCGCCACGGCAGTTGCTGGGTTGGGTCTGGGTCGCCAGCCACGGCGAGGCGTTGCGACTGGAAATGGCCTGGAAAAAGCTCCCGCGCCCCGCGCGTATCGCGGCCCTGCAAGCGCGCTTGCGATCCTCGTCCTGATCAGCCGATCAGGTGCCGCGCGGCCTCACCGCCCTGCACCGCACTGGTCACCAACCGCCGGTCGAAGGTTGCCAGACGGCCACCGTGCCGCACCGCCAGTGCCAGCAACCATGTGTCGGTAACCTGCGCGTGCGCCAGCAGCCGCGTGCGGTCAACGAGTGGCGAATCCAGCAGGCTGAGGTCGGCGCTCCAATACACGTGGCCCGGTTGACTACACAGGTCCGCCAAGAGTTCGGCGGCCTCGGCGGTCGATGCCAGCGCGTTGGCGTAGCGCGGGTGCGACATGATCCGCAGCGCGCCGTTCTGGGTCAGGTTGCAACTGGCCCACGAGGTCTTGTTGATGGCGAACCAGGCATGCGCCGTGTGGTGATCGGCATGCACCGGGTCGAGCAGCGCCAGCAGCACATTGACATCCAGCAGCCAGGTCACGCCGGAATCGGACCATCGCCCGTGCGCTTCGCGTATCACCGGCTTGGCCTTGCGGCTTACGGCGGCCACGGGGCCTCATCGCGCAGTGCGTTGATCTGCTCCAGCGTCATCGGCGTGGCGTCAGGCCGCACCGGCATCAGCCGGACGCCGTTGCGATACTGCGGCGTCGCCTGCGTTGGCGCCAACCCTTTGCGGGCCAGTTCCGACACGACTTCGCCCAAGGTCTTGTCCTGCCGCTGTGCCAACGCGCGCGCGGCGGCCAGCACGTCTTCATCCAATTTGAGGGTGGTGCGCATGGATCGGCGCTCCTTGATTACCGATTAGCGCATCAAGCATCACGCATCACGCATCATTCTGTCAAGACACCGGTTCACCCGCTTCCCACCTCACCCGCTTCCGTCATGGCCCACCACGCCGCCAGCGCCGACATGCCGGCCATTACGACAAACAAAACCAGCGCCGCAACCGACACACGGCCCAGCAGCCAATCGCGCCAGCCTGCATGCAAGCCCGGTGAGTACATCAAGCACAATCCACACGTGACCATGCCCGCGAGCACCCCGGCGGCAAGTGGCCAGGCGCGCCGGCGACGTGGCGGCAAACGCTGCATCACGCGCTCGGCAAATCCGTCATCGGCCACCGGGCCAGCGAACTGTTGCTGCAACAAGGCATCGAGGGTTTCGTTCTGGGTGTCGTTCATGCTGTCGGTTCCTCATGTACGGCCTGCCAGTCGGCCAGCCATGCTTGCAGTTTCGCCTTGCCACGCAGTGCATGGGTTTTCACGGTACCCAGCGGCATCGCCAGCACGTAGGACGCTTCGTCGTGGCTCAACCCAAGCTGCGCGCAGTGCAGCACAACGGCCTGCTCGGCAGGCGACAGCCGTTGCACCGCACGCGCCAGATCGAGCTGCAAATCCATCGATGTCGACGGCGCCGGCAATTGCGTGAGCTCATCTTCGTCCGCCCGCTCCCGCAATGCAGGGCGCTTGCGGCAAGCCTGCAAAAAAACACTGTAGGCGATGCGATACAGCCAGGTGGAAAAGCGCGCCTCGCCGCGAAACTGATCGAGCTTGCGCCACGCCAGCAGGAAAACCTCCTGCGCCAGGTCATCGGCCATCGCCGCGTCACCGTGCAACAACCGCCGCAGTTGGGCACGCACCATGCCCTGGTGTCGTCGCAACAGTTGCTCGAACGCACGCGGGTCCTTGCCCAGCCGGGCGCGAACCACCAGGGCCTGGTCGATGCGGGCTTCGGCGGCACGATCAGTCACGCGCGTGTTCGCGGCGGTTCAACCACCAGCTGGCGAGATAACCCAGGCCGATCATCAGCGGCAACAGACCCAGCCCCCACAAGCCGGTGACGCTGCTGCCAAGCTCGCCGGGCAAGCTGAGAAACACGGCCATCAACCCGATACCGCCGCCAATCAGCACCAGGGCCCGACGCCGTTCGCAATACGCAAGCCTTGGCTCAACCAGCAACTGCGGCGGCAGATCAAGGCCTTTTTCCGCCAATTTCAACAACATTCGGTAGCGCGCCTGGGTCTGCTGGCCGCGATAGTGAAACACGATCAGGACGATGAACACCGGCGCCATCAGCGCGATGAAAGGTACGAGGATTTCCATGCTTCTCTCCGTTGTGTTTGTGTTGTGCCACCTGCGCGATCTGTTGCGCATCGGCAGTCAGGGCGTGCCACCCTCGGCGGCAAGCAGATCGGCGATGCGTTCGGCCAGCAGCCAGTATTGCCCCGGCCCTTGATTGCTGGTGAGTGCCACGGCGGCACCGGTTTCCCAAACGATGGCGAGGTTCGCATCGGTACCCTCGATGCCGCCGGCATGGCCGCGGATGTGCCGGCCGTGCGACAGGCGATCACCAAACCCCGCCGCATAGCCACCGGGACCGGCCGGCACTTCGTCATCGAACATTTTTACCAGGGTCGCCGACTTGACCAGCGTGCCGCCGCGCAGCGCGCTGGCGAAACGCAGCAAGTCGGCATTGGTGGAATAGCCGCCGCCCGCCGGCCCGCCGTGGTACAGGGTCTTGAACCAATCGGCCTTCCACACACTGGAAAACAA
>DASSXP010000215.1:0-7104 GCA_035703755.1 Rhodanobacteraceae bacterium | reverse complement strand
GAGCAAATTGGCTCACGGAGCCAAATCGGTGGCTGACGGCGCCAGTACGACGGGCGACGTTATCGAGATAGCTTATGAAACGGCGGTTTTGCCATCAGTCAAGCTCGGCATGCTGGGGCGTGTCGGCAAGTGGTTCAGCCGGCTTATCAAGCCGGCTGAAAGGGAAGCAGCCGCCTTCCCCAAAAACGCCAGCCAGATAGGCCATATTTTTCGCGATGCACCTGGCCACTTGCCAGACACCGCCGCAAGCCGGAAGCTTCTGAGCGATGTGGCTAGCAATCCAAGCAACAAGGTCGGTGTTGATCGGTTCGGGAATACGTGGTCTGCATCAACCCGCGCTGATGGCACGCAAGTCTGGGTTTCGACGCGGGACGGCGTGATCCAGAATGGCGGCCTGAACAAAGTGCCGAAGACGGAGTTCCCCACCATCATTGAGCCGTGAGCCATGACACAACTGACTGAACATCAAGCGTACGCGGCCATGTATGCTTTCTTGGAAAACTGGTATGAGCTTTCGTGTTCGGACGAAGTTGGAGCTTTGCTTGGAAGTATGAGTTTGCTATCAGACGAGCAAACCGCCGACCCCGCAATTTGGGGTGATTGGCTCGCGGCGGTCGAGAAGGCGGCATCGGGCAAGGTCGCGTTGCGGATGGAATTGAGGCAAGGCTAAAAAGTTGGCCATAGCGGCCTTCTCCACAGCTCACCTATCGTAAGCGTCCGGTCAACCCATCTTCCATCGGTTTCGCCAACAACGGGGTCAGGTTAACTTTGGGGTCAGGTTAACTTTCTGATCACCCGCGACGCCAAGGCCCGCGCGATTCGGGCCTTGGCGCATCACCGTTTCGATGCGCGTGTGACTGCTGCGCGGCAAGCAGGGAATCGAGGACCGTGCTGACCATGCGTTGGCGCGCATGTGGCAGCTGGCTGACGCGCTCGGGTTGCTGCTGAATCTTCGGTGCCGGCCTGCGCTTGGCCGGTTTGGTGCGTATTCCGCTCCATGCCGGGCCACCGTTCCGGAGCATGTCCGCAGTGGTGCGTGAAGCGGGTTGACGCTGGCTGCCGTGCGCTCTTTTTCGAGTTCGAAGGAGCGACGCGGTGACACAGCAGCGGTCGCCGACACGCGCTACTGCGATGGCTTCGACGGCGGCACCCTGTACGCCGGCACCGGGTCAGATCCTGGCTTCGAGTGCGCTCGCTATCGGCTTGCTGACGCGCGGCTGATCGGCGTGCCGCGCTACTTGCGGGGGCGTGGTGGCGCGGTGGAGCCGCGCACCACCAGTTCGGGGCTGAAGCCTTCGTTGCGCAGGCCGGCGTGACTGGCGTCTTCCTGCAATTGCGCCAGCAGCAGTCGGGTGGCGTGGCGGGCAATTTCGTCGGTGTCCTGGCGCGCGGTGGTCAGCGCCGGCCAGGATTGCTTGGAGAACGGGCTGTCTTCGAAGCCGGCGATCGACAGGTCGTAGGGCACGTCAAGGCCGGCAGTGCGGGCAGCGGCGAGCACGCCGGCGGCGATTTCGTCGTTGGAGCCGAACACGGCCGTCGGTCGATCCTTGAGCGCAAACAGCTTGCGTGCGCCGCGGAAGCCGTCGTCGAAGGAATAGTCGCCTTCCACCACCAGTTTCTTGTCCAGCGCAATACCGTAGTCGCGCAGCGCTTCTTCGTAGCCGCGATAGCGCTCCGGGCTGGAGCGGTGTTGTTTGCCGCCCCACAGAAAACCGATACGGACATGGCCAAGCTGGATCAGATGCTCGGTGATGTCGTAGGCGGCATCGCGGTCGTCGATGAAGACGCAGGCGTAACCGTCATCCGGGTCCTTGGCGGCGGACAGGATGCGCACGAACGGCACCTTGTTCTGCGCCAGTTTGCGGATCAGGGCGGCGTGTTCGGACATCGGCGGTGCCAGCACCAGACCCGCCAGCCGTGAGCGCTCGACCAGGTCACACAGGTTGTCGGCGAGGCGCGGCGCGGTGGAGTCGCAGGGGTGGATCTGCAGGCCGTAGCCGCGTTCGCGGCACACCGACAGCGCGCCGTTCTGCACCGCGATGATGTAGTACGGGTTGGGGTTGTCGTAGACCACGCCGATGGCGTAGGCCTTGGCGCTGCGCAGGCTGCGCGCGGACAAGTCCGGGCGGTAGTTGAGCTCCTCAATGGCTTGCAGCACCCTGGCGCGGGTGGATGCCTGCACGGATGGCTCGTGATTGACGACACGCGACACGGTTTTCAGCGAAACCTTGGCGCGGGCGGCGACGTCTTTGATGGTGGCAGGCACGCGAACTCCTTGACGCGATTCGGGCTGCCGCACCCGTCAGGGCGGGTGCGGGATCAAAAGCCCGGCTTTCAGGTCGTGGTCCCGACGCGGTGGCCCTTCAAACCATAGTACAGGATGTACAGGTAGCACGGCGCCATCAACAGCAGGAACGCCAGCTGAAAATCGATGTGCTGTTTGAGGTGGGCGAACAACAGCGGAATGATGGCGCCGCCGGCGATGCCCATGACCAGAAACGCGGACCCGGTTTCGGTGTGTTTGCCGAGCCCGTGGATGGCGAGTGGAAAGATCGCCGGCCACATCATGGCGTTGGCGAAACCGAGCGCCGCCACGCAGTAGACCGAGGTGTAATCGGTGGTCACGTACGCGGCGACCACCAGCACCACGGCAAGGATGGCCGACACGGCGAGATAGCGCTGTTGCGACACGAAACGCGGGATCAGCAACATGCCGACGATGTAGCCGACCAGCATCGCGCCGAGGGTGAACGAGGTGAAGAACTTGGTGGCGTCGAGGCTGAGTCCGAAGCCACGACCGTAGGTACCGATGGCATCCCCGGCCATCACCTCGACGCCGACGTAGGCAAAGATGCAGGCGACGCCCAGCCACAGGTGCGGGAAGCTTGCAATGCTGCGGCCGCTGTGGCCGATCGATTGTTCGTCATTGGCGCTGGCGGCGCGGATTTCCGGCAGTGACGAGCGCAGCACCCACACGCCGAGCGCTGCCAGCAATCCTGCCATCGCCAGGTATGGCAGGTGGATCTTGGCGGCGAAAGCATTCAGCAGCACTTCGCGCGCGGCCGGATCGGCGGCGTGGATCTGGTCAGCGAAACCGTTGATGCCGGTCATCACCAGTGAGGCGATCACGATCGGCGCCAGAATGCCGCCGAACTTGTTGCAGATGCCCATCAAGGCGATGCGGCGCGCGGCGCTGTCGATCGGGCCGAGGATCGCCACGTAGGGATTGGATGCGGTTTGCAGCAAGGCAAGCCCGCCGCCGATCACGAACAGCCCGAACAGCGCACCGGGAAACAGGCGCATCACCACGAACTGGCTGAAGATCACCGCGCCGATTGCCATCACGAACAGGCCGAAGGCCATGCCGCGTTTCATGCCGGTTTTTTTCAGGATTGCCGCGGCCGGCAAGGCCAGCACGAAATAGGAAATGTAGAAGGCCGAGGTGACCAGAAATGCGCTGGTGGCGGAAATCTGGAAGGCCAGTTCGACAAAGGTGATCAGTGGCCCATTGAGCCAGGTGACAAAGCCGAAGATGAAAAACAGCACACCGACGATCAGCATCGAGCTGAGGACGTGCTTCTCGGGGATGGCGGGGGCGTGCTCGGGCATGACGGGCTCCGTGGAGTGACGGGGTGGCTGTCTTCAGACGAGCTTCAGGATCAACGTTGTCATCGAAGGCGTCAAGTGCCGCCGTCTGCGATCAGGGTGTTTGCTGCAAGGCAGCATGGCTGGATGGCCATAAAAACCGTCATTCACAAGCACATCACAAAGAATAATGTCGAAAAATCCGCTTGAATCACCTTGTGTGAGTCAGAGTGCCGGGCTTGCGCTGCGTCGCCACAATGGCGTGCCGAATGGTTTCATTACAAACTGTTGACAACGTTGTCATCGGCACGCACACTCAGGCCGCATTCATCATCCATTGCCCGGTCGATTGCTGTCGGCCGGTTGCGTCAGACGAGGTCAGCCACGTGGTTCAAGCCGCCAGCCGCCAGCATGTTGTTGCCGCACCAGACGCGGTCACACGCTTTGTTGCGGCCGACGTCGGCGGCACCCATGCACGGGTCGCGCTGGCGAGCGCGCGGGCGGGTCAGGCGGTCGAGCTGAGCGCTTATCACAAGTACAACTGCAGTGAATGGCCCGACCTCGCCGCGATCCTGTCCGATTTCATCGAGCGCGAAGCCAGGCAGTCCGTGAGCCGCTGCGCGCTGGCGATTGCCGGCTATCTGATCGATGACCGCGTGGTCAACGAGAACCTGGTGTGGCCGGTCACCCTGGGCGGCTTGCGCGCCCGACTCAAGCTGGACGATGTGGCTCTCGTCAACGACTTTGCCGCACTGGCCTACGCGATCGAAGGCTTGGGCAGCAAGGCCGGCATCACGCTGGGCGATGCGGTCGATGGCGATCCGCGCGGCCCGCGCGTGGTGCTTGGCCCGGGTACCGGCCTCGGCGCCGCGTTGATCTTGCCGCAAGCCTCGTCACCGTTGGTGCTGGCGACCGAAGCCGGTCAGGCGGCGCTGGCGCCGCGCACCGCACTGGAGCGGGAAATCCTCGGCGTGATGGCTGCCGGCGATCGCCACGTCTCCACCGAGTCGGCCTTGTCCGGCCCCGGCATCGTCAACCTGTACAACGCCGTTGTCAGCTTGCGCGGCGGCAAACCGCAATACAGCACGCCCAGCGAAGTGGTGACGGCCGCGCTGGGCGGTACCGATCCGCTTGCGCAACAGGCGCTCGACACCTTTGCCGGATTGCTCGGCAGCTTTGCCGGCGATCTGGCGCTGATCTACGGCGCCAGTGGCGGTGTGGCGCTGGCCGGTGGCGTGTTGGGTCATCTGCATGACTATCTCCCGCGCAGTGCCTTTGTCGAGCGCTTCCTCGACAAGGGCCGCATGCGGGCATTTCTCGAGCGGGTGCCCGTGCGCCTGCTCGATCACGGCCGGTTAGGCGTTCTCGGTGCCGCCGGCTGGTATCTCGACCAAGGCGGCGCGACATGAATACGCCGTCAATCCCCGAGCAACCATGGCGTGGACGGGTGTCCATGTCTGCAACCGCGAAGAACTCGGCGCCAGCCGCGGGGATGCGCCCCGCACCATTCGCCGCGGCTTCGGCCCATCACAGCAACAACCCGGAGGGTAGGACATCATGAGCACTCGCAAGACTCTGCTTTCGGCGAGCATCCTCGCCGCTTTGCTGTCGGTTGGCAGCGCCTGGGCCGCGGACAGCGGTACGGCGCCGCAGACCGACCAGCAGACCAGCAACAAGAAGGCCGGCGACAAGGACGTGCAGAACCTGGCCGCCGTTACCGTCACCGGCATCCGCGCCAGCGAGGCCGGTTCGTTGGCGCTGAAAAAGGATTCCGTCGTCCACGTCGACGTCGTGACCGCCGAGGACATCGGCAAGCTGCCGGCCAAGAACGTGGCCGACACACTGCAACGTTTGCCCGGCGTCAACATCAGCTCCTCCAGCGCCAGTGAAGGTGGCTTCGACGAAAACGATCGCGTCAGCCTGCGCGGCACCAACCCCAGCCTGACCCAGACCCTGATCAACGGCCACAACGTTGGCACCGGTGACTGGTTCGTGCTGAGCCAGGTGCAGACCGTGGGCCGCAGCGTCAGCTACACCTTGCTGCCGTCGGAAATCGTCAGTCAGGTGGTCATCAAGAAAACTGCCACGGCCAAGGATGTCGAGGGCGGCACCGCCGGTACCGTCGACATCATCACCCGCAAGCCGCTGGAATTCGCCAAGCCGGTCACCGCGGAAGTCGCGGTCGGTGGCGTCTACTCCTCGCTGCCGAAAGAAACCAAGCCGCAGGTCAGCGGCCTGTTCAACTGGAAGAATGACGCCGACACCTTCGGTGTGCTGGTGCAGGGCTTCTACGAGGAGCGCAGCCTGCAGCGTGAAGGCCAGGAAGTCGTCAATGGTTTCCAGACCATTGCGGCCGACAGCCCGGTGGCGCAGGCCCACCCCGATCTGGCCGGCGTGCGTTACCCGGATCTGCTGGGCTCGGTGCTGTTCAATCAGACCCGCAAGCGCACCGGTGGCGTGATCGATCTGCAGATCAAGCCCAGCAATGACTTCTGGCTTGACCTCAATGCGTTCTACTCCAAGCTCGAAGCCGACAACTACAACCGCAACTACATGATGTGGGGCAGCCACGGCTTCGTCGCGGCGGGCGCTGGCCTGCAGGACGGCTACACGGTCAAGAACGGCGTCCTCACCTCGGCCACCTGGGATGCGGTGCCGGGCAGCAACACCGCCTACGGCGTGTACGACCAGATCTCCCGTCCGGGCGCCGGTTCGGAGACCAGCTATGTCGCGCTGGAAGCCAACTGGAATGCCACCGATCATCTGACCTTCAACGGCCAGGCCGGTACCACCCGCGGCAAGGGCAATAGCCCGGTGCAGGACGTGATCGAGCTCGGCACGGCGGTGGGCGCGGGCGCATCGTGGAACATGAACGGCCTCGATCCGATCGACTGGAACCTCGGTGGCGACAACACCACGCCGTCGGGCATCCAGCCGTCGTCGGGCTGGATCTTCGGTGAAGGCAACCTGCATGTGAAGGACAACGAGGACTGGCTGAAGGTCGACGGCAGCCTGGCCTTCGATGAGGGCGCGCTGACCTCGCTGGACTTCGGCGTGCGTTATGCCGACCACACCCGCGAAAACCTTGCCAGCATGGCGCAGGGGCCGAAGGGTGACTGGCAGAATCTGGCCAACTACCCAACCAGCTGGAGCAACTACCCGAGCAACTTCTGCTCCAACCTCGACATCCAGTGCCCGGATGGCGTGTGGTACTACTCGCCCGAGCAGCTGGCGGCGTTCAACGCCCAGTTCGCCAACCGCGATCCGCAGGCGCGCTTCTATTTCAACGACATCTACAGCGTCAATGAAAAGAGCTCCGCCGTCTATGGTCAGTTGAACTTCGCCGGCGACAACTGGCAGGCCAATGTGGGTGCGCGCTACGTTGGCACCAAGGAGAGCATCAGCTACTCCAGCACCAGCCCGCAGGAAGCCATCGTCGAAGGGCCGATCACCGGCTCCGCCTTCGGTGACTACTACTGGAACACCTACAAGCACGACTACGCCCAGTGGTTGCCGAGC
>DASSXP010000061.1:0-3565 GCA_035703755.1 Rhodanobacteraceae bacterium | reverse complement strand
CGATCCTCGCGTTTTCCGGACGCTTGGTCTTCATAGAGATGCGCCGGATCAACACCGGCCGCGACCAGCGCATCGCGCTGCAAGTCCGTCGCCTGGGAGCCATCCGCCTTCGATACTCGCATGTAGCCAATCAGCATCTTGTACCTGTCACATATACGTTCGATTATGTGACAGTTTGCATCGGGAAGCTCTGCACGTCAAAATTTGTCACTTAACCCGTCATTCTGTCTAAGGCATGCAAAGGGTAGGCTAGGCTCATAATGTGACAGAAATTCCGGGGGGATGCCTTCCTTCGCGAAGGTGGCGCGCAACTGTTCCAAGGAAGCGGGGTCGCGCCGACCATAGGAAGCCAACGCGAACAGCGAGCGTGCCGTCTCGGGGTTGTGTCGTGCTTCAATGATGGCCTCATCAATGGCCTGGATTGCACGCTGCCAGTGATCGACGGGTTCGGGCTTCGGCGCTTTCGCCGGCAGGCCACTGGTGAACCCGGTTTGGGGCTCGGACCAGAATAGCTTTGCGTGCTCGCCTGGCGGGCTTATATCCCTCACCTCAATCAAGCTGATTGCCGTTGCCGCCGCCTCCAGCATCTGCAACCGTACTGCCGGGTTCAGGGTTTCATACGGTCGCCACAGACTTTGCCCAGCACGCAGCGGATGCCCGCAGCATTCCCAGATTTGGCGGAGATACCCCGCGTAGGTGCCGCACGTCGAAAGCGGGGTGTTCAGCTCATCGAGCAGCGTGCGTAGCAGCCTAAACCACAATCCGGCGTGGATGCGTCGGCGCGGCAACTCCACGTGGCCGGTCGTCAGTGCCTGCCAGGTACGCTGGTCCATCGCCGCAATCGCGTCGCTGGCAGTGCGCGGTTCGGCGTCGGCGTTCTCCCAGCCGAGAAACCGCCCTGGCACGCCCCAATAGGATTCCAGCCAGCAGCCATGCAGTGGGCAGCTCAGCATCAGGGGCAGCTTCCACGCGAGCAGTACGGCTTGGTTCTCCGGATCGTTCAGGCAGAGCGGACAGGCGCGGTGTATCGGTTGGGTGGGCAGCCAGGCACGCCAGCTCGTGATGGATCGCGTCTTACGGCGGAGTCTCGGCAGCAGTACCGAGAGCTGGAACGCATAGGTTTCCAATGCGGCTGGAATCTGATCATCAAGGCTGTCCAGTAGCCAAGGCACCCAGCCGGCGAAACTCATGCAGCGCAGCCGATCCAGCTCGATACCGCTCCGCTGGGAGAGCATCGCCAGCAGCGCCAGTGGTGGCGCGGTGTCCAGGTCATCAACCTGGCCGTGACCAAGATCGTGCTCCAGCAGCTCGGACACTTCCATGTGATAGCAAAGGGCCACGCGGTTGAGCCACGAAGACAGGGCTTCGGCTTCCCTGGGTGCCGGATGCAGTGGCCAGCGTGGCGCTGGCTTCACATCAGTTCCCGCTCGAATTGCCGCCGCCGCTCGCTGGGACCGGTGTAATCGGCCATGCTGAGCGTGCGGTGGTTGATCGCTTCCTCACCACTCTCCACGGCGGCCACGGCCGCCGCCATCAATAGGTGCGCCAGCTCGCCAATAGTGCCCTCGCTGCGCGTGAGCAGGTAGCGAGCCATGTCCAGCGTGGCAATCGACGAAGGTCGCCGCAGCGGGAGCGAAGCCGCGAAGCTGGCCAGCAGTGAACAGCAATCGTCGTTGGCCTCCCACACCGGCAGCATCATCGGCTCGAAGCGATTTTCCAACTGGTCATCCGAGCGGATGGCCAGGTAGGCGTCGCGTGTGCCCACACCGACCAGCGGGATGCGCAATTCGTTGCCGAGGAAGCGCAGCAGGTTGAGGAATTCCCGGCGGTTGACGCTGTTGCCGGCCAGGACGTTGTGCAGCTCGTCGATCACCAGCAAACGCACACCGAGCTTGCGCAGCAGTGTCAGCGCCAGTTGCTCTATTTCCGGCAGCCGTGGGCGCGGTCGCAATGGTGCTCCCATCGCCGCGAGCAGCGCGACGTAGAAGCGGATCACCGATGGCTCGGACGGCATCTGCACGACCAATACCGGGATGTGCTCCTGGTCGGCGTCGGAGCTGGCCGGGTGGGCGCGGCGGAACTTCTCGACGATCATCGACTTGCCGTTGTTGGTTGGACCGACCAACAGCAGGTTGGGCATGCGTTGTTTGTTTGGCCACGTATACAGGGCTTCCAGCCGGTTCAACGCCTCGACTGCTCGCGGATAGCCGATCCAGCGGTCGGCGCGAAGGCGATGGATGCGCTCGTCCGCCGGGAGACGGGCCAAGCCCTGGGCCGCCGGCAGCAGGTGGGACAGGTCGATGATGGGATATTCGTCCACGGCTACCACTCCTCAATCTGGTCGAACGGTTTGGCAGGTGGCTGGTTGTCCGCCTGCGGGTCTGCCATGTCCGTGTCCGCTGGTGGCGTGGTTTTGACAGGTTGTTCCGTTGACTTGAGATGCTGGCGTCGATCCGCGTCGCGCCGCGCCTTGCGCGTGGCTTTCTGCGCAGTGGTCACGATTTCGCGCATCTGCCCGATCATGCGGAACAGCGCCGACTCATCCACCTGTTCGCGCCCTTGCTGCCGCAATTTCGCCAGCGCCTGTCGTTGTTCCCAGAGGGTGACAGCCGGGTGCGACAAGGTACGGTATGGAATTTCCAGATAGTGCTGCCCCTCCGGCTCCAGCACCCAAATGCGGCTGATGTCGCGTGGGTCGCGCCGGATCAGGAACGCAGGCAGGCGGTCGCGCCGAGCTATCCACGGCTTGAGCGCATCGGCGTAGTAGTGGATGTGGTCGATGACGAAGCCAGTGCGGGTCAGGGTGCGGCGGAGGACGGGCAGGAAATCGACCAGAAAAGCCGTGGTGCGAGTGATGACGGTTGGAACGCCGGTACGCGCGACAGCTTCGGCCCAGCGTGCGGCCGGCGGTTGGAGCAGGCCGTTGTGCACGGAGCCGTGATAGGTGCCAACCGCCAATGCGAGCCAGCGTTCCAGCTCGCGCAGTGTCAGGGCGGCCATCTTCTCGGAGGCGTATTCCCCGCGCTGGTCAGGGTTGGAGAAGGTCGTCCCCGGCAATTCGTCGTGGATCATTTGCATCGCCGTGCCGATGATCCGTTCCACGATGCCGCCATAGTGCGGCTGCCCGAGAGGCCGATAGTCCAACCGGATGCCATGCTGCTCGCAGCCACGGCGTAGCGCCTCGCTCTTGAATTCGGCCGCGTTGTCCAGGTAGAGCAGCGCGGGCTTGCCGCTCATCGGCCAGTCCATTTCCACGTCCAACCTTTCCAACCAAGGGCGCTTGTCGCAACCGGCGTGTGCGAGGCACAGGCCGACCGAGACGGCAGATGGCGCTTCTAACGTGACCACCATGCCAACCACGCAGCGGGTGAACACGTCGATGGCGAGGGTCAGGTACGGACGGCCAATCGGTTGCCGGTCGCGCTCGTCCACCACGATCAGGTCGATGACTGTGTGGTCGATCTGTACCTGCTCCAGCGGTGCGGAGACTGGCGGAGGAACACCGCCAACACCTTGCAGGATGCGGGACGCATCCTGGCCTTCCCGAAGTCGAGTGGTCTTGAGT
>DASSXP010000350.1:0-2501 GCA_035703755.1 Rhodanobacteraceae bacterium | reverse complement strand
GCACGGCCAGCCAACCGGGCCGGCGGCGCTGGCAGAACATCAATGCCTACGTACGCCGCGACCTTTCCAAATTGCGCTCCACATTGACCATCGGTGACAGCTACACGGATGGCGCGGTGTTCGACAGTTTCAGCCTGCGCGGCGTGCAACTTGGCACCGACGACCGCATGCTGCCGCAGTCGCTGCGCGGCTATGCGCCGGTGGTGCGCGGCGTGGCAGACAGCAACGCCAAGGTCAGCGTGACCCAGAACGGCGTGCAGATCTACCAGACCACGGTCGCTCCCGGTCCGTTCGTCATCCGCGATCTGTATCCGGCCGGTTATGGCGGCGATCTGGTCGTGACCGTCACCGAAGCCGACGGCCGCACCCACAGTTTCACGCTTCCCTATGCTTCGGTGGCGCAGTCGCTGCGGGCCGGGATCACCCGCTTCGACGTGGCGGTGGGCCAGTTGCGCGACAACGGCCTCGGGCACAAGCCCGGCGTTGTCCAGGCCACGATCCAGCACGGCTTCAACAACCTCGTCACCGGATACACGGGCCTGCAAGGTTCGGAAGGCTACGCCGCCGTCCTCGCCGGCGCGGCGTTCAACACGCGCCTTGGTGCGCTGGCCCTGGACGTCACGCAGGCCCACGCCACCATTCCCGGTTACGGCACGCGCAATGGCGAAAGCCTGCGCGTCACCTACAGCAAGATCATTCCCGAGACCGACACCACGCTCACCGTCGCAGCCTACCGTTACTCCACCAGCGGTTTCATGAGCCTGCAGAATGCCGAGTACGCGCGCGACTACGCGCGCCGCGGCCTGAGCGCACTGCAATACCTGCCCTCGAACATCCCTATGATCAACGGCGTGCCGGACTTGAGCCTGCTCACGCCGGCGCAGCGCGCGGCGCTTTCCGGCACCGCGTACAACAGCGACAACCTGTTCACGCCGACGGGCCTGCTACAGCAGAAAGACCGCTTCACCCTGACGCTCAGCCAACGGCTGGGCAACACGGGTGGCTCGCTGTACGCCAATGCGTCGATCAATGACTACTGGAACCAGCATGGACGCGATACCCAGTTCCAGCTGGGTTACAACAACCACTTCAAGCGGCTCGCCTACGGCATCACCCTGAGCCGCGGACGCACCCAGTTCGGCGGCTACGACAACCAGATGTTCGTCAACGCGAGCCTGCCGCTCGGCAACCAGGCCCACGCGCCTAGTCTGTCGGTCAACCTCAACCACAGCGACGCCAACGGCAGCCAGGAACAGGCCGTGCTGAACGGCACCGCCGGCCAGTGGAACCAGTTCGTGTACGGCGCCAGCGCGTCGCATTCGAGCAGCGGCACGGGCAGCGCCGTCAGCGTGAACGCGGGCTACAACGGACCGTACGCGGTGTTGAACGCCAGCGTCGGCAAGGGCAGCGGTTATTCGCAGGAATCCTTCGGCGCCAGCGGCGCGTTGGTCGCGCACAAGGGTGGCGTTACCTTCGGCCAGCCGCTGGGCGACACCGCCGCCATCGTGCACGTGCCCGGCGCCAGCGGCGCCCACATCCTCAACGCGCCGGGCGTGCGCGTGGATCATTTCGGTTACGCGCTGGTGCCGTACCTCACGCCTTACCAGCTCGACGAGATCCAGATCGATCCGCAAGGTTTGCCGCTCGGTGTGCAACTGGACGCCACCAGCGCCAACGTGGCGCCGTACGCGGGCGCGATCGTCATGGTGGATTTCAAGAGCCATTACGGACAGGCACTGATCGCGCGCATCCACACCGCGGACGGCAAAACCCTGCCCTTCGGTACCGAGATCCAGGACGCCAAAGGCCAACCCATCGGCACCGTCGGCCAGGGCGGATTGGCACTGCTGCGCGTAATCAGCAAGTCCGGCGAGTTGAGTGCACGGTGGCAAGGTGCGCACGGCATCGCGCAATCCTGTTCATTCGCCTACGCCGTTCCGGAATCAAGCAAACACGCGGAAGCGCAGCCGCCGATTGCCGTCACCTGCACTGCGATCGCGGCGACCGCGGCACAACCCGAGGACGCACCATGAAGATGCCCATCAACCTGCCTTCGACGGTCGTGTGGGTGTGCCAACGCTGCACGCAGCCAGCCCGCGCCGTATCACGAGGTCACGCAATGGATCCAGCGGCAAAGTCGAACCGCGCGAAGGCCTTTTCGCGGATTCGTAATCTCGTCATGGCCGCGCTGGCATTGGCGATCATGGTCATGTCCGGCCCGGTTTTCGCTGACGACCACACGTGCAGCTCGAACAGCCCGTCCGGTGGCACCGTCACGTTCACGCTGCCCAGTGAGATCGTGGTTCCGCAGAACGGCGCCACCAGCGGCCCGTTGTGGACGTCGCCACCGGTCACGCCAGTCAACCCGCCCAGTTTTTCCTCCTGCGGCAACGACGTTCCGAATGGCCTCGAACAGCCGACCTGGTCCGGGCCCAACTCCGGCGACAACACGCTGTATCCCACCAGCCTGTCCTGGTTGTCATACCGGATACTGCAGTCGG
>DASSXP010000262.1:0-2787 GCA_035703755.1 Rhodanobacteraceae bacterium | reverse complement strand
AACACGGTGAGATTCCTTTCATTGCGGGGAGTGGGTTCGCCGGTCATCGAAATTCCGGTGGCCAGCGGTCGGGAAAGCGACGGTGTGCATGTCAGGTGTGGAGCGGGCGTCCGTAGGCGGCGAGCACCGATTCGTGGATGGCTTCCGACAGCGTCGGGTGCGGAAACACGGTCTGCATCAGCTCGGCTTCGGTGGATTCGAGCGTGGCGGCGAGCGTGAAGCCGTGGATCAGTTCGGTCGCCTCGGGGCCGACGATGTGCGCGCCGATCAGCGCCCCGCTGGCGGCGTCGAAAAGCGTCTTGACGAAGCCTTCGTGCTCGCCGATCGCGATCGCCTTGCCGTTGCCCTCGAAGGAGAAGCGGCCGACGCGCGGCGTGATGCCGCGCTGCCGGGCCTCGTCTTCCGTCAGCCCGACGCTGGCGCTTTGCGGATGGCTGTAGACGCAGGACGGAATCAGCGGGTGAGGCGCTGCTTCGCCTTCATGCTGCCCGGCGATGCGCTCGGCACAGGCGACGCCCTTGTGGCTGGCCTTGTGCGCGAGCATCGGCGCGCCGACGAGATCGCCGATGGCATACACGCCGGGTTCGTCGGTGGCGCCCCAGCCGTCCGTGACGACTCGGCCGCGCTCGACGCGCACGCGGGTGTGTGCCAGCCCCAGGCCGTCGGTGTTGCCGGCCAGGCCCACCGCCACCAGCACCCGTTCGGCGGCAATGGTCTCGGTGCCACCCGCCGCGTTCAGCGTCACGCGCACCGCGTCGGCGTCGACGCTCGCTCGTTCGAGCATCGTGCCGGTGCGCACGGCGATGCCGTCGCGCTCGAATGCCTGCGCCACGAAGGCCGACACATCGGTGTCGCCGCCGGGCAGCACGCGCGGCTGCGCCTCGACCAGCGTGACCCGCGTGCCGAGCGTGGCGTAGAAGCTCGCGAACTCCATGCCGATCGCACCGGCGCCGATCACCAGCAGCGAATCCGGACACTCGGTCGCGGCCAGCGCATCGCGGTAGCTCCACACCCGCTGACCATCGAAGGGCAGCGCCGGCAGGCTGCGCGCATGGGCGCCGGTGGCGAGCAGCGTGTGCTTCGCACTCAGCCGTTGTGTCGTGCCATCCATGCCACGCACCTCGATAGCGTGGTCAGCGCTGAACGCAGCGTGGCCGTCGAACACCGTCACGCCTGCCTTCTTGAGCAGATGCGCTACACCGCGGTTCAGCCGCTGCGCCACCTCGCGCGATCGCTGCATCACGCGTGCGAAGTCGATCACCGGTTCGCCCACACCCAGGCCCAGTTCGCCGGCATGGCGGATGCCGCGCAAGGTGTCGGCCGTGTGCAGCAGCGACTTGGTGGGAATGCAGCCCCAGTTCAGGCAGATGCCGCCCAATTCGGCCCGCTCCACCAGCGCCACCGACATGCCAAGCTGCGCCGCGCGGATGGCGGCGACGTAACCACCCGGCCCACCGCCCACGACGGCCACATCAAACCTTGTGTTCTTCATAGGATGCTCACAACAGAATGCGCACGGGGTTCTCGATCAACGTGCGGAAGGCGGCCAGCCATCTGGCACCGACCGCACCGTCCACCGCGCGATGGTCGGCTGATAGCGTCACGGTCATGACCGTAGCGGCTCGCAGCTCGCCATCGTCCGCCACGACGGGCCGGCGCTCCGCCGCGCCGACGGCCAGAATAGCCGCTTGCGGCGGATTGATGATGGCGGCGAATTCGCGAATGCCGTACATGCCCAGATTGCTGACGGTCAGCGACCCGCCGGTGAACTCTGCGGGCTGCAAGCGATTCACCTTCGCACGGCCAGCCAGTTCCGAGATCTCAGCGGCGATGACCGACAGAGACTTAAGATCCGCATCCCGCACGATGGGGGTCACCAAGCCGCCTTCGGTCGCCACGGCCACCGAAATATCCGCTCCGGCATGATGTTCAATCGCATCGTCATGCCATGACACATTCACCTCGGGCACGGCGCGCAGCGCCAGTGCGGCGGCACGCACAATGAAATCATTGACCGACAGCTTGATCGTCATGCCGTGCTTGGCCTGGGCACGCAGTGCCAGCAGCGCATCCATGCGGCAGTCCACCGTCAAGTAGAAGTGCGGCACCTGCTGCTTGCTTTCGCTAAGACGCCGTGCAATGGCGCGACGCATGCCCGTATGCGGGACAGAGCGCGATGCTGTGCCAGAGTCAGCCGGCGCTGCGCCCGGCGCCCTGTCACGCTGCGCCTGCACGTCGCGGCGCAGGATCCGGCCACGTGGGCCGCTGCCCTGCATGCCCGCCAGGTCGACGTTCCATTGCGCCGCCAGACGACGGGCCAGCGGGCTGGCAAATTGGCGGTTCGCTGGGGTGGGGTCACCCGGCGCGACGGGGATCGGCGCCGCGCTGCGTTGGGCGGGGGCCTCGGCTGGCGCAACAGGTTTGGTCACGGGCGTGCTTGCAGGCTGAGCAGGCGCAGCCGCGATGCCATGCTCGGCCAGCGCGCGGTCAATCGCCGCCGCCTCTTCACCTTCGGCCAACAATACGCCGATCACCGTATTCACCAGCACATCCGGCGTGCCATCCGGTACCACGATGCGCCCAAGCACACCGGCCTGCTCGGCGTTGATCTCGACTATGGCCTTTTCCGTCTCGACTTCCGCAACGGCATCACCGACCGCGACATGATCGCCTTCCTGCTTGAGCCATTGCTGCAGCGTGCCGCCCGAGGTGTCCGCCGCGACGGCGGGAAACTTGATAAGGTATGCCACGATCGTTGTCCTATTGCTCGGCAAACGCCAGGTCGGG
>DASSXP010000186.1:0-9960 GCA_035703755.1 Rhodanobacteraceae bacterium | reverse complement strand
CCCGCCGCGATGGCGACGGATTTGTCCAGCGCGGCGCGCTCAAGCTGATCAAGCGCGGCATGGATTCGGATGCCGTGCTGGCGCGGTTCCGGCGTGAGCGGCAGATCCTGTCCTCGCTGGAGCACCCCAACATCGCGCGTCTGCTCGATGGCGGCTTGAGCGCCGACGGCCAGTCCTACTTCGTGATGGAGTACGTCGCCGGCCAGACCCTGCGGCAATGGCTGATCGAGACCCGGCCGGATCTGACGCAACGCGTCGCGGTGTTTCTGGAACTGGCCGACGCCGTGGGCGCCGCGCACAAGCATCTGGTCGTGCACCGCGACATCAAGCCGGACAACGTGCTGGTGGCGGCGGATGGGCATGTGCGCCTGCTGGATTTCGGCATCGCCAAATTGCTGGAGGGCGAGGGCGCCAGTGAACAGACGGTGCCGCAGGCACGCTTCGTCTCGCCCTCCTGGGCGGCGCCCGAACAGCTGCAGGGCGAACTGGTGACGACGGCCACGGACGTGTACCAGCTTGGCCTGATTCTGTCCGAGCTTTTGAGCGGAACCCGCTTTGCAGCCGCCCATCCATCGGCGCCGCTGCCGAGCGGCGACACGCGGCCACTGCCCGGCCCCGAGCGCAAGGCGTTGCCGCGTTTGAAGGGCGATGTCGGCATCATCGTCCGCCGCGCCACCGACCCCGATCCGCAACGGCGCTACGCCACGGTCGAGGCCTTGCGCACCGATGTGCGCGCCTGGCAACAAGGTCGACCGATTGCCGCGCGGGACGACAGCGCCGGCTATCGCTTGCGCCGCTTCATCGGCCGCCACCGCACGGTTGCCGCGCTGCTGGCGCTGAGCGTGCTGGCCATCGTCGGCGGCGCGTCGCTGGCGCTGTGGCAGGCGCACAAGGCCGCCGGTGAAGCGCGTCTGGCACGCGCCTCGCAGGCCTTCCTGGTCAGCGTGTTCGAGGCCTCCGCTCCCGACACGGCGGCGGGCGAACACATCACCGCCCGTGAGCTGCTGGATCGCGGCAGCGAGCGCCTTGACACCGAGCTGGCCGCTCAGCCCCGCCTGCGCAGTGAAATGCAGTTGACGCTGGGCAGCCTGTATTCGCAGCTGGGGCAATACCAACAAGCCCGCGCCTTGCTGAGCGCCGCCCACGATGCGCTGCCTGCCTGGGACGCTGCGGCGGCGGCGCGGGCAGGCATTGATCTGGCGGTGGTGGAGCGCCAGCTGGGCCAGTTGACGCAGGCGGATCAGCTGCTGGCCAACATGCCGGCGCTGGATGACCTCGCGCTGCAATCGCGGCGGCTGGCCGAGCGGGCCGCGTTGCGCGAGCGCCAGGATCGCCTTGACGAAGGCTTGGCCGACGCGCGTGCGGCACTGGCGCTCGACCTTGGACGGGGCGCCGCCGCACTGGCCGAGCAGTCGCGTGATCGGCAGATCGAGGCCTTGCTGTTGACCCGGCAGGCGCATTTCAAACAGGCCACGGCAAGCTTTGCGCAAGCGCTGACGGACGCGCGTCGGGTCTACGGTGCCGAAGACACCCACGTTGCCCGCATGCTCAACGACTACGGCAGCGCGCTGTCCGCGCAAGGTCGCAACGAGGACGCCGTGGCGATGTTGCAGCAAGCGCTGGTCATCCGCCGCAAGCGGCTGGGCGACAAGCACCCGGCGGTGGCCGAAACGCTGCAAAATCTGGGCGCGACGCTGCGTGCGCTCGGGCGCATGGACGAGGCGCAGGCGGCCTTGCAAGAGGCCTTGCGCGTGCAGCGGCAGGTGTTCGGCAGCCACCACACCGAGGTGGCCAACACGCTCAATTCCCTCGCCATGCTGGATTACTCGCGCGGCAAGCTTGCCGACAGCGTGCCGCTGTTCCGCGAGGCGGTGGGTATCTACCATGCGCTCGGGCAGGGCGACACCTCGGCCGCGGCGACCACCAGCAACAATCTTGGCTCCATCCTGCTGAAACTCGGCCAGTACGATGCTGCCGAACCCTTGATGCGCGACGCATTGGCGGTGCACCTGAAGCGACTTGGGCCGAAGCATCCGATGGTGATGAGCGTGCTCAATTCGCTTGGGCAATTGGAACTGCGACGCGGCAATTACCCGGCGGCGGTGGCCTACGCGCGCCGCGCGGTGGCGGTCGTTGATGGCGGCTACAGTCCGCCGCGCGTGGGTGAATACGTGCGTATCGGCTACGCCAACACCCTGGTGCACGCGGGGGACTGCGCGCATGCCCTGCCGCAGATCGATGCCGCCATTGCCGCCATTGCCAAGCTCAACCCGCACGATCCGCGGCTGACATTGGCCAAGGCGGTGCGCGCCGATGCCTTGCTTGGCCTGGGTCAGAGCGACGCGGCCTTGCCGCTGGCCGAACAGGTTCTGGCCGAGCGTCGTCGAGACACGCCCGGCAATGCCGAAGCGCTGGCCCTGGCGCACGCGCTGTTGGCGCGCGTGGCAAGGGCCCGTCATGACCGCGCTGGCGCGCGCCGCGAGCAGGCACAGGCCGAGCACTGGCTGGCTGGCGTCGCCCGGCCCGATCCGTATCTGCGACGGGAGCTTCAGCGCCGATGAAGCGGCAAGGCAGCGCGAAAGAGGTCGCATTGACGGGGCCGCGGGCTACGGCCATGCTGGCCGCAGCACGATGTGAAACGGGCGGGCCATGATCGAAAGCGTGACGCAACTTCTGGGCGCGGTGGAGCAGGGCGATGCCGCCGCCACGGATCGCGTGTTCGGCCTGCTGTACGACGAGCTGCGGCAGTGCGCCCGGCGTCAGCGCCACGGCGCAGGCGAGACCATCTCCACCACTGCGCTGGTGCATGAAACCTACGTCAAGCTGACCCGTGCCGGTCACCTGCATCTGGAGGGCAAACGCCATTTCATGGCGCTGGCGGCGCGCGCCATGCGGCAGGTTCTGGTGGACCACGCACGCCGCGCCGGCGCCGAAAAACGCGGCGGCGGGCTGTTGCAGGTGACCTTGAACGAGTCGCTGAACCGCGCGCCTGACGATGCGGTCGAGGTCTTGGCGCTGGACCAGGCGCTGGCCGATCTGGAGAAGATCGACGAGCGCGCCGCCCGCGTGGTGCAACTGCATTTCTTTGCCGGCCTGACCTTTGCCGCCATCGGTGAGCTGGAAGGCCTGACCGAACGCACCATCAAACGCGACTGGGATGCGGCGCGGCGCCTGCTGGCGGCGTCGATGCGGGCCACGCACTGATCGACCCGGCGGCGCGCGGGTGCGGCGCGGTTACGTCGCGTGTCGGGTGGTGAGCATCAGCGCCAGCGCCTCGGCCACGCGGATGCCATCCACTGCCGCGGAGAGGATGCCGCCGGCATAACCCGCGCCTTCACCGGCAGGGTAGAGGCCGCGGGTGTTGAGGCTTTGCAGATCCGCGTCGCGGCGTTTGATGCGTACTGGTGACGAGGTGCGCGTTTCCACGCCAGTGAGCATGGCGTCGGGCAGGGCGTAGCCGCGTATCTGCCGTTCGAAGGCCGGGATGGCCGCGCGGATCGCCGTCACCGCATAGTCCGGCAGGGCGGTGGAGAGATCGGTGAGGCGCACGCCGGGTTGGTAGGAGGGGATGACCTCCCCCAGCGCCGTCGAGGCTCGACCGGCGAGGAAGTCACCGACGCGTTGCGCCGGGGCGCTGTAGTCGCTGCCGCCCAACACAAAGGCGTGCGATTCCCAATGCCTTTGCAGCGCGATGCCGGCCAGAGGACCGTCGCCATAGGGCGCAAAATCGGCCGGCGTGATGTCGCAGACGATGGCGGCATTGGCGTTGCGCTCATTGCGCGAGTACTGGCTCATGCCGTTGGTGACCACGCGGCCGGGCTCGCTGCTGGCGGCCACCACGGTGCCGCCGGGACACATGCAGAAACTGTACACCGAGCGGCCATCGCGGCCGTGGTGCACCAGGTGGTAATCGGCCGCGCCGAGCATGGGGTGGCCGGCTTGCGGGCCGAAGCGGGCGCGATCGATCAAGGTTTGCGGGTGCTCGATGCGAAAGCCGATGGAAAACGGCTTGGCTTCGAGGTACACGCCGCGCGCATGCAGCATGTCGAACGTGTCGCGCGCGCTGTGGCCAAGCGCCAGCACTATCTGTTCGCTGGCGAGCTCGCTGCCATCGGCCAGGCGCACGCCACGCACCTGGCGGGTGTCCTCGGCGTCGCTGTCGATGAGCAGATCGTCCACCCGCGCGCCAAAGCGGATCTCGCCGCCGAGCCGCTCGATCGTTTCGCGCATGGCCTCCACCATCGTCACCAAGCGGAAGGTGCCGATATGTGGCTTGGAAACAAACAGGATCTCCTCCGGCGCGCCGGCCTTGACGAACTCGTGCAACACCTTGCGGCCATGATGGCGCGGGTCGCGGATCTGGCTGTGCAATTTGCCGTCGGAAAAGGTGCCGGCGCCGCCTTCGCCGAACTGCACGTTGGAATCCGGGTGCAGCGTGCGCTGGCGCCACAGATCCCAGGTGTCATTGGTGCGCTCACGCACCGCCTTGCCGCGTTCCAGCACGATGGGGCGGAAACCCATTTCGGCCAGGATCAGCGCGGCAAACAGGCCGCAAGGGCCGAAACCGATCACCAGCGGACGCTGCGCCAACGCTGCCGGCGCCGTGGCTACCGGACGATAACGGGTGTCCGGCGTTGCCTGTACATGGCGGTCGTCGGCAAAGCGTGTCAGCAGCGCGGCTTCGTCCGCCACCTCCACGTCCAGCGTGTAGATCAGCGCGATGGCACCGCGTTTGCGCGCATCGTAGCCGCGACGGAACACCTGATAGCCGCGCAGCGATGTCGGCGGAATGCCGAGCTTGGCGCAGATCGCCGCGGGCAGGGCGTCGGCGGCATGATCCAGCGGCAACTTGAGGTCGGTGAGGCGCAGCATGAGACGGGAATCGACGAACGGGATGTGCCGATTTTCGCAGAATCGAGCCGCCCGATCACGGGCGCGCAGTGCGGTGGCTGACACGCGTGCTTGCACGAACTTTGCGCACAGCCATGCGTGGCGAGTGCTGCGGCGCGCATGCAGCGGCACGCCGGGACGGCGGAATGTCTCGATTTGGCAGGCAAGTGCGTACTCCATCCATCAGCCCGATCCTTGCCGTTGGAGTATTCGCCATGCGGTTCAAGCGCCTGGCCATCGTCGCCTTGGTTTTCGTCGCTGGCCGGTTCGGACTACATCTTCGCCAACGGCGTCGACTGAAACCGCGCAAGTGCCGCGCTCGCCCCACCCGCGTCCGACCAGCGCGAGCCCATCTCCTGAGTCAGGGGCGATCCGCGCGCAGCGCGGATGGGGTGTGGAAGGCGACAGGCCGGGGCCCGAAATGTGCGCAGCACATGGGGTTTACCCTGCGCAAGCGGGGTGAACGCACCTATCGCGTGCCGCGCACCACGATGGTCTTGCCGGAGACGTCGATCATGCGATCGGCTTCCAGCTGCTTCAGCACGCGGCCGACCATTTCGCGCGAGCAGCCGACGATGCGGCTGATCTCCTGCCGTGAGATGCGAATCTGCGTGCCGTCCGGGTGGCTCATGGCATCCGGCTCGCTGCACAGGTCGATCAAGGTGCGGGCGACACGGCTGGAGACATCCATGAAAGCCAGCCGGCTGACCTTGCGATTGCTCTGCAGCAGGCGGTTGGAAAGCTGCTGGCCGATGGCAAACAGTACTTTGGCGCATTCATCGTGCAGCTGGTTCTCGAACAGCTGGAACAGTCGCTCGTAGGAGATTTCCGCCAGTTCGCAGACGCTGCGCGTGCGCACGGTGACGTCGCGGTGCGGGGTGGCCACGAACAGGCCCATCTCGCCGATGAATTCGCCGCGATTGGCGTAGGCCAGGATCAATTCGCGCCCGGATTCATCATCCGAGGTGATGGCAACCGAGCCAGAGATCACGTAGTACAAGGTGTTGGCGGCGTCGCCCGGCCGAATGATCACCGTCTTGTTGGGGTAACGGCGTCGATGACAGGCCGCCAGGAAACGCTCGATGGCGACCGGGTCCGGTGCAAGCGCGCCCGGTTGCTGGGTGCGAATCACGGTTTGTTGCAACGAGTAGCGTAGCTGGGGCATGGCTTCGTTGGGATTGGTCACGGGAATCGGACTTGTCTCAGGGGGGACTCATTGGCTGCATTGTGTGCCGTGTCACGGAAATTGGCAAATGACATCAAAGGCCCCCGCTCCGGCCCGCCTTCAAAGCCGGGCGGGTTTGGCGCATAATTCGCCCCCTTCGGTGGCCTTCGGCTGCCGTTTTCACGCCGGCGGCCCTGCGCCGGGATTCACGTCGCCGCGACCTGACCGGGTTCGCGCTTGTGGGCCGCTCGAGCGGTCGGGAGTCAACCAATCGTGGTCAAGCCTTTGCCGCGTCTGCGTCTGCAGGGTTTCAACAACCTCACCAAGGCGCTCAGCTTCAATATCTACGACATCTGCTATGCGGTGTCGGAAGAGCAACGCAGCCGCTACATCGAGTACATCGATGAGCAGTACGATGCCGACCGCCTGACCCAGATCCTGACCGACGTGGCCGAGATCATCGGCGCCAACATCTTGAACATCGCGCGTCAGGACTACGACCCGCAGGGTGCGTCCGTGACGATCCTGATTTCCGAGGAGCCGGTGCTGAAAAAGCTCGGACGCGACTCGATCGCCGGCGCGGTGGCGCACCTCGACAAGAGCCACATCACCGTCCACACCTACCCGGAAACCCACCCGCACAACGGCATTGCCACTTTCCGGGCGGATATCGATGTGGCCACTTGCGGGGTGATTTCGCCGCTCAAGGCGCTCAATTACCTGATCGACAGCTTCGAGTCGGACATTGTGGTGTGCGATTACCGCGTGCGTGGCTTTACCCGCGACATCAAGGGCAAGAAGCACTTCATCGACCACAAGATCAATTCGGTACAGGACTACCTGGCGCGGCACATCAAGCAAAAATACGAGATGTTCGACGTCAACGTGTACCAGGAAAACATGTTCCACACCAAGATGCACATCAAGGACTTCGACCTCGAAACCTACCTGTTCGAGGCCCATGCCGACGACTTGTCGTTCAAGGAACGGCAAAAGATCGAGCTGCTGCTGCGGCGCGAGATCGAGGAACTGTTTCACGGCCGCAATTTGATGTGATGCCGGGAATGGGGGGTGGTAATGCGGGATATTGAGTAGGAGCGCCCCATGGGCGCGAACGCAGGGGAGGCGTTTCCGGGATTTTCTTTCGCGGCCAGGGGCCGCTCCTACACGCGGTGCTCGGCTCTTTTGTTGCAGGAGCGCCCCATGGGCGCGAACGGGGGGGCGGGTTGCCGAAACATCCGCTCGCGGCCATGGGCCGCTCCTACACGCGATAGGCGACCGCTTTCATCAGCTTTGAAGCCAGCGCCATCAGCGCCGGGATTGGCGTTGGCAGATCGATGCCGCCGCGGGCGCGGGCGTTGTCGGCGTGGCGGGCTTCGTCGGTCTGCATCTGCGTCAGCACCGCACGCGAGCGGCGGTCATGCGGCGGCAGGCGGTCGAGGTGCTCGCCGAGATGGGCTTCGACCTGGCGCTCGGTTTCGACCACGAAGCCGAGGCTCCAGCGGTCGCTGAGTGCGGCCGCGACGGCGCCGATGGTCCATGCGCCGGCGTACCACAGCGGGTTCAGCCGGCTGGGGCGGTCGTCGAGCTCGGTCAGGCGTTCGGCACACCAGGCGAGGTGGTCGTTTTCCTCGCGGGCGGCGGCCAGCAGATAGTCGCGGGTGGCCTGGTCACGCGCCAGCAGGGATTGGCCGAGATACAGCGCCTGGGCGCAGACCTCGCCGGTGTGGTTGACCCGCATCAGGCCGGCGGTATGACGCCGCTCGGCGTCATCCAGAGTGGCGCCGGGGAGGTCCCGTGCGGGTGATGGGCGGTTCGGTACGGCGTCGGCCAGGGTGGTCGACAGGGCGTTGTCGATGCCCTCAAGCAGGCGATCCAGGGCGGAAAAATGGCGGATTTCTGGGCGCATGGCGGATTCCGTGGCAACAATGGCCGGGCAGGCGAAAGCAGAGAGGCGGCACGATGGGCTTGCTTTCCTGCCGGATTCCCGCTAGCATTCTCGGTCTTTCGTTCTAGTAATTGCATTCATTCAAGGGCACCGAAGATGAAGACGATCAGCGCCAAGCCGGAAAGCGTACAGCGCGACTGGTTCGTAGTCGACGCCAGCGGCAAGACGCTGGGCCGGCTGTGCACCGAAGTTGCGCGTCGCCTGCGTGGCAAGCACAAGCCCGTGTTCACCCCGCACGTCGATACCGGCGACTATATCGTCGTGATCAACGCCGAGAAGGTGGCGGTCACCGGCAAGAAGCTGGAAGACAAAAACTACCACCGTTTCACCGGCTACGTCGGCAACCTCAAGACCATCTCGCTCAAGGACATGCTGGACAGCCATCCAGAGCGCGTGATCGAGATCGGCGTCAAGGGCATGCTGCCCAAGAATCCGCTGGGCCGCGAAATGTACCGCAAGCTCAAGGTGTACAAGGGTGCCGAGCATCCGCACACCGCGCAGCAGCCCCAGCCCCTGGAAATCTGAGAGACGACATGGCAACCCAACAGAATTACGGCACCGGCCGCCGCAAGACTTCCGCCGCCCGCGTGTTCCTGCGCAAAGGCAGTGGCAACATCGTCGTCAACGGCAAGCCGCTGGATGAGTTCTTCGGCCGCGAGACCTCGCGCATGATCGTGCGCCAGCCGCTGGAACTGACCGAAACCCACGACAAGTTCGACGTGCTGGTGACGGTCGAGGGCGGTGGCATGACCGGTCAGGCCGGCGCCATCCGCCTCGGCATTTCGCGCGCTCTGACCGAGTACGACGAGACCATGAAGTCGCCGTTGCGCAAAGCCGGCTTCATGACCCGTGATGCCCGCGAAGTCGAGCGCAAGAAGGTCGGCCTGCACAAGGCACGTCGCGCCACGCAGTTCTCCAAGCGCTGATTCGGCGCTGGCCGGGGCGCGGTACCGCCGCGCCACTGGCGTTACAATCGATCTACAGCCCCGTCGCCAAGCGGTAAGGCACCTGACTCTGACTCAGGCATTCGGTGGTTCGAATCCATCCGGGGCTGCCAAATTCGCCGGTTTTGCAAACGGCAACTGCACGTTTCATGCGTTCCGCGAGGACGCAGAAACACTCCGAACCCCGCAGCGATGCGGGGTTTTTTTCTGGTGTTGTGCACATTCTGACCGAAAGTTCCGCACGCCGGCAGAATCAGGGCGCTTCGTGCGCGATGCCATGGCAAGGCCAACATTGCCCTGCACGAGCGGGTGCGCCGCGCCCGGCATCGCCGCAAGCCAGCCGTTGGCCGCCGCGCCCGAAGCACTAACACTCCATGGAAATGAAGGCAACTGTCAACTATGACAGTTGCGCCCGCCGTTCTTGCCTGAGACGCTGATAACCAATCGCAGATTGGGCTTCAAGGAGCGTCCATGGATGGTCGAACGGCCGATATCCGGCGCGCGGTCTGGCGCCTGCTTGCGGGTATCCTCGTGTTGCTGAGCGTTGTGGGCGGCGCCGATGCCGCAGCTCCGAGCTGGGCTTGCCGCGTCGATGGCGGCGATGCCGAGTGCCGCGCGCCGGAGGTGGGGCCACCGTGGTGGAATACGGCCGAACTGGGGGAATTCCAGGACCATTGCGGCAACCCATTTCCGGATGGACAAGTCCGCTGCCCCAGTGAGGAGTTGTCGTGGACACAGTCGGACGCGGAACTCACCGCAGCGTGGTTGGCGTGCTCGATCGATCGCGATCTGCTCCGAGAAGAAGAGCAGACCTATCTCGGCGTGGTCAAGTCAATCAAGAAAGACTATGCGATCACCATTACGCATAGCAATCCCTACGATTCGGCGCCCTGCCAGCGTACGTATACCGTCAGCCTGCTTGGCTTCGTGTGGGCGACCGCCGATAGAGATGTGAGTTGTCCACCCGGTTACACGCCGAGCGCGCAAGGGTGCTGGCGAGCGAAGCCCGAAGC
>DASSXP010000180.1:0-29580 GCA_035703755.1 Rhodanobacteraceae bacterium | reverse complement strand
GCACCAGTAATCGACCAGTTGCGCCGCCGTGCGGTTGGCGGCGGCGGGGAAGGCGGCCAGCGTCTGTGCTTGAATGTCGGCCAGAAAGTGCTCGCCGGCGCTGGCGTAGCTTTGGCGCATTTCCAGCAGCCGCGGTAACTGGCGCAGGCACATGCCGAGCGTGCCGCTGCTGGACCAGGCGGCGTCGTTGTCCGGGTAGCCGTTGGGTGCCGGCCAGTTGAACGGACGGTGGCCCGCCGCCTGCAGGCTCCAGAGGAACTCCTCGCTGGGCGACCAACCGCTGTTGTCGTCGGGGCTGGGGGTGAAGTCGGCGGCGCAGGCGCGCAGGGCCGACACCGCCGCCACGGTCGGGCGTTTGACCTTGCTGCCGGGGCCATCCATGAACTCGGCGGAGCGCAGGATCAGGCCCACTACCTGAGCGATTTGATCGGGCGCTTCCCACTGACTCTCGAACAAGGACGCGGCGCTGTCGATGAGGCTCGCCGATGCTGTGTCGCCCAGTAGCCGCCGGCACAGCTTGCCGGCGACGAACGCGGCGGTGCCGGGATGGGCGGCGAGGATGTCGTACAGCTTCTCGACATCCTGCTGGTGCTGGTAGGCCGGAAAATAGCTGTTGAGAAAACTCTTGGGGTATTGGTCGTGTTCCGCGTCATCGAACACGTACTCACCCAGGGCGACGCCACCGATCGGATCGTAGGGCCAGGTGCTGCCGGAGAGCGTCATGCCGGTGAGGATGCGGGTGGCCTCGTAGACGTCGGCGTCGACGTACTTGAGCCGGATGCTGCGACTGCCGCCGCCGGGTGTGGCTTCGGTGCCGATTGGCAGGGAGGCGTCGTCGGGCGCGAGGATGCCGGCGTAGTTTTGTGCCCCCAGTGTGTGCAGTTCGCACAGTTCGCGGGCGTAGTTTTCGTTGGGGCCGGCGCGGGTGCTGGCGTACTGATCCAGCATGAACATCATCGAGGCCGACTCGCCGCTGGCCTGCAGCAGGGTGCGGAAATTGCCGAGCGCGTGCGCGCGGATGGCGTCGCGGTCGAACGCCGGAAACATCGGCCCGCCGCTGTAATCCCGGCCATACACGCTGAAGTGGTCATGCCAGAAGTCGACCAGCACCTCGAACAGTTGCCGCTTGCTGTAGATCTGCCGGATCAGGGTCATGCACTCGGCTTCGGCGATCGGGCGCATGCGCAGGGAATAATTGTTTTCCTGGCTGTGGTGGTCGGCCCACAGCTGGGCGGCGGTCTTGCCGAGGGTGGTGAAGCCGGCGTTGGCGACGCGTGCATCGCAGGCGCTGTCGTTGATGCCGGATGGCGCCAGCTGCTGGGTGATCCAGGCGTTCCAGCGCGCGTTGTCGCTGCCGCCCAAGGCATTGAAAGCGGCGAGGTCAGCTTGGCTATAGCCGAAGCTGGCGCGGTTGAGCCAGCGCACTGCGGCGGGCGCGCTGGATGCGGTGGCGGCGCTGGCGATGCCGGCAAGTGTGGAGCCGGCGGTGGCAAGGCCGGCGCTGACGAGGCGGCGACGGGACAGGGAAACGAGCATGGCGTCGAGTGCGGCGGGCATGGTCTGGCCTTGCAAATACGTCGCGGCCAAATTAACCCGTTGCCATAGGCGCGGTTGTGACTGCCAGCGCAGTTCGGGCGCGGCTCAGCCGGCGCCGATTACTACCGGTTCGGGTTCGAGCTTGACACCAAAGCGCTCGGCCACGCCGGCCTGGACGCGCTGCGCCAGCGCCCACAGTTCGGCTCCGCTGGCGTTGCCGTGGTTGACCAGGACCAGTGCGTGGCGATTCGAAATGCCGGCATTACCTTCACGCAAGCCCTTGAATCCACACGCTTCGATCAGCCATGCAGCAGACAGCTTGACGCCTTCCGGCCCCGGCCATTGCGGCATCGACGGGTGCGCGCGCGCCAATTGCGCGGCGGTGGCGGCATCGGCCAGTGGATTCTTGAAGAAACTGCCGGCGTTGCCGATGCGGTTGGGGTCGGGCAGCTTGCGGGTGCGCAAGCGCACCACCGCTTCGGCGACGTGGAATGGCGCCGGCTGCTGGATGCCCATTGCGTCCAGTTCGTCGCGGATGCCGGCGTAATCGAGCGTGAGCGCGGCCTCACGGGGCAGGGCAAAGCGCACCGCGGTGACGATGTAGCGATCCGGGTGGCGCTTGAACAGCGAGTCGCGGTAGGCAAAGCCACAGGCGGTGCGATCCAGGCGCACCACGCGGGCGGTGTGGCGATCCCAGGCCTCGACGCTTTCGATGTAGCGGGCGACTTCGACGCCGTAGGCACCGATGTTCTGGATCGGTGCGGCGCCGACCGTGCCGGGGATCAGGATCAGGTTTTCGAGCCCGGCATAGCCTTGCCCCAGTGACCAGCGCACAAAATCGTCCCAGCGTTCGCCGGCGGCGACCGCAATGCGCGTGCGGTCGGCGTCCTGCTCGACTTGCACGCCACGGGTGCGCATCACCAGCACGGTGCCGGGGTAATCCGCAGTGAAGAGCACGTTGCTGCCTTCGCCCAACACCCGCAGCGGGCCGCGCTGGAGGGCGGGGAAGCCCAGCACGCCGGGCAGTTTGGCGGCATCGTTCAATTCCACCAGCCAGCGCGCCCGTGCTGCCACCCGCAAGGTGTTGTGACTAGCGAGCGAGGCGTCTTCTTGCAGCGTGTAGCCGCCCATGTCGGTGCCGCGCTCAGCCATGCGCGGCGGCGCCGGCAGGCTGCGGGCGACGCGCGATTTCCTCCACGCACTCGGTGACTAGCTGCGGGCCGCGATAGATCAACCCGGTGTAGAGCTGCACCAGACTGGCGCCGGCTTCGATCTTCGCGGCCGCGTGATCGCCTTCGAGAATGCCGCCGACGCCGACCAGCGGGATGCGGTCGCCGAGCCGTTGGCGCATGCCTTGCAGCACGTTGGTGGCGCGCTCAAGGATCGGCCGCCCGGACAGGCCGCCGGTTTCATGGCCGGCCGGATCGCTGGCAACCACGCCGCGGTCGATGCTGGTGTTGGTGCAGATCAGGCCGTCGATGCCGCTGTCCAGCAGCACGCTGGCGATCGCGTCCTGCGCTGCGCTGTCGAGGTCGGGGGCGATCTTGAGCAGCAGCGGTTTGCGCTGGCCGGCCTGCGATCCCAGCCGTTCCTGCGCGTCGCGCAGTTGATCGAGCAAGGCTTTCAGCGCGGCTTCTTCCTGCAACTCGCGCAAGCCCCGCGTGTTGGGCGAGGAAATGTTGATGGTGACGTAGCTGGCGCGCGAGTACACCCGTTCGAGGCAGTGGAGGTAATCCTCGGCGGCGCGGTCGTTCGGTGTGTCCTTGTTCTTGCCGATGTTGATGCCGAGCACGCCGCGATACTCGGCGCGGTCGATGTTGGCCAGCAGGGCGTCGACGCCGGCGTTGTTGAAGCCCATGCGGTTGATGATGGCCTGGTGACCGGGCAGGCGGAACAGCCGTGGCTGCGGGTTGCCTGCCTGCGGCCGTGGCGTGACGGTGCCGATTTCGATGAAACCGAAGCCGAGCGCGGCGAGGGCGTCAAGATGCTCGCCGTTCTTGTCGAGGCCGGCGGCAAGGCCGACCGGGTTCGGAAAGTCGATACCGAGGACGCGCAGCGGCAGGGCTGGCGGTGGCGTGGCGACAAAGCGCATGAGATTGCTGCGCTGGGCCACGCCGAGGCCGTACAGGGTCAGCCGGTGCGCCAATTCGGCGTCCAGCGCGAACAATAGCGGGCGCAGGGTGGAGTACATGGCGGGCCTGGATCAGAATTTGAGCGACTGGCCGCCATCGACCGCCATGATCTGGCCGGTGATCCAGCCAGCCCACGGCGAGGCCAGGAACAGTGCGAGGTAGGCCACTTCCTCCGGCGTGCCGAAGCGGCCGAACGGAATGGTCGATTGCACGTGGGCGTACTGCTCCGGGTTCTCGGTTTTGCAGCGGTCCCACACGCCGTCCGGGAACTCGATCGAGCCGGGTGCGATGGCATTGACGCGGATGCCGTATTTGGACAACGCCAGCGCCTGGGTGGTGGTGTAGTGATTGAGCGCCGCTTTCATCGCCGCGTAGGGCGGGCCCATCACCCGTGGCCGGAACGAGCCGATCGAGCTGGTGTGCAGGATCAAGGCACGGCTGGATTGCTTCAGCCACGGCTTGGCGTGACGCGAAGCGCGCACCGCCGCCATCAGGTCGACATTGAAATCGACCAGCCAGGACTCGTCATCGTCGCGGAAGCCGTAGCCGGTGGCATTGTTGACCAGCACGTCGATGCCACCCATGGCCGTCGCAGCGTTGCCGACCCAGGCTTCGATTTCGGCCGGTTCGGCCAGGTTGCAGGTCTGTGTATGCAGGCGGGTGCTGTCGGCACCGGCCTCACGGGCCAGGTCTTTCAAGCCGTCCTCGCCACGCGCGCACACGGCAACCTGGGCGCCGCCATCGAGAAAGCCGAGCGCAATGGCACGGCCAATGCCGCGACTGCCGCCGGCGATGGCGACGCGGTAATCCTGAAAATCAAACGGGGCGTGCATCGGTGGGCTCCCAGGGTCGAGCGTTGCAACGAAACGGCCCGCCCCGATGCAGGGCGGGCCGGATGACGCATCAGATGTCGAACTTGATGCCCTGCGCCAGCGGCAGTGCGTCCGACCAGTTGATGGTGTTGGTCTGGCGGCGCATGTACACCTTCCAGGCATCCGAGCCCGATTCGCGGCCGCCGCCGGTTTCCTTCTCGCCGCCGAATGCGCCGCCGATCTCGGCGCCGGAGGTGCCGATGTTGACGTTGGCAATGCCGCAATCGCTGCCGCTGGCGGCGAGATACTGCTCGGCTGCCTTGAGGTTCTGCGTGAAGATCGAGGAGGACAGGCCCTGCGGCACGGCGTTTTGCATCTGGATGGCTTGCTCCAGCGTCTCGAACGGCATCACGTAGAGGATTGGCGCGAAGGTTTCCGTCTGCACCACCTCACTGTGGTTGTCGAGGCCCGAGATGATGGTCGGCAGCACGAAGTTGCCCTTGCGGTCGGTCAGCGCCTTGCCACCGGTCAGCACCGTGCCGCCGGCCGCTTTGGCCTTTTCGATGGCGTCGAGATAGGCATCCACGGCATCGGAACTGTTGAGCGGCCCCATCAAGGTGCTGGCCAGCGTCGGGTCGCCGATCTTGCTTTCCACCTGCTTGTAGGCGGCCACCAGCTTGCTGGTCACTTCGTCGAGAATCGACGCGTGCACGATCAGCCGACGGGTGGTGGTGCAACGTTGGCCGGCGGTGCCGACGGCGCCGAACACGATGGCCGGGATCGCCAGTTTCAGCTCGGCGCTTTGGTCGACGATGATGGCGTTGTTGCCGCCGAGTTCCAGCAGCGAGCGGCCCATGCGCTGGGCCACGCGCTCACCCACCAGGCGGCCGACCTTGGTCGAACCGGTGAAGCTGATCAGCGGGATACGCTTGTCATCGACGAAGTTCTGCGCCAGTTCGGTGCCGGCATCGTTGAACAGGAAGAAGATGTCCGGGAAACCGCCATCTTTCAGCGCCTGGCTGCAAATGCGCAGGGTGGCGACGGCCGACAGCGGGGTCTTGGGCGAGGGCTTCCAGATGGAAATGTCGCCGCAGATCGCCGCCAGCATCGCGTTCCACGCCCACACGGCGACCGGGAAGTTGAAGGCCGAGATGATGCCGACGTTGCCGATCGGATGCCACTGCTCATACATGCGGTGCCCGGGGCGCTCGGAGTGCATCGAATTGCCGTAGAGCATGCGGCTCTGGCCGACCGCGAAATCGGCGATGTCGATCATCTCCTGTACTTCGCCGTCGCCCTCGGGCTTGATCTTGCCCATTTCCAGCGCTACCAGCGAACCCAGCGCATCTTTGTGCTGACGCAGTGCCTCGGCACACAGGCGCACCGCTTCGCCACGGCGCGGTGCGGGCGTGCTGCGCCAGACCTCGAAGGCCTTGGCGGCGCGCTCGAGGATGGTTTCGTAGTCGGCGTGATTGGAGGCGTACACGCTGGCGAGGGCTTCGCCGGTCGCCGGGTTGATCGGGGTCAGGATGCCGGCGTCGGCGGTCTTCGACCACTCACCGTTGCCGAGGTAAGTGCCGGAATTGGTATCGGTCAGGCCGAGGGCCTGAAGAATGCTGTGAGACATGCGAGATTCCTTGGATTCAGGTGGCGCCGGGCGCCGACCTTTGCTGCAGTGGATTGCCCATTCTATCAGCCCGCCGTCGCTCGCATGCCCGAGGCGACATGCTGGCGGGTGGAACCCGGATCGCGCGGGACAGCCCGGCGCGGCATGCGTGCAGTGCGCTGGCCCACGACTGGCGACCCCGGCCCGATTCGAACGGGCGACCTTTCCCTTAGGAGGGGAACGCTCTATCCAGCTGAGCTACGGGGCCGAAAGCGGAACATTGTAACCGCAACCCAATAACGCATCGGGTTTTCCGCTGTTGCGCGTCCGCCAGACGGATGCGCTTGTGCTGTAATGGATGCCAACCACAACGACGGAGCAAGCGCCATGCGAACCCTCCCTATCGTTACCTTGGTGGCAATCGCCGCCCTGCTGCTGGTTGCCTGCGGCAAGCAATCGACCAGCCCGGGCAGTGCCGCCACGTCGCCCGCTGCCGCAGCGGACCGCGCATCGAGTGTCGTCACGTCGGCGGAGCAGCCGACGACCGAGCTCAACTGGAACAACCTCGATGCGGCCGTCGGCAAGTACCAGAACGACTTCGGCCTGTTCGGCGTGGGGCAGGTGCCCGACGCCTTGCAGGATTTGCTGGGCGACAAGTTCGATCTGTTGCAGAACAACCTGACCGTTGCCGGCCCGTTGCGCAAATCCGCTGCCGTGTACTACATCACCGGCAACGCCGCGCATCAGGGCGGTGTCGAGCAGGCGTACGTGTTGCTTGATCCGGCGACCCAGGCCATCGAGGTCGGATTGTGGCAGCAGGGCACGCTGACCGTGCTGGCCACGCCCGATGCGCACCTGGTCAAGCCGGCGGACGTCGAGACGATGATCGCCAATACACATCCCGTCGTGCCACCCGGGCACTGAGGCCCACGTCGCGGGTGCTCAACGGGTGTCGAGCAGCACCAGCACCGCGCCAGTACCGCCTTGGGTTGGCAGCGCGGAGGCGAAGGCCAGCACGTCCTTGCGCCGCCGCAGCAGATGATCGGTCAAGCCCTTCAGGACCGGTCCGCCGGGGCCGGAGCGCCAGCCCTTGCCGTGCACGATGCGTACGCAGGCATGGTCGTGACGGTGCGCCTCGGCAAGGAATTGCGCGATGGCAAGCCGGGCGGCGACGGCATTCATGTGGTGCAGATCGAGTTCATCGGCCACGCTGTAGTGGCCGCGCTTGAGCCGCTTCAGCAAGTGCGGCGAGTGGCCGGCCTTGAGGTAGGCGAGTTCGGCACCGGTTTCCATCACGGTTGGGTCAAAACCGTCCAGCAACTCGCCGGCAACGCGCGCCTCGTCGGCCTCGAACAAGCGTGCTCTCGGCGGCGGCGGCGGTCGACGCGGCGGTGCATCCTGGGCAGGCAGTCGACGCACCGTGCCGATGGCGTCGTGGAACAGCGCCACCTCCTCGCGGCTGGGTGGCGGGCTTTTGCTGGTCTTGCGTCGGGCCATTGGTGCAGGGTAGCGAACGGCGGGCAATTTTCCACATCCACGGCAGTGAAACCAGCGCCGAGGTCGCTGCGGGGCATGCGCCGGATCGGCTAGAATCCCCGGATTGCACAGCGCGATCGGCGCGGCGACGGCACGAATTGGCAGGGGTCATGCGGGTACTGGTCAGCAACGATGATGGTGTGGAGGCTCCCGGCATCCGCGTACTTTCCGAGCGGTTGGCGGCGGTGGGCGAGGTGGTCGTGGTGGCGCCTGACCGCGATCGTTCCGGGGCCAGCAATTCACTGACCCTCGACCTGCCGTTGCGCGTGCAGCGACTCGACAACGGGCATTACCGCGTGGCCGGCACGCCGACCGATTGCGTGCATCTGGCCTTGGCCGGGCTTCTGGATAGCGAACCCGACATCGTTGTTTCCGGCATCAACAATTCGGCCAATCTGGGCGATGACGTGATTTATTCGGGCACCGTGTCGGCGGCGATGGAAGGCCGCTTTCTCGGCTTGCCGGCGATCGCGGTGTCGCTGGTGTCGCAGGAAGGTCGTTGTGACCACTACGATTCGGCCGCGACCGCCGTGCTGGCCTTGATGCGGCGACTCGTGGTCGATCCGTTGCCGGCCGACACCATCCTCAATGTCAATGTGCCGGATCTGCCGTGGTCGCAAATCCGCGGTTTCGAGGTGACCCGGCTCGGCAAGCGCCATCGCTCCGCGCCGTGCATCCGGCAGACCGATCCGCGCGGTCGCCAGATGTGGTGGATCGGCCCGGCGGGTGAAGTCGAGGACGATGGCCCCGGTACCGATTTCAGCGCCGTGCGTCGCGGCTTTGTCTCGGTGACGCCGATTCTGGTGGACCTGACGCGCTATCAGGCGCTGGACAAGATCAGCCAATGGGTGACCGGGCTCGATGCGGCCGCCGCTTCGACGGAGCCGCTGGCGTGATGCCGGTGGCAGGTGCGTGGCAGGAAGGCTCCGGCCTTGGCATGACATCGCAGCGCGCGCGCGACCGCCTGGTGGCGCGGCTGCGCGATGCGGGTATCGACAATACCGAAGTGCTGGATGTGATCCGCACCTTGCCGCGCCATCTGTACGTCGACGAAGCGCTGGCCTCGCGTGCCTACGAGGACATGGCACTGCCCATCGGCCACGGTCAGACCATTTCGCAGCCGTGGGTGGTGGCGCGCATGAGCGCGGCGCTGCTGGAATCCGCGCGCCCGGCGCGGGTGCTGGAAATCGGCACCGGATCGGGCTATCAAGCCTCCGTGTTGTCGCAACTGGTGACGCAGGTGTACACCGTCGAGCGCATCGACGCCTTGCTGCGTGAGGCACGCCGGCGCTTTCGCAAGCTCGGCCTCGACAACATCCGCTCACGTTACGACGACGGCCACCTTGGCTGGCCGGACGAGGCGCCGTTCGATGCCATCATCCTGACCGCGGCCGGGGAAGGCGTGCCGCCCGGTTTGCTCGATCAGCTGGCCGATGGTGGCGTGCTGGTGGCGCCGGTTGGCCCGGCGGGTGCGCAAACACTGCTGCGTCTGCGCAAGCGGGGTGGGGAGATCGAGCGCGAGGAGTTGGGCGAGGTCAGTTTCGTGCCGCTGCTGGGTGGTGTGCGATGAGCCGGTTACCGCAGGGCGCGTGCTGATGGGCCTGTTCAAGCCGTTGTATGAGCGGGCGCTGGCCTGGGCTACGCATCCGCGCGCCTGGTCCTATCTCGGCGGGCTCAGCTTCATCGAGGCGTTCATCTTCCCGATTCCGCCCGAAGTGATGCTGGCACCGATGACCCTGGCCGAGCCGAAACGCTGGTGGAAGCTGGCGACTTTCAGCCTGGTCTTCTCCCTGCTGGGCTCGCTGGTCGGTTACGCCTTGGGGCACTACGCCTGGGAGAGTTTGCGGCCGCTGCTGAGTCAGCACATGCAGGAGGTGATCGTCAGCTGGACTGACACCTTGCGCAACGACATGAACGCGCATTGGTTGGCGATGCTGGGCGCCTTGACACTGGCTGCGCTGCAACCGGTGATCCCGATGAAATTCGTCACCTGGGCCGCGGGCATCGTCGGTATTCCGCTGTTGCCGTTTCTGGCCTGCATGACCGTTGGTCGCGGCAAGCGCGTGTATCTCTTGTGCGGCGCCATCCGTCTGGGTGGCGCGCGCGCGGAAGCCGCGCTGCACAAATACATCGAATGGATCGGCTGGGCGGTCCTCGTCATTCTGGCGCTGGCGCTGCTTTGGTGGTGGTGGCATTGAACGGGCGCTGGCACAACCGCGCCGCTTTTCGCGCTTGGCGCGGCCTTTTGTACGTGTGCATGGCGGCATGGCTGGCCGCCTGCGCACAGAACCCGCCGGCGCCGGTGCACGACCTTTCGCATGTGGTCGGCACCCGCGCTGCCGTGTCGTCGCCAGCGGCAACGCCTGCGACGCCGCCGGATGCCTACGTGGTCAAGGCCGGCGACAGCCTCTACGCAATCGCCTTCCGCAACCAGCTCGACTGGCGCGAGCTGGCGGCCTGGAACGGTATCAAGCCGCCGTACACGATTTATCCCGGCGTGACGTTGCAACTGCGCCAGCCGAGCGGCTACCGCGCGCCCGCCACCGTGGCCGCAGCGCCGGTGTTCGAGGCCGTGGAATCGCCCGCCACCGCGCCGCTCGCACCGCATCCCGCGCCCGCCACGACGCCCGCGCCGGTGGTGGCGGCGAGCAACGGGCAAGCGACGGCGAAGACGCCGACCGAACACCCTGTCGCCAGCCCGCCAGCGGCCGTGGAGCCGCCCGCAACAGCAACTGCCAGTCCGGTGACAACGGTCTCGGGTCCGACCCGTCTGGTCGATGGCATCCGCTGGCAATGGCCGGCCGACGGCCGCGTATTGCAAGGCTATGTCGCGGCCGATCCGACCCGCCAAGGCATCGATATCGGGGGGCGTGCCGGTGCGCCGGTGCGGGCCGCCGCCGATGGCGTGGTGGTTTACAGCGGCAATGGCCTGGTTGGCTACGGCGAGCTGGTCATCATCAAGCATTCGGATATTTATCTGTCTGCCTACGGCCACAACCGCAAACGGTTCGTCAACGAAGGCGCGCGGGTCAAGGCGGGCCAATCGATCGCCGAAATGGGTTCCACCGGCGCGCCGCGCACCGAATTGCATTTCGAGATCCGCAAGCAGGGCAAGCCGATCGATCCGTTGGGCTTCTTGCCCACGCGCTAACGGGCCGCTGCGGGTTCCGGTGGCGTCATGCTAGAATCCGTACCGTTTCAGTTCTCTTTGCCGCCATGATCCAGATTACCGCCGCCGCGCAGCAACATTTCCGCCGCATGCTGGCCCAGCAGGGCGTCGATGGCGCCGGCATTCGCATCCAGGTCATCGATGCCGGCACGCCGGCCGCCAACTGCGAGCTGGAGTTTTGCGAAACAGAGGATCTGACCGGGACGGAACACCGCGTGGACTGCGAGGGTTTCGTGCTGTACGTCGTCGCCGACAGTGCTGACTGGCTGCTCGATGCCCGCATCGACTACGAGCAGCAACGCGCGGGCGGCCAGCTCAATATCGTCGCGCCCAGGATACGCGGCGAGTTGCCCGCGGCCGATGCCGGCGTGCTGGCCCGCGTGCGCTACGTCATCGCCAGCGAGATCAACCCGCAACTGGCGGCCCATCACGGTCACGTGGAACTGCTTGAGGTGGATGCCGATGGCATCGCCGTTTTGCGCTTTGGTGGCGGCTGTCACGGCTGCGGCATGGTCGACGTGACCTTGAAGCAAGGCGTCGAGAAGACCCTGTGTCTGCGGGTGCCGGAAATTGCCGGCGTGCGCGACTCCACCGAGCACGCCAAGGGCGAGAACCCCTACTACCGCAAGCGCGACGGCGCCTCGGCCATCGGCTGACCCCGCTGACCTGCGTGCAGCTGGCGGGTCGCATGCCGCAGCACTCTTGGACGCACCTCCCGACAGAATTGGGCTCTTCGGCGAGAAACGTGGACCAAGATTGGAGCCAGCCTTGGAGGGGCTGGCGGTTATGGGCACATATACTGCGACGTGGATGGAGAGAGCCGCAAGGCTTGAGGGAAGGTTGGCCGTGCGGTTGCGCAACATATTGCCAAGTCAGCAGGAAACGAGTTATGCCGACATGCCGAATCTGTATGCAAAACCGCCGCATCGGCGACATTCGTTTCCGTACTGGTCGTCTAACCATTTGCCGGTATTGCGTCACCAGCCTGAACAGCACACACCTATCGCCGATTGACGCTTTGCATCAGTGGCGAAAAGAGTTCCGAGAGAGCGTCTACCATAGTCGCCCTGATGCTGGCGCTTGGGCGTCTGGATGGATTGCGCGGAACCAGAATGCCATTTTGCTGGAAAGTCTGCGAGATTCGATATACGTGAGGGGTTCCCACGCGCTGAAGATCATCCGCGCCTACCGCGCCGGTCTAGTGTGCCGGCGACGGCAAATCTTGAATTACCCTCCCAATTGGAGCCTCAAACGCTTCCGACTCAAGAGCCAATCCGGGTTCGCCTGCACTCTGTGCGGGGCGCGGGAGAAGGAGGGCGCGATCCTGCACGCGCATCACATCGTGCACCGCAGCCACAGCGGCACCAACAATGATCGCAATCTGGTCATCCTGTGTGTCGCTCACCACCAACAACAACATCCCGGAATCGTGATCGGTAACAACCCGGAAAGGCCACAACCCGCTCCGCCCGATACCCGGTCGACAGTGACGGCATCACAACCGGCGCCGCCGAAGTTGCCAGTGCCTTCCACCAAGCCAATACCCACTACTCAAACATCAGTAACGGCAATCGCACTAGCACCCGTGTTGGTGTCCGCCTCACCACCATCGGCATTGACTGCCGCATACGCGCCGTCGCAGCCGGAAGACCCCATTCTTGCACCAACCCCACCAAGTCATGCCACCAAAACGCCATGGCTTCCATTGGCTGCTGCAGCCGCCTTCATTGTCGTGATGTTCTGGCTTGCACTTTCCGGCATTCGAGCAGCGGACACGCCAGATCCAGAGCTAGATCCACCTGCACCCCAGTCGACCATTGCGGAGCCTCCGCGTGCACGCGCTGTCCAACCATCCGCCGCTTCTTCCTTGCCAACCGCACGAACACGCTTGGATATGTGGAAGCTGGCCGTGATCCCGTGGGAGTCACGCCACGCTCGTTTTCTTGAGTCCCCTGTTCGTCGGCAAGCCATGCAATCTGCCATCTACGCCATAGATTTGGAAACAGGCCATACATTGGATGCGGAACACGTCTTGGCTCGCGCCTACGCACGCGCAGCCAAACAAGCCGGCTGGCCTGCCTACACGCCTTGAAGCGACGGGTGATACTTTCGCCCGATGCAGCAAGGAAGTATGGTCTAGTTACCGAAGTTCGCCCCATCTGCTTCGAAGGATGCCAACATGACCATGATTGCGCGGGTGCTCCTTGCAGTGATCGGTGTAACTGCCGTGTTTTCCGCCAATGCGGGTGATGTCTACAAATGCAAGGGCGCCGATGGTGTACCCATCTTCCAGAACACTCCGTGCAGCACGCCATCGGCCCAGCTTCGCCATGACCGCTATCAAGTGCGCGAACCCAACACGAAAGAATCCGCCGCCTCCTCACAACGCGCCGTGGATGCCTTGCTCAAGCGCCATCCTGACATTGCCTATGGAAGCAACCAGCAATTACTGAAAACCGCCATCGCGGAGCTCTCCAGGCCAGGCATGAGCTCGTGGTACATCCTCGACTTGGCCTATACCCGCGCCCACAACGCACCCGATTGGGCGCATCAACCAATTGGGCAGCAACCGGGAACTGCTTACGCTGGCACGGGGTTGCTGCAAGACACAACGCGTGACCCCTCCTGCGGGATTGGCAGCAGCGCCTACCAGTGCGGCAAGGTCCATGGCTTTCGTTGCACCAAGTCCAACGGTGAGGTGTACTTTGCGGCTAGTTGCGGCACATCTAGGGTCAAGGTCGGCGAGACTATCACCACCACCTACGACGCCTTTGACCCACAAACAGGCCGTCTGATCAAAGGCGGCCTCGACCAAGGTCACACGCCAGTTTATGACACCATGACAGGTGCCATGCTCCAGCCAAACGACGTTTCGATGGCAGCCCAACCAAACCACGCGTCCCGTCTACCGACGCGTGGATGACACAGCGGCCGCCATGGATCCTGACCAGGCCTGCACCAATGCGCAACAGCAGGCCGAAACCCGTCCATCCAAGGCCAATAACCAGCGCGTGTACGACTTGTGCCATGCCGGTCGCAGCATGTATGACCTCAAACCTGCGCGCGGCAGCCTCTACTCCCCTGACCGCCCCTGACGGGTAGCATGTTGCCGGATTGTCAGAACGGATACGGGCACGAACCAATAACTTCATGGTTGTTCATCGCGTAACGCCGCAGCGCGCCAGCCACGCATGCGATCATGCGCGCATGACGACTGACTACACGCGCCTGGCCATCATCGGCGGTGGTCCGGCTGGCTTGATGGCGGCCGAGACTGCCCGTGCCGCCGGTGTTGCCGTGGACCTTTACGACGCCATGGGCTCGGTGGGGCGAAAGTTTCTTCTGGCCGGCAAAGGCGGGCTCAATCTCACCCACGGCGAGCCGTTCGAGCGTTTCGTGACGCGCTACGGTGAACGCAGCGCGGCGGTTGCGCGCTGGCTCGGCGCCTTCGATGCCGACGCGTTGCGTGCCTGGGCGCAGGGCTTGGGCGTTGCAACCTTTGTGGGCAGCTCGGGTCGGGTGTTCCCGGCTGACATGAAAGCTGCGCCGCTGCTGCGCCGTTGGCTGCAACGCCTGCGCGGTGACGGCGTGCGCTTTCACATGCGCCATCGCTGGCTGGATTGGGCGGATGATGGCGCGCTGCGCTTCGCCACACCCGATGGCAAGCGCTGCGTGGCCGCCGATGCCGTCGTGCTGGCCCTGGGTGGCGCGAGCTGGCCGGTGCTGGGCTCGGATGGCGCCTGGGTGGCGCCGCTCGCCGCAGCCGGCGTCGATGTTGCGCCGTTGCAAAGCGCCAATTGTGGCTTCGATATCGACTGGAGCGAGCATCTGCGCACCCGCTTCGCCGGGGCGCCGTTGAAAGCGGTGGTCGCACACTGGCGCGATCACCACGGCATCGCGCAGTCGCGGCAGGGCGAATGCATGCTCAGCGAGTACGGCATCGAGGGCAGCCTGATTTATGCCATCGGCGCCGCGCTGCGCGAGGCGATCAACCGCGCGGGCAGTGCGACATTGACGCTGGATCTCTTGCCCACGCTGTCGCACGCTGCCCTGGCCGACCGTCTGGCCGCACCGCGTGGCAAGCACAGTCTGGGTGACTGGCTGCGTCGCCGCGCGCATCTCGATGCCGCCAAATGTGCGCTGGTATTCGAGGGCGTGGACAAGGCGGTGCTGGCCAATCCCGCGCTGCTCGCCGCGCGCATCAAGGCGGTGCCGCTCTGTTTGCGCGCTGCGCGCCCATTGGCCGAGGTGATCAGCACCGCCGGCGGCGTGCGGCTGGAAGCTGTGGACGAGTCGTTGATGCTGCGCACTCGGCCGGGCGTGTTCGTGGCCGGTGAAATGCTGGACTGGGAGGCGCCCACGGGCGGCTACCTGCTCACCGCCTGCTGCGCCAGTGGACGGCTTGCCGGGCATGGTGCGGTGGCCTGGTTGCAGCGCCGCCAGTGAGCGTGACCCAAGCGGGGCGGTGACATCCGGGACGCGGCGGACGCGGCATGAAAAAAGCCGCCGGCGGCAACGTCGGCGGCTTCGATTTATCGAGCGGGCGGCTTACTTGCCGTCGGCACCCTGGATGTGGTGCTTCAAGTCATCCAGCTTGCTGGGCAGGCTGGAGAAATACGCGGCCAGATTCTCCATGTCGTCTTCGGACATGGTGGAGACAAAGCCTTGCATGATGGGATTGCTGCGCTCGCCGCTCTTGTATTCCTTGAGGGCCTGCAGCAGGTAGTTTTCCCACTGGCCGGCGAGGCGCGGGTATTGCGGGTCGGGGGCATTGCCATCGGCGCCGTGGCAGGCGGCGCAGACCACGGCTTTCTCCTTGCCGGCGACCGGGTCGCCGTGGGCGAGAGCCAGCGCCGGAATGGTCAAGGCGAGGGCAAGCAGGGCGGATGAGACGAAACGCTTCATTGGCTGGCTTCCTCGGTTACTTGGCCGGAGCCAGGCTGGAAAGATAGGTGGCGATGTCCTTGATGTCTTGTTCGGACATGCTCTCGGCCTGCGCGCGCATGGTCGGATGCGAGCGCCCGCCGGTGCGGTATTCGGTCAGTGCCGCCACCAGGTAATCGTAGTTCTGGCCGGCGATGCGCGGCACGCGGTAGTTGGGGTAGGCGTTTTCGTAACCGGGCACACCGTGGCAGCCGGCGCAGGTGTAAACGAGCTGGCGGCCATGGCTGGCATCGCCTTGCGCGGTAGCGGCCTGTGCGGAGCCGGCCAGCGCGGCAAGGAACACGGCGGTCAGTAGTGTTCGGGTCATCGTGCGTTTTCCCCAGTGAAGACGAATTGGCAAAGCCAAAGCGCTGATTATAGCCATGGGCACTGGTGGGTGGGCAAACACGTCACACGTTGGCGTGCCTTGACCGCCATCAAGGCAGCAGCGATGTGACGATATGGAAACCGGCGGCGTACTCACCCGCCATGGTGCCGAGGTTGACCAGCATGAAAATCATGAAGGTGCGCGCCACGCGGTTCTTCCACCAGCCGGAGGCGTGCACGAGGTCGTCGCGCAAGGTGTCGAAATCGCCCACTCGTGGGCGCCGGAGCCAGCATTCCGCCAGCGCACTGACCGCGCCGGCCGGCACGCCGGGGCGAAACGGTTTCAGCGGCGCGGCGACGAAGGCAGCCAGGATCGACAACGGGTGCGCGGCGCTGATCAGGGCCCCCAGCGCGGCACCGCCGCCGGTCAGGAGTACCCACCATTTCAGGGCCTCGGCACCGTGGGCGGCACTGCGGTGGAAAGCCCAGCCGATGGCGGCAAAAATGGCCACCAGCACGCCGATGGCCAGATATTTCGGCCACCGCGACGCTGGTGGAATGACGGTCAGGGCCGCGCGCTGCGTGGCCGGGTCTTGTTGCTGGGTTTCGATTTCCTGCCGTGTGCCGGCCAGGTGTCCGGCGCCGATCACCACCAGCACGCGACGCACCGTGGGCGCATCCGCCGCGTGCTCGCGCAGGGACGCGGCCATGTAGCTGTCGCGCTCGGCGATCAGGCCGTGATAAAGCGGCGCGGACTCCTTGGCGAACTCGGCGAACGCGCCTTCCATCAAGTCGCCTTGCTTGAGTTTCTCGATGTCCTCCTCGGCGATGTCCTCGCGCTCGAACACGCTGGCGATCAGGCCGAGCAGCAATTGCATGCGGTCGCCGAAACCGAGGCCGCGCCAGCAGCGCTTCAGGGTGGTGCCGATCTCGCGGTCGACCAGCCACAGCGGCAACTCGCGCGCCGCCGCGCCATCCATGCCGGCTTTCATTTCCGCGCCCGGTTCGATGCCGAACTGCTCCGCCAGCCGTTTCTGGTAGGAGGACAGCACCAAACTGGCGGCCACCATGCCGACTTTGCCCTGGCGTATCACCTGGAACAGGTCCATGCGCTTGAAGGCATCGGGGTCGCGCATTGCCCGCGCGCGGCTGTCGCACAATTCGATGGCCACGGCGTCGAATGGCTCGGCGTCGAGTATCGCGTTGACGGCCTCGACGCTGGCGCGCGACACATGCGCGGTGCCGAGCAGCACGTATTCCACACCGTCGCGGTGCACGCGGGCGACGGGCTGGCCGTCGAGCGCGGCGGGCAGAGTGGCGGTGGCAGCGGATTCCGTCATCGGGGATCAGGCAAGGGGCAAACCGCCAGCATGACGGCAACGCCGCGGGCGATCAAGTTGGCGGATCAACCGACATGGCCACTCGCCCCAGCTTTCTATCGCGGCCATGGGCCGCTCCTACACATGCGAGGTTGTGGGTTTTCGTGTAGGAGCGCCCCATGGGCGCGATAACGCAAGGCCGGAATTGCCGAATCTCGAATCGCGGCCATGAGCCGCTCCTGCGCGCTCGCGAGGACGTCAATCCCGGAAGCGTTTCAGCAGGTCGTCGTAGGCGTCGATGCGGCGGTCGCGCAGAAACGGCCAGATGCGCCGCACGTTTTCGCTGCGGGCGCGGTCAATGTCGACCAGCAGCAATTCGCGCTGGTCGGTGCCAGCCTGAGCCAGAAACTCGCCTTGCGGGCCAGCCACGAAACTTGAACCCCAGAACTGGATGCCGTTGTCGCCCACGGGAGATGCCTCGAAGCCGGTGCGGTTGCAGGCCAGCAACGGCAGGCCGTTGGCGACGGCATGGCCGCGCTGCACGGTAATCCAGGCCTCGCGCTGGCGATCCTTTTCGGCTTGATCGTCGTTAGGGTCCCAGCCGATCGCGGTGGGGTAGAGCAAGAGCTCGGCGCCGGCGAGCGCCATCAGGCGCGCGGCTTCCGGGTACCACTGATCCCAGCACACCAGCACGCCGAGCTTGCCCACCGAGGTCTGGATCGGCTCAAAGCCGAGGTCCCCCGGGGTGAAATAGAACTTCTCGTAGAACGCTGGGTCGTCCGGGATGTGCATCTTGCGATAACGCCCGGCGATCGCCGCTGTGCGGTCGAACACCACCGCGGTGTTGTGGTAAAGACCGGCCGCGCGGCGCTCGAACAGCGAGGCCACCAGCACCAGCCTGAGCTCCGCCGCCAGCTTGCCGAGCCGCTCCGTGGACGGCCCCGGTATCGGCTCGGCGCGGTCGAACTCGTGCACCGATTCGTGCTGGCAGAAATACGGCCCGTTGTGCAGCTCCTGCAGCAACACCAGCTCGGCACCGGCGGCGGATGCTTCGCGCAGCCCGGCTTCGATCGCGTCGAGATTGGCCGCGCGGCTGCCGTGATCGGTTTCCTGCAATAGTGCGACTTTGAGCGAGGGGGTCATGGGCAAGCCCGTTACGGCGACAAGACGGCCATTTTAAGGCAACGCCAGCGCGCCGGCGGGAAGTTGCATGGTGATGCAGTGCAGGCTGCCGTTTTGCCAGATTAGGGGGCGGCAGGGGATTTGCACCACCTCGCGGCCCGGGTGGGTGGCGGCGATGATGCGCGCGGCCTCGTGGTCGGCGCGGTCGCCGTAGGCCGGCACCAGCACGGCACCGTTGATGATCAGGTAGTTGGCGTAGGACGCGGCGAGGCGCCGGCCGTCATCGAGGATGGGTTGTGCCCACGGCAGCGGGTGCAGCGTGTATGGCTGGCCTTGCGGCGTGCGCAGGGCGGCGAGCTCCGCGCCCATCCGGGTCAGTTCGTCGTGGTGCTTGTCGGTGCCATCGGCGCAGGCTTGAAACACGATGGCGTCTGCGGGCGCAAAGCGCGCCAGGGTGTCGATATGGGCGTCGGTGTCGTCGCCTTCGAGGTAGCCGTGATCGAGCCACAGAATGCGATCGGCCATGAGGCTGTCGCGCAGGATTGCACTCATGGCGTCGCGCGATTGCTCGGGATGGCGCTGGCGCAGGCATTTCCAGGTGGTGAGCACGCTGCCTTGACCGTCGCTCTCGATGGCGCCGCCTTCGAGCGCCCAGTCGATGCGCTGATGCGCGGCGTCACCAAACAGGCCGGCGTGCACCAGGCCATCCACCAGCGCGTCGTCCTGTCCGGCTTCGAACTTGCCGCCCCAGCCGGTGAAGCGGAAATCGAGCAGGCGTGGTGCGCCGCTGCCACCATCGGGCAGCAAGGTGATTGGCCCGGAGTCACGCAGCCAGGTATCGTCGTAGGGCAGTTCGACGTAGCGGATGCGGCGGGCATCCGCCTTGCCCTGCAGCAGCGCTTCGACGTGCTGGCGCAGAGCCGCGTTGGCCACGATCACGATCAGCGGCTGGAAGCGGGTGACCGCCGTCGCCAACGCGACGTAGGTGGTTTCGACCGCAGCCAGCCGTTCGGCCCAGTCGGTGCCGGCGTGGGGCCAGGCAATCAGTACCGCGGCCTGCGGCGCCCATTCCGCCGGCCAGCGCAAGTCGCGGTGGGTCATGGCTCAGCTGTTGCCGGGCGGCGGGTTGATAACCGCGTGGATCACATGGTTGCGCTCGAAATAGACCGTGTAGCCGGCATACACCCAGCGGTTGATCGGCGGGTGCTTGGCCGAGTCACCGCCACGGGTGTCGAGCTTTTGCAGCGGGGCGCCAAACTGCTTCAACACCTGGGCCATGCTTTGGCCGCGTTTGGGCAGGTCGAGCTGGTGTTCCTTGTGCACTTGCTGCATCAGCAGTACGTCACCCTTGGTGGTGACGGTGGTGGTGGTTTGTGCCAGGCAGGTGCCGGCGGCAGCCAGTGCGAGGCTGCTGGCAAGACTTGCGACGAGGAGCTTGTTCATGGGCGTTCTCCCTCACTCGGGTTGAGCGTGGCGCAGTTGTAGCAAATCTGCGGGTTGGAATCCATTGTATCGCGCACGAAAAAGGCCGCTCGCGCGGCCCTTTGCGTGGTATTCGTGGCAAGCGGCGCCGCGATCAGCGCTGGCGCGCCTTGAAACGCGGGTTGGACTTGCAGATCACGAACACTTTGCCCCGGCGGCGCACGACCTTGCAATCGCGGTGCCGGCTCTTGGCGGATTTCAACGAAGACAGCACCTTCACGGCGGTAACTCCAGCGGGTAAAGAGAGCAATTGTAACGTGAGTGGCGACTTGTGACAAGCCGCGTGCGTGTCAGTCCGCGAGCGCGCGGGCCCGGTGCAGGGGAAAGATTTCGCCCCAGTGGCCGCTCGGGCCTGGCTGCTCGACCAAGCGTGCCAATTGTTGCAGAAAGTCCTGCCGTGGCAGCGCGGTGGCGCCAAGGCTCTGCAAGTGCGGGTTCGGCACCTGTGCATCCAGCAACGGGAAGCCCCAGCCGTGGAGGGTGCGGGCCAGTGCCAGCAAGGCTGCCTTGGAGCCACCGCTTTCGCGGCTGAACATCGATTCTCCGGCAAGCAGACGGCCGACCGCGACGCCGTAGATGCCGCCGACCAGTGCGGAGCCATCCCACACTTCGACGCTGTGGGCGTGGCCGAGGTGGTGCAGGGCGACATACGCCGCGTGCATTGCCGGGCTGATCCAGGTGCCGTGGCCATCGCTCCGTGGTGCGGCACAGGCGCGCATGACGTCGGCAAAGGCGCGGTCGGCGCTGAGCGTCCAGTTTGAGCGTGCCAGTTGCTTGCGCAGACTGCGGCTGACGTGGATGGCCTTGGTGCGGAAGACGCAGCGTGGATCGGGCGACCACCAGAGGATCGGCTCGCCGCGGCTGAACCAGGGAAAGATGCCGTGGCGATAGGCGGCCAACAAGCGCTCTGGCGAGAGGTCGCCGCCGGCGGCCAGCAGGCCGTTTGGGTCGGTCAGGGCGCGCGAGGGGTGTGGAAACGTTGGCGGCGAGCCAGCGGCCAGCACGGCAATCGGCAATGGGTTCATGGCGGCAAGTCGGTGTAGGGCGAATGCGCGAGGAGCTCGGCCCGATAGTCCAGCAAGGCGGCCTGTTCGCGCCGCAGTGCCGCCGCCACGGCGGTGCGAAAACCGGCGTGGACAATGTAGTGGCGCGATTCCGTGCGGCAGGGCAGAAAGCCGCGTGCGAGCTTGTGTTCGCCCTGTGCGCCGGGCTCGAAGCGCGCAAGGCCGTGGGCGATGGCGTAGTCGATGCCTTGGTAGTAGCAGAGCTCGAAGTGGAGCCCGGCCTGCTCGATGGCGCTGCCCCAATAACGCCCGTAGAGGCACGCGCCGCCGACCAGAAACAGCGCCATGGCGACGATTTCGCCGCGCTGGCGCGCCAGCGCCAATTGCAGGCCGTCGCCCAGACTGGTGGCCAGGTGCTGAAAAAAGCCGAGGCTGAGGGTGGCGAGGTTGCCTTTGCGCGCGAAGGTATCGCAATACAGCGCATGTACGCGCTGCCAGTCGCGTTCGTTGAGCGTGTCGCCGCGTTGCATCGTGCATGCGAGGCCGGCGTGGGCCTGCTGGCGTTCGTGACGGATGTTTTTGCGCTTCTTGTGCCGCAGTGCAGCGAGAAAGTCGTCGAAACGACGGTAGCCGCGGTTGTGCCAGTGGAATTGCCAGTCGAAGCGCGGCAGCCAGCGGGCGTCGAATGCGTTGTGGTCGTCCGGGGGCAGAAAATCCACATGCGCGGAGGACCAGCCGTGTGCCAGCGTGGCTTCGACCATCGCGTCAACCAGCGGCCGCTTGAGTGCGGCCGCATCCGGGCCGGTGCCCGTCAGCAGGCGGGGGCCGGTGACCGGTGAGTACGGCACCGCGCCGAGCAGCTTGGGATAGTACTGGCCACCTGCCGCTTCCCAGGCTCGCGCCCAGGCGAAGTCGAACACGAACTCGCCACGGGAGTTTTCCTTGCGATAGAGCGGCGCTGCCGCGACCAGCGCGGTGTCGCGGTACAGCAGCGCGTGCTGCGCTTGCCAGCCCCAATCGGCGCGGATGCAACCGTGGCGTTCCAGTCCGGCCAGAAAGGCGTGGCTGAGGAACGGGTTGGCGTCGGCGCGCAACGCATCCCAGGCGGCGGCATCGACCGCGTCCAGCGTCTCGACGAAGCGCACGCGCAGCGCGGGGTCAGCCATGCGCGTCGGGCGGTGCCTTGAGGGTGTGCCAGCCAACGGCGTCAAGCACCTGCAAGGGCTGGAAGCGGGATTTGTAGTCCATTTTCGGGTGCCCGGCGATCCAGTAGCCGAGGTAGAGATACGGCAGGTCGCGGGCACGCGCCAGCTCGATCTGCCGCAAGATGGCGTAGGTGCCGAGGCTGCGCGCCCGTTCGGCGGGATCAAAGAAGGTGTAGACCGCCGACAGGCCGCTGGGACAGACGTCGGTCACCGCCACCGCCAGCAAGCGCCCGCCGGCGCGAAGCTCAAGGAACACGGTGGGGCTCCACGGCGCCACCAGAAAACTGTCGAAATCATCGCTGCTGGCCGGGTCCATGCCGCCATCGGGATGGCGCTGGCGCAGGTAGGCGGCATACAACGCCAGGTGTTCCGGGCTGCGGCCGGGGCGGCATTCGATCATTTCGATGTCGCGGTTGCGGGCAAAGCAGCGACGCTGGCTGCGATCGGGAACAAAATCGGCTACCGCGATCCGGCAAGCGACACAGGCGCGGCAGCCCTCGCAATGCGGTCGGTAGACATGGCCGCCGGCGCGCCGAAAGCCGAGCGGCAGCGCGCGCGCGTAGTCGCTGCGCAAATTGCGCGAGGCTGGGTCCAGTACCACGTTCTGTGCCGTGCGGTCGTCAAAGTAGCCGCAGGCGTGGGGCAGGGTCTGGAACAATCGCATGGTCGGCTGCGAGCGCATGCGCCGATTGTGGCCCGCGCGCGCCGACTCTGGCAATCTTGCACCCTTTTCCACAGGAAATCGCCGCCGTGAGCGAGCGCAAGTATTTCGGTACCGATGGCATCCGCGGCCGGGTCGGTGAGTGGCCGGTCACGGCCGAGTTGATGCTGAAGCTCGGGCGCGCCGCCGGCAAAGTGCTGGGTGATGCGCAAGGCCGGGCCACGGTCGTGATCGGCAAGGACACCCGGGTTTCCGGCTACATGTTCGAGTCGGCACTGGAAGCCGGCCTGGTTGCGGCCGGTGCTGATGTGCGCCTGTTGGGCCCGGTGCCGACCCCGGCGGTGGCCTGGCTGACGCGCAGCCTGCGCGCCAATGCCGGCATCGTCATCAGCGCCTCGCACAATCCCTATCAGGACAACGGCATCAAGTTTTTCGGCGCCAGCGGCGAGAAGCTGCCGGACGCGGTGGAGGCGGCCATCGAAGATGAGCTGGAGCGCGCCTTCACCACCGTGGCCGGCGAGGAGCTGGGCAAGGCGGTGCGGGTCGAGGATGCCGGCGCCCGCTACGCCGAATACTGCAAATCCACGGTGGCGCCGGACTTCACCCTCAAGGGACAGCGTATCGTGCTGGATTGCGCGCATGGCGCGACCTATCAGGTGGCGCCGAAGGTGTTCCGGGAGCTTGGTGCAACCGTCAACCTGCTTGGCTGCACGCCCGATGGCTTCAACATCAATCGTGGGGTGGGCTCGACCCATCCCGAGGCGCTGCAGGCGGCGGTGCTGGAGCAGGGCGCGGATCTCGGGATTGCCTTCGATGGCGACGGCGACCGCGTGCAGATGGTCGACCGCCACGGCGTGCTGGCCGATGGCGACGATCTCTTGTACGTGCTGGCGCGAGACTGGCAGGCGGGTGGCCGTTTGCAGGGGCCGCTGGTTGGCACCTTGATGAGCAACTTCGGGCTGGAGCGCGCGCTGGATGAGCTGGGGGTGCCGTTTCTGCGTGCCAGGGTCGGCGACCGTCACGTCCTGCAGGGCCTCAAGGAGCAAGGTGGCGTACTGGGCGGCGAGACCTCGGGACATTTGTTGTGTCTGGATCGCGCCAGTACCGGCGATGGCATTGTGGCGGCGTTGGCGGTGCTGGAAGCACTGACGCGGCAGGGTGAGGACTTGGCGCACGCCCGCCGCGGGCTGATCAAATTGCCGCAGGTGACCCGCAATGTGCGTATTCGCGGCCGGGGGGCGGTCGCGGTGGCGGCGTCCGGGGTACAGCAGGCCCTGGCGGACGTGCAGGCCGAATTGGCCGGTCGCGGTCGCGTGGTGTTGCGGCCATCCGGTACCGAGCCGGTGGTGCGGGTGACCATCGAGGCGGCCGATGCGGCTGAAGTGGATCGGCTCTCTGCGCGCCTGGCGGCGGCCGTGGAAGCGGCCGCGCAAATGCAAAGTTGATTGACAGGAATCCGAGGGATGCAGAAATTCAACAGTGATTGGCGCTCCCGCGCGTTCAAGTGCCTGGCGGTGCTGGTGCTGGTGGTCTTGTTGCTGCAGCCGGAGACCTGGCATCTGGCTTTGACGCTCGATGCCATGTCGCTGGATGCGCTGGCCTTGTTGCTGGATGCGCAGTTCGCCCTGATGCTGGCAGTGCTGGGTCGACAATGGTTGTTGCCCGCCTGGCATGCCGCCCAGCGGCACGCGGTGGCTCCTGCCCGGCGTTGGTTGCGGCGCAATGGCGGCGTGGGTCCGGCCATCCTGGAGGCGTGCTTGCTGCAACTACGTGCCGTCTGGCAACGCGGCGGTGTGGCCAGCCATGCGTGATGGCCCCGGCTGGTCGATGGACGGAAATCTGCCGTAGAATCGGCCGCGTACGCTCGTGAACCACGCTGGCGCCGCAATCGCGGTGCCTGCACCAGGTCGCCAAGGATTGGCCCGATGCGCCCCGTCCCTGCGGTGGCGGGAATAGCTGACCGCACGTCAACCTGGAGCACAGCATGAAGCACGTACCTACCCTCGACATGCGCCGCTACGACAGCGACCGCGATGCCTTTGTCGCCGAAATCGGCGCCGCCTACCGCGAATTCGGTTTCTGCTGCATCAGCCACCATGGCGTGTCGGCGGAACTGATCGGCCACGCCTACGGCGCGTTCAAGGCGTTTTTCGCGCTGCCGGCCGAGGTCAAGCAGAAATATCACGTTGCCGGTGGCGGCGGTGCGCGGGGCTACACCCCGTTCAAGGTGGAAACCGCCAAGGACAGCCAGTTCCCTGATCTCAAGGAGTTCTGGCATGTCGGCCGCGAACTGCCGCCGGGTTCCAAATACGCCAGCGAGATGGCCCCCAACCTGTGGCCGGCCGAGGTGACGGATTTCAAGCAGTACGCCTACGGCCTGTATCAGGCGCTGGATGCGCTTGGCACGCGGGTGCTGCGGGCGCTGGCCTTGCACATCGGACTGGCCGAGAACTGGTTCGAGGACAAGACCGACTTCGGCAACTCGATCCTGCGGCCAATTCATTACCCGCCGATTCTGGATGCCGAGGTGCCCAACGTCCGCGCCGGCGCGCACGAGGACATCAACTTCATCACCTTGCTGGTTGGTGCCAGCAATGCCGGGCTGGAAGTCCTGACCCGCGAGGGCGACTGGCTGCCAATCACCACCGAAGGCGATGCCATCGTGGTCAACATCGGCGACATGCTGCAACGCTTGAGCAACCACGTGTACCCGTCCACCACCCACCGCGTGGTCAATCCGCCGGGCGACGCCGCGCGCCAGCCGCGCTATTCGGTACCGTTCTTTCTGCACCCGAACCCGGACGTGGTGCTCGATCCCTTGCCCGAATGCGTCAGCACCGACAACCCCAGCCGCTACGGCACCTCGATCACGGCGCACGAATACCTGCAACAGCGCTTGCGCGAAATTCGCTTGATCTGAGTGGCGGCGGAAAATCGCCCGCCCGCTGCGGACGCCGTTGCTGGCGGCGGGTGAATTTTTCACAGGCGCTGCCGTGCTGGCGCGCCGCCTTCCGACCAGTACCTGTCGGCACTGGTCGGATTGGTGCAGCGCGTGAAATGCTGGCGGCTTGTCTGCGCAAAGAAGAACGCGGCGTTGACTGGTCTGCCCCTTGAGCGCGCCCGAAGTGGCCGCTATGCTGCGCGGCTCTTGATGCGGGTGACGGCTCATGACTCAGCGCACGCCACTGGTGGCAGGCAATTGGAAAATGCACGGTTCGCGGGCGATGGCGGCCAGCCTCGCCGCAGCCGTGGCGGCGCAACGCCCGGACGGTGTCGAGGTGGTGGTGTGTCCGCCGTATCCCTACATTGCCGCGCTGAAGTCCGATCAGGCAATGGCGGGTCTGGGTGTGGGCGCGCAGGATGTGAGCGCGCACGCCGGCACCGGGGCCTATACCGGCGAAGTGTCCGCCGGGATGCTGGTTGATGTCGGTTGCGACTACGTGCTGGTGGGGCATTCCGAGCGCCGCCAGTATCACCATGAATCCAATGAGTTGGTAGCCGCCAAGTTCGTGGCCGCCGCTGCCGCCGGTGTGAAGCCGGTGTTGTGCGTGGGCGAGAGTCTGGCGGTACGCGAGCAGGGCGCGACCGCTGAGGTCATTGCGGCTCAGCTGGCCGCCGTGCTGGCGGTCAGTGACGCGACGGCGTGGGCCGGTGCCGTGGTTGCCTACGAGCCGGTGTGGGCCATTGGCACCGGTCGCACGGCCAGCCCGGAGCAAGTACAGCAAGTCCATGCATTGATCCGTAGCCAACTGGCTACGTGTGATGTTAAACTTGCACAGATGACCCGCATCCTTTATGGCGGCAGCGTCAAACCGGACAATGCCGGCGCGCTGTTTGCCAACGAGGACGTGGACGGTGGTTTGATCGGCGGAGCCGCCCTGACCGCCACCGATTTTCTGGCCATATGCCGGGCAGCGCAGCCTGCGCAGCCCTAGCGGATTACCATGATTTTCACCATTTTCAGCGTTTTCAACATCCTCATTGCTGCCGCCATGATCGTGCTGATCCTGATGCAGCGTGGCGCGGGTGCCGATGCCGGTTCGAGCTTCGGCGGCGGTGCCTCGGGCACCGTGTTCGGCGCGCGTGGGTCGGCCACCTTTCTGTCACGGGCCACCGCCGTGCTGGCGGGTCTGTTCTTTCTCTTGAGTTTGGCGATGGGCATGTACCTTGGTCACACGCGCCACAAAGGCCCGGATCAAAGCCTGGGCGTGATGGCCGGTGTTGCCGCGCAGGCCGCTACCGCTTCCACCGCGGCCAAGGCGCCGAGCAGCGATGTGCCAGTGGCGGTGCCGACCGCGCCGGCCGCGTCCGCGTCCAGCGCCAAACCGGCTGCGGCCGACGTGCCGGCCGCACAGCCGGCCAAAGCATCGACCGCGGCTGCTGCATCCGGCCAGAAGTAGATTACAATTTCAAGCATTGCCCAGGTGGCGGAATTGGTAGACGCACTACCTTGAGGTGGTAGCGGGTAACTCCGTGGGGGTTCGAGTCCCCCCTTGGGCACCACATAAGGGTTTCAGGGCATCCAGCAAGGCCCGAGAAACCGCACGAAACCCCGCGATTTGCGGGGTTTTTTGTGGCCGGGTGGTTTTATAGGCTCCGGGGGCATCCGGCTACATCCGGGGGCATTTGGGGGCATAATTGGGGGCATGCCCCCAGAATCCGAGCCGGGGGAAAGGAAAATGCCCCCAATGCTGACCGATACCGCGATACGCAACGCCAAGCCCCAGCCCACGCCCTGCCGGCTCGCCGATGGCGGCGGCTTGTATCTGGAAGTGTCCCCCGCTGGTGGCAAGCTGTGGCGCTGGAAGTACCGCATAGCCGGCAAGGAAAAGCGGCTGTCGTTGGGGCAGTACCCTGCCACCGGCTTACGTGAGGCGCGCGCCCTGCGCGACGATGCGCGGCGACTGCTGGCGAACGGCACCGACCCCGGCGAGGTGCGCCGGGCGCAGAAAGCGGAGCAGGCAAAGGCCGCTGCCAACACCTTCGGCGCCGTCGTCGCCGAATGGCTAGCCAAACAACGCCCGAGCATGGCGCCGGTCACGCGCGCCAAGGCCGAATGGCAGGTGCGGCTTGCCCAGCCGCTGCACGCGCGGCCGCTGGTGGAAATCACGGCGCCGGAAGTCCTGGCCCTGTTGCGCAAGATTGAGGCGACCGGCACGAATGAGACGGCGCACCGGGTGAAGGCCCGCATCGGGCAGGTGTTCCGCTACGCCATCGCCACCGGCCGCGCCGAACGCGACCCTACCGCCGACCTGCGCGGCGCACTGGCGCCCGTCGTTTCAACCCCGCGCGCAGCCGTCACCGATCCGGCACAAGTGGCTGGTCTGTTGCGGGCGCTGGCCGGCTACGTTGGTCAGCCGACCACGGCGGCGGCGCTGAGGCTGTCGCCGTTGTTGTTCGCACGGCCCGGCAACCTGCGGGCGATGGAATGGACGGAGCTTGACCTCGTTGCCGGCGAGTGGCGGATACCGGCCGGCAAAATGAAGATGCGAGAGGCGCACGTCGTGCCGCTGGCATCGCAAGCCGTGGCGATCCTGCGGAAGTTGCAGCCCCTGACCGGCGCCGGCCGCTACGTGTTCCCCGGCCTGCGCACGCCCGGCCGTCCCATGAGCGAAAACACCGTCAACGCCGCGTTGCGCCGGCTGGGCTTCGACAAGGACACCATGACCGGCCACGGCTTCCGGGCGCTGGCGTCAACCCTGTTGAATGAACAGGGATGGGCGCCGGACGTGATCGAGCGCCAGCTTGCCCACGCCGAACGCAACAAGGTTCGAGCCGTCTACAACCGGGCGCAGTACCTGCCCGAGCGACGCAAGATGATGCAGGCATGGGCGGACTATCTGGACGCGCTGCGCAAAGGCGCGGACGTGGTGCCGATCAAGCGCAAGGCGTGATGGTGACGGCTATCGGCCGTTTCCGCTTTGGCATGGCCCGAAGCTCGACAACAAAAGCAAGAACGCGAAAAACCATGGAGCCGCTACCAATAGCGCGAGGAACAGCAAAGACGTTATGCCAACAAGCGCGTTGATGAAAATCCACGATGCCGCAAACGTGACGGCTGCGGGCCAGCGCACCGAATGCCGCACGCCAAGCGCCGCGCGCGGCGCACGCAAAGCGCGGTAATACGCGACTGTTGGCGTAACAGGTACGATTGCACTGGCCATGCCCGGAGCATACCGCACCGCTTGACACCGCACCACGCCCCGGCGCATGCTGACCGCGCTGCCCTACATGGCAGCCGGGCTTGAGAACCCGAGGAATAGGCGCGCAAGCGCCGCACCGAAGCCGGCGCTTTTTTCTGCCCGGTTTCGGGCTGGCGCGATGCCGGCCGGTTCAATGGCGGGTGTCGCGTGGAGGGCTTCGGCCCTGCCGGTTTGCCTTTTCCCCGGTTCTCAACCCGCGACGCCCGCCACCATGGTTTGAGAACGTGGCGACGGGTTCCCGAATCGAAGAGGAAAACCGCCATGAACTGCAACCCGCAAACTGTCGCGTTCGCCGAACGCATTGCCCTGTCCCGCCACCTGCCCGCGATGGCGCACGGCTTCACCCTGCGCACCGACACGGGCGCCCTGACCATCACCGCTGCCGAAGCGCGCCAGCATCCCGAAATCCGCCATGCCGTTGAATCCATCCTGCAATACCGCCTGTTTCTGGTGGAGCGGGCGGAGGGTGTGGCATGAACGCGCCCGAACAGTCCGCATTGCTCGCGTTGTCCGCGTGGTCAGGAAGTCAAGCCGTGCTGCGCG
>DASSXP010000169.1:0-4100 GCA_035703755.1 Rhodanobacteraceae bacterium | reverse complement strand
GCGACCGGACAAGGAAGCCCGGGCCGGCGCCAAGCGCCAGGGAAGGCTGCTTGCATGTGACTGCTTGCTCGTTTCTACGTGAGGAATCCAACCAGGAGAAGAATCATGCGTCCTGTCATTGCAATGCTTGGGCTTTGCTTTTTAGGTGCCACGTCCGCCGCGCACGCTGCGATGCGCACCCAGACCGTCGATTACACGGTCGATGGCAAGGCCATGCAGGGCGTGCTGGTGTGGGACGATACGGTCAAGACGCCGCGGCCCGGCCTGCTGATGGTGCCCGACTGGACCGGCATCAATCCGCGCAACATCAAGTTTGCCGAAAGCATCGCGGGCAAGGGCTACGTGATCTTCATGGGCGACATGTACGGCAAGGACCTGCGCCCGAAGGACAACCGGGAAGCGCAGGCCGCGGTCAAGCCGCTGCTGGCCGACCGGCCATCGCTGCGCCGGCGGGTGGTCGCGGCGTTCGACCAGTTGCAGGCCTTGGCGGCAAAACGCGCGGCGCCGATCGATGCAGCGAAGCTCGCGGCGATCGGTTTCTGCTTCGGCGGCACCTCGGTGCTCGATCTTGCGCGCAGCGGCAGCGGGGTTGCCGCGGTGGTGAGTTTCCATGGTGGCCTTGGTACCGACGACCCCGCGTTGGCCAGGCAGATCAAGGCGCGGGTGCTGGCGATGAACGGCGCGGACGACAAGGGCACCATGCCGGATGCGCCGGCCTTCATGCAGGACATGCAGCAAAGCACGGCACCGTGGCAGTTCATCGCATTCGGCGGCGCCACGCATTGCTTTGCCGAGCCGTGGGCCAATTCACCGCCGGGTTGCGTGTATGACCCGCCCGTTGCCAAGCGCTCGTTTGCGCTGATGCACGCTTGGCTGGACGAGGCGTTTGCCGACAAAGGCTGACGACAGGGCGGGGCGCGCGCAGCGGCGCATTCGCCTGGAACGAGTTTGGACGGCCGCAGGCGAAGGGTCGGCATCAGGGATGACGCGAACCATCCCGCCAAACAGCATCACCGTGGCGGGTTGGCACCCGCCCCACGGTTCTTCGGGCCGCACCTTCAGTGATCGCGATTGACCGCGTAATCGGCCAGGCCGGCCAGCGCGTCGCGGTATTTCGATGGCGGCAAGCCCTCGAGCGCGGCGTGCGCGGCGTCGGCGTGCGCCTGTGCCCTGGCGCGGGTGCGTTCCAGCGCCCCGGATGCGCGGATGGCCGTGATGATCACGTCCAGCGCGGCCAGCCGCTGGCTGGTGATCGCGTTGCGCAGCAATTCCGCCTGCATCGGCGTGGAACGCTCGATGGCGTAGATCAGCGGCAGGGTGGGCTTGCCCTCAGCCAGGTCGTCGCCGATGTTCTTGCCCAACGTGGCCGTGTCGGACACGTAATCCAGCAGGTCGTCGGCAATCTGGAAGGCCGAGCCGAGTTCCATGCCGTAGCGGCGCAGCGCGAGGCACTGGTCGCCGGGCAGCCCCGCCAGGACGCCGCCCAGTTGCGTCGCGGCCGCGAACAGCACCGCGGTCTTGCGCTCGATCACGCGCATATAGGCCGCTTCGGTGGTTTCGGCCTTGCCAATGTTGAGCAGTTGCAGCACCTCGCCCTCGGCGATCGAGTTGGTGGTGTCCGCAAGGATACGCATCACTTCCATGTGGTCGAGTTCCACCATCATCTGGAACGCGCGCGAATACATGAAGTCGCCGACCAGCACGCTGGCGGCATTGCCCCAGGCCGCGTTCGCGGTCCGGCGCCCGCGCCGCAGTTCGGAACCGTCCACCACGTCGTCGTGCAGCAGCGTCGCGGTGTGGATGAATTCGATCACCGCCGCCAGTTCGATGTGGGCGTCACCCCGGTAGCCCGCCGCGTGCGCGGCCAGCACGTGCAGGGCGGGACGCAGGCGCTTGCCGCCACCGCCAACGATGTGTTCGGCGATCGCGTTGATCAGCACCACGTCCGAGTGCAGCCGCTGGCGGATCATGCCGTCCACCCGGTGCATGTCGGGCGCGGCAAGCTCGCGCGCGACCATAAAAGCGTTGGTGGATTCGAACGGCGCGGCGGGGGTGGGGTGGTTCATGGACATCCAGGCTGCGGCAAGTGGCTGATTATAATGCGTTGCAGCAAATCGCCGGCGGATGCCTACACCCGAACGCGGCGGCCCCCGGCATACCCGCCAGTGTGCTGGTAGCATCCTCGGTTTCGGCAACCGTGATTCGAGGGTTCGCACATGGCACGTGGCGTCAACAAGGTCATCCTGATCGGTAATTTGGGCGCGGACCCCGATACGCGCTACGGCGCATCCGGCACCGCAATGTGCACGGTCAGCCTGGCCACGTCGGAGAGCTGGAAGGACAAACAGACGGGCGAGATGCAGGATCGCACCGAATGGCACCGGGTGAAGTTCTTCGGCAAGCTGGCCGAGATCGCCGGCGAGTACCTGAAGAAGGGCCGGCAGGTGTACATCGAGGGTTCCATCCGCAGCAGCAAGTACACCGACAAGGAAGGCGTGGAGCGCTGGAGCACCGACATCATCGCCAACAACATGCAGATGCTGGGCGGGCGTGACGAGGGCGAGGGGCGTGGCGAGGGTGGCGGCTATCGCCAGCGCGCGCCGCAAGCGCGTCCATCCGGTGGCGCCCAGGGCGGCGGCTCGTCGCAGGGCGGCGCGCAGCGGCCATCGGCACCGCCAGCGGCGCCGGACAACGGCGGGTTCGAGGACGACGACATTCCGTTCTAGTCTCGGCGCTCGCTTGACCTTGGCCAATCCCGAACCTGATTCGCGCTACACGTCAGCAGCCATATCTTTCGTCGTCATTCCGGGTTCCGCCCGTAAACAGCGCGGACGGCCCCGGAATGACGATTTCTTGCTGACATGCGACGCCAATCAGGATACCGAAAGCCCTTCGTCGCGGAGGGCTTTTGCGTACTGGCCACCGATCAGCGTGGCGGAAACGACGGCGGCGCGTCGACCGGATCGCTGCCCCAGGTCTTGTCGGGCGTTGCACCCAGCGTGAAATGCAGGGTGCCGCCGTGCAGCGCGAAGGCTTCCGGCAGCCAGGGTTTGTTCCACGGTTTGCCGTCCAGCGCCAGTGCGTGCACGTACAGGTTGGCGTGGCTTGCAGCGGGCGCTTCGATCTGGACGTCCCCGCCGGGGCGATGGATCACCGCGCGCGGGAACAGCGGGCTGCCCAGCAGCAATTCGGCCCGGCCCGGGATGCCCGGATACAGGCCCAGCGCGGCCCAAACGTACCACGAGGACATTTCGCCGAGGTCGTCGTTGCCGGGGATGCCGCTGGGCGTGTTTTTCCAGATCGTGTCCAGCACTACGCGCACGGCCTTCTGGGTCTGCCACGGCAGGCCCGCAAAGTCGTACAGCCAGGGCGTGCCGATCGATGGCTCGTTGTTCAATTCCGGGTGCAACGGGCCGGCGTGGGTCAGTGCCCAGTTGCCATGCCGGTCGTGGAAAAACGCATCCAGCCGCGCGACGGCCTTGGCGCGGCCACCCATGGCATCGAATAGGCCCTCGACGTCAAACGGCACCATCCACAGGTATTGCGCGGCACTGCCCTCGACGAAGCCGTCGTCGGTGCCGGGCGTGAACGCGGGCCAGGAGCCGTCGGCGTTGCGGTTCTGGATGTAACCTCCCCCGGGTGTCGCGTGTGGGTTGAACAGGTTGCGCCAGTAACCCGAGCGAGCCAGGAACAACGTGTGTCCGGCGGGGTCGCCGGCGGCGAGTGCCAGTTGCGACAGCGCGAAGTCGGCCGTCGCGTCTTCCAGCGTTTCGCCGGCGCCACCCCACGCGTGCGATTTCGTGGCGATGTAGTGCAGTTGCAGCCACTGGTCGAGCGAGGGACGCTGGCCGACGCATTCGACGTTGCAGCCGGCGTCGCTCAAGTCGTTGGCGCTGACGTGGGTGGCCGCGTACTTGAGCGATGCATAGGCGCCCCTGATGTCGAAGTCGCGCCCGCCGAAGGCGACGATGCCTGCCAGTGCCGGCGCGGATGGATCGCCCGCCATCACGTGGGTGCCGCCGGACGCGTGGGTCCAGCGATCCCACTCGCCGTGGTTCTGTCGCGCCTGGTTGTACAGCGATTGCGCGATGTCGCTGCCG
>DASSXP010000357.1:0-8932 GCA_035703755.1 Rhodanobacteraceae bacterium | reverse complement strand
ATTGACGCGCTCTTGTTCCGGGATCGCACGCAGGAAATTGCCGCCGAGACCGATGAAGGCGCGCACGCTGCCATCCAGCACGCCTTCGCAGGTTTCGACCGTGTTGCGGCCCTTGTCGCGCGGCGGCTGGAAACCGTATTGCGCGGCGAGTCGATCCAGCGGCACCAGCTCGGGGTTGTCGGCGATGCCGACGGTGCGCTGACCCTGCACGTTGGAATGCCCGCGCACCGGGCACAGGCCGGCGCCGGGTTTGCCGATGTTGCCGCGCATCAGCATCAGGTTGGCTACCATGAAGATGTTGTGCTCGCCGAGCACATGCTGGGTCAGGCCCATGCCGTAGATGCCGATCACCGCGTCGGCGTGGGCGTAGGTATCGGCGGCCGCTTCCAGCGCAGCGCGGCTCAGGCCGGATTCGGCTTCGATCACGGACCATTCCTGCGCCCGCACGAAGGCTTCAAACTCGGCAAAGCCATGGCCGTGCTGGGCAATGAAGTCCACGTCCAGCACCCGTGGCTGGCCGTTGCGTTGCGCCGCATCGTCCAGCGCCAGCAGGTGTTTGGCGAGGCCGGTGATTGCGGCAATGTCGCCGCCGGTCTTGACTTGATGGTATTGCGTGGCCAGCGGCGTCTCACTGCGGGCCAGCATCTCCGACGGGCTTTGCGGGTTGGTGAAACGTTCCAGGCCGCGTTCGCGCAATGGGTTGAAGACGATGATCGGCACGCCGCGTCGCGCGGCTTTTTGCAGGTCGTGCAGCATCCGCGGGCTGTTGACGCCGGCGTTCTGGCCGAAAAAGAAGATGCAGTCGGTTTTGGCGAAATCGTCCAGTACCACGGTGCCAACCGGACTGCCCACACATTGCTTGAGCGCGACGCCGGTGGCCTCGTGGCACATGTTGGAGCTGTCGGGCAGATTGTTGTGGCCGTACAGCCGCGCAAACAGGCCGTACAGATAACTCGTCTCCAGCGAGGCGCGGCCGGAGCAGTAGAACACCGCCGATTTCGGATCCAGCGCCGTGAGCTCCTTGCCGATGTCGCGGATCGCGTCGGCCCATGACACCGGCACGTAGCGGTCGCTGGCGCGGTCGTAGCGCAGGGGATGGGTCAGGCGGCCTTGCTGTTCCAGCTGGTAGTCGCTCCAGCCGCGCAGTTCGGTGAGCGTGTGCTCGGCGAAAAACGCCGGCGTAACGCGCAGGCTGGTCAGTTCCCAGGCGCTGGCCTTGGCGCCGTTCTCGCAGAACTCGAACGGCAGCGGTTTCTCCGGCTGTGGCCAGGCGCAGGAAACACAGGTGAAACCGCGCGGCTTGTTCTGCCGCCACAATTCCTTGACCGTGGCCGGAATCGGCACCTGCTCGCGCTTGAGGATCTCCGCCACCGATTTCACCGAGCCCCAGCCACCGGCGGGGTCGGGGTAGGGCTTGATCTCGATCTTGCCGTCGTCGCTCATCGGGCTTTCCACACTGGCGTGAGGGTTCGATTATGCCGCAAGCGGCGCAGCGTGCCGGCGCCTTGGTTCGCGGGACTCAGGCGGTCGCTTTGCGTTGCTGATTGAGCCAGACTTCCAGGCCCTGGGCGTTGAGCTCGATGTCGACGGCGAGCAGTTCGCGGATTGCCGCCGTCGACAGTGGGCTGCCGTGCGCGTTGGCGCGGTCGCAGTAGAGTGCGGACAGCGCCTCGACCAACTGCGCGTGACGGTCGGAGTGCTCGGCCAGCCGGGTTGCCGCGGCCACCATGGCATCGATCATCCAATGCAGGTCGTCCGCCAGCCGTGCCACCGCGCCGACGGGGCCGAAGTGGGTGGGACAAACGACCACGGGTGCCAGGGAGACGATGCGGCGGATCGAGGCGTGCAGCGCATCCGGCTCGAATTGCACCGGTGAGGTGGTGGGCAGGATGAACGGTCCCTGTGCGCTATCGAACTCGCGGTAGGACAAGCCGAACACATCACCGGTAAAGACAAGGCCGCTGGCTTCGTCGAAGATCGCGTTGTGGTGCCGCGCGTGGCCGGGGGTGTCGAGGCAGCGCAGGCGACGCCCTGCCAGATCCACCACGTACTCGTCGTCGGCCTCGACCACGCGCGCGGCGGGGACCGGCACCAGTTCGCCGTAATCCCGTCGCATCACCGCTTCGCCATACACCGCGCTGGCGCCGGCCCACAGTTTCGAGGGATCGATCATGTGCCGCGCACCGCGCGGATGCAGCGCCAGTTTCGCGTTGGGCAAGTGTGTCATCAATTCGCCGGCGCCGCCGGCGTGATCGAGGTGGACATGGGTCAGGATCAGCCAGTCGACGTCGCTGGGGCCGAGACCGTGCGTCGTCAAGGCATCCAGCAGGCGCGGCACCGAGTGGCGGGTGCCGCAATCCACAAAGGCCGCGCGACCGGCGTGAATAATCAGGTAGGCGGCATCGAAGCGGGGGCGATGAAACCCGGTATCGACCACATGGATGCCGTGGTCGGCGAGCGCGAAGGACACATCGGGATGACGGTTCATGGCCGTCATGATAGGCCGGATCGCTGATCACGGCGACGCAATCGGCGTAGGCTGACGGCATGGCAGGCAAACGCAGCATCCCGATGACCGAGTGGCCGCAAGGCAGTGTGTTCACCGTGGGCCATTCGACGCGCCCGATCGAGGCGTTCATCGCCTTGCTGGAGGGTTACGAAATCCGCCGCTTGCTGGACATTCGCAGCGTGCCGCGTTCGCGTCATAACCCGCAATTCAACGCCGATGCGCTGGCGCAGTCCCTGCCGGCGGCGGGCATTGTGTATCAGCCGCAACCGGCGCTGGGCGGTCTGCGCCACACACGCAAGGATTCGCGCAACGGCGGTTGGCGCAACGCCAGCTTCCGTGGCTACGCCGACTACATGCAGACGCCGCCGTTTGCCGCGGCGATCACGGCACTGATCGATGCGGCACGGATCGAGCGCGTGGCGGTGATGTGCGCCGAAGCGGTGCCGTGGCGTTGCCACCGCTCGCTGGTAGCCGATGCGTTGATGGTGCGCGGCGTCGCGGCGGTGGAAATACTCTCGCCGACCAGTGCGCGCCTGCATGCACTGACCCCGTTTGCACGCGTTGATGGCAACCGCATCACCTATCCGCCCGAGCCGGGTCAGGTGGGCGAGATGAGCTGAAGTCCCGTGAAAAATCGCCGGCCTGCTGCGGGTGCTGTCGGGCGCCTGTGCCGATCTGGCCCGTCCCTGGGCCGTGTTGCGGTATTTCGGAGTTATTCGGGCAGGGTATATTCGAGCGTGTAGTTGCCCGCGCCGCGGTAGTCATATACCTCCAGCAGGTAGTAGCCGGGGTTGACCTCGAGATTCAGCGCTTCGTGGTTGCCGGGGTCGTCGGACTTCGCCGCCACCGACCAGGACGCGCCGTTCCAGCGGTACAAATACAGATCGAGATCGGCACCCGCGTCGGCGTCGAGTGTGGCCCGAATGCGGCCGCCGTTCTGGCTGGTGTGGTAGGGCGATGGAATGTCGTCGTAATCGCCGGGACCACGCAAATACCCGTGCACCGTGGTGGCAGCTGAATCGGGTTGATCGTCACCATCCCCGGGGTTGCCGGAATCGCCCGCGTGGTAGCTGTCGAATACCGCCGCGCCGGCGGCGTAATTGACTGCGTACCACGGGTAACCCAGCGTGCGCATGCGCGAGTTCTCGGTCGGGCGATAGACACCGTAGGCACAATAATTGCCACCTTCAAACAGGCCCACCGTGGCCATGGCATAGGTGCCGGTCGGGGTGGGTGTCGGGGTGGCATTGTCGATGAAGGAGGCCCATTTGATTGCGCTGCGACGCGTCTGGCGGGTAACGTCCGCTGCCGCGGGTTCGCCGTTGTTGTAGCAGCTGCCGTAATCGTACTCATCGGCCAGACCGAACAGCGTGTGACCGAGTTCGTGCAGGGCCAGTTCGGTGGCGGCACTGTGCATGGTCATGGTGGCAATGTAACCGCCGCCGCCGCCATAGCGGGTGGTATTGGCCACCACCAGAATCACATCGCGGCCATCGCTGGCGGTGACTTGTTCGGCGGCGGCGTAGGCGAGGCCGCTGTCGGCGCAAACCAGACGATCGATGCCGGAACAGCCGGCCACGGTGTGCAGGGCGGTGTTGCGCTGGATGCCCAGCGTGTTGTCGGTGACGCCGGATTGGGCGCTGACCACATCGACGCGGCGAATGTTGATGGCTCCGGCCTGATCGGCAAACAGCGGGTCGTTCATCAAGCCATTTGCCACCTGTTGTGCGTCCTTGCGCCAGTCTGCCATTTCGTTGGCGGTGTAGCCGTCGCCGAGCAGCAGAATGTCGAGTCGTGCCGAAGCCGGGCCACTGTCCAGCAGCAGCGCCGAACCCAGCACGTCACTGGCCACAAGGCGGGCCGCCTGATTGCCGTGGTGGGCGTGCAGATGCTGGCGAATCTGCTCGATCGGGATACGGTTGCTGCTGCCGGCAGCAGCCGACGTGGCGGCATGCGGCGTCAGGGCGCTGTGCGGGGCGGTGCGTGCGTCGGACGGATCGATGACCTGCACGCTGGCCAGGGTGGGCGCGTCGGGCAGTTGAACCTCGAACTGTTGCTGGTCGAGGCGCACCCGACGCGCGAACTCGATCGTGCCGGTGTAGGGATTGAAGGATTCGGCGCGAAGTATGCGCGGATCGCGGACCCGGCGGCGGAACAGCTCTTTGCCGGCGGCGTCTTGCCCAAGTACCCACAGGTAGCTGGCGGTCGGATCGTCGGGCCGGTGTGCTGAGTGGGTGGCTATGCCTTGTTCGGCATCAATCAAGGCAAAGTGCGAACCGGCAAACGTACTGTCTGCTTCGATACGCAGCGTGAGTTTGGTGGCGGCCAAGGTCGTGCTCATGCCGGCCAGGGTCAGCGCAGCCGTCAGTGCGGCGGTGTGACAGATTTTCATGATCGCGTGTGTTTCCCCGATGTGGCGTGGACTGGCAGATCCCGGCGGGCCGGGACATGGCGTCGAATACCCCCGACTCGGAATACACGGAAACAGCAGCAAACCCGCCATGGCACATGTGTGGTGTGTCCAAGCGTTGGCGGGTTTTGCCGCGGTTTGGTGTTTCCCTTCTTGAGGAGAGGTTTTTACGGCGCCTGGCCGCTGTGGCCGGGGCCATTCAACCTGGGGAGAGAACCATGAAGAAGTGGCGTTATCTGTGGACGGCCTTGGCGATAGCCAGCGTTCCCGCATTGGCTCAGCCTGGCATCGGGCTGAAAACGGCAGCCTTTGAAACGGCGGCAGGTGCGCGACATTCACCCGCCCACGCCGCTGCCGTGCTGGCCTTGAAAACACTGGCGGCCGAGCTGCGGCTGGACCCGCATCGTTTGAGTTCTCCGGCGCGCGCGATGGCCCGGCTGGGCGGCTCGGACAGTGATCTGCCGGCGGGGTTTCCACTCGCAGTACGCAATGCGGCGGCGCTCGATCAGGCCACCATCGGCTGGGGCTTCGCCGTGTACGACGTGCGGCCGGATGCCTTGCAACGGGGTGAAAGCCTGACCGATGGGGCGCAGGCGACGGGGCTGTGGCGTTTTGCCGTACTGGTCCACGGCCAACCGGTCGGGCTGGTGACGATGGTCCGGGCAGCGCAAGGCTGGCAGGCGGTGTCTTTCGGCGGGGCTGGCCTGAGTCGGGATATCAACCGGTTCGTGATCCGTCATGCGGCGCAGGCCGATGCCACGTTGCGTTATGTGCGGGTGCCACAGGCAACCGCCGACTTCATCGAGATCGGTGGCCCCGGCCAGACTGCGAGCTACGTGCCGCTGGCCGCCGCGCGTGCCAGCCTGCACCTCGTCGATGCACAGCATTACTCGGATGCCGAGCTGGTGCCGGCACTGCGCAACGCGGCGGCGCTCAACATCGCCGTTCGTCACTGACCGCACTGGGAGAACACCGATGAAAACCTTGCGTCGATTTGTGGCCGGCCTGCTGCTGGCCGGCTTGTCAGCGGTCGCGGTGGCCGGTAGCGGCTACAAGTATTTGAATGTCGATGAAGTCATCCAGGAGCACAGCAACTGGTGCTGGGCGGCGTCCTCCGTGGACGTGTTGCGCTTCTACGGCATGAACCCGAACCAGTGCGATGTGGTCAACTGGGCCTATGGCATCAACTATGCCTGCGGCAACAACAGCTTTTACTGGAACTCCTGGGCCAATGCGGCCAATGGCATGTACGGGTCCAGCGGCAGCATCCAGGACATCCTCCGTTCGTGGGGTGTCAGCAATCAGGCATACGCGACGTACTTGAGCTGGAACAGCATCGTCAGCGATGTCAACGCCAATCGACCGTTCGTGATTCGCTTCGGCTGGTACGGCGGTGGTGGTCACTTCATGGTGGGGTATGGCTACTACGATCAGGGCGGCACGCCGATGGTCGGCTACATGAACCCATGGCCGGGCGAAGGGTATTCCTGGTCCAACTACAACTGGATGGTGTACGCCGCCTACGACCACAGCTGGACGCACAGTTTGCGCATGACGCGCTGAGTGACGCGCCGCCTGTGTCGTGGATGACGGTCCTCGGCGCAGGCGGTGTAGCCCGGTTTGGCCGCGATCAATCGGCCGTGGTCAGCAATTGTTGCGCCCGTGCGCGTTGTGCTGCCCGGCAATCCGGGCGCGTTCCCAGACGAGTCAGGGCGGAGCGCAGCAAGGACGTGCCTTGCGCACGCTGGCCGCTATCGACCAGCGCCAAACCGCGGCCGATCTCGATCACCGCCAGACGCGGGTGGTCGGCGGCATAGAGGCTGTGGGCAACCGCCAGCGTCTCATCGTAAAGCGACAAGGCGCGTGCCGGTTGGTGTTGCGCCAGCGCCAGATCGGCTTCGTTTTGCAGCAGTACGGCATTGACGAACGGCGCCGTGGCGGCGCTGGTGCCGAGCGCTTGGCGCGCGGCGGCGAGAGTCCGCTCCGCCTGCTCAAGCTGGCCGGACTGGAGCAATGCCATGCCCAGCACGCTCTTGCTCATCGCCGTCCATGGGTGTTGCGGACCGAGTACGCGGGCGCGCAGTTCGGAAGCCTGTTCCAGCCAGTGGGCGCCGGCGCGCGGCCGCTGGTCGCAGGTAAGTGCATAGCCGAGGTCATGCGCGGCATTGATCGTGACCGGGTGATCGAGGCCGTAGCGCGCATCCAGTTGGTTGAGCAGCGGTTGCAGCTGTTGCACCGCGGCGGCGTAACGGCCGAGGCTCATCAAGGCGGTTTCCACCGCCATCGCGCTTTCCAGTGTGTAGGGATGGTCCGGGCCCAGGTTCTCGGTGCTGATCGCCACCGCCAGTTTGCCGTGGGCGAGTGCCGCCGCACCCTGGTTGAGGCGTGCTTCGCAGATGCTGAGGTTCATGTAGCTGTCCGCGCGCGGCACCGCGTCGATGCGATCAAGGCGCGGCAGCACGGCGCGGTAGCGAGCAATGCAATCGGCAAAGTCGCCGCGCAACTGCGCCGCCCGCGCCTGTTGCGCGGCGATCTCGATCAGCAAGGGATTGCCGTTGCCCAGCGCGGCCAGCGCCTGCGAACGCAGACGGTCCAGACGGACTTCGGCGCGGGCGAGTTGGTCGCGGTCAACGGCGTATTGCTCGCGCTGCAGGCGCGCGCGCAACACGCGTTCGTCGCCCTCGCCGTACAGGCGGGTGAGATGGCCGATGGCCAGGTCGAATGCGTGCCCGGCAGTTTTCAAGTGACCGATGCCGCCGAGTGTTCGTCCGAGGCCGAGTTCGACTCGCGCCGCCACTTCCGGCAGCGAGCGGAGGCGGCTTTCTGCCCGCTCCACCGCGCGTTCGGCCAGCGTGGCCATGGTGATCGAACCCGAGCCACCCTGCAGCGGGTCGGCGCCGGCCAGAAGATCGTCCTGCAAGAAGGCGTTGACTGCTTCGGCGGTGGTGCGGGCGTGAAGCGCGGCGTCGCGTTGTGTGGCCAGGCGCCAGGTGAAGGCTGCGCTGAGCGTGATGAGGCAGATGAGTGCGGCGATGGTGCTGCCGACACCCCACGGGTGGGCGCGACACAACAGGCCCAGTCGATGCCACAGACCGGGTGGGCGCGCGCTGACCGGCCGATAAGACAGCAGCCGCTTGAGATCCGCGCGCAGTGCGGCAACGTTGCCGTAACGCCGTGATGATTCGTTCTCGCTCGCGCGTTTCACGATCGCAATGAGATCTGCGGGCCAGCGTGGCGGGCGGCCGTCTGCGGGGTGCACATCCAGCACCGCCTCGAGCAGTTTGCCGAGCTGCCAAACGTCGTGGGTGATATCCGGTGCGGCGCCGGCGCGCTGCTCCGGGCTGGCAAAGCCATCGGTGAAGGCTGGGTGGGCGGTGTCTTCAGTCAACAGCGCGGCAATGCCGAAATCCACCAGCATGGCACGCCCTTCGGTGTCGATCAGAACGTTGGCCGGTTTGATGTCCCGGTGAACCAAGAGACGCGCGTGGGCGAATTGAACCGCGTCGAGTATCGGCAGCAACAAGCGCACGCGCTGGCGCCAGTCGAGGCCGAGCCTGTCGACGTACTCGTCGATGGGTGGGCCATCCACGTGCTCCATTGCAAACCACAGGTGACCATCCGGGCTGGCGCCACCGTCGATGATGCGGGCAATGTGCGGGTGATTCAGGGCAGCGAGCATCTGCCGCTCGTGGCGAAATTGCGCATCGGCACGCGGGCTGCCGCGGCCGACCGGTAGCCATTTGATGGCGACTTCCTGCTCGAAGCTGCCGTCATCGCGCAGCGCCAGGTAGACGATGCCCATGCCGCCACGGCCCAGCTCGCGGACAATGCGGAATGGCCCCAGGCGTTGCCCGGTCTCTAGCTCGCTGATCGCGAGGTGATCCCGCAGCAGTGCACCGACCAATGGGCCGCTCAGTAGCCTGCCGGGTTCGAGCAAGTGGTCGAAACGATGCACGGCTCTCAGTCCCCCAGCAGGCCCTTGAGCTTCTGGCAGGCTTCGTGCCACAGGCGTT
>DASSXP010000295.1:0-3961 GCA_035703755.1 Rhodanobacteraceae bacterium | reverse complement strand
ACATCCTGTTCGCCGATGGCTTCGAGGCCAGCGTGCCGCCTTGAGATGATCCCACTTCGCGGCGACGTCGAGCTCGGTGCTTCCCGCTCTTCAGAGCCGCAGGCGTTTCCAGATGGGCTCGGGCATCCAGCGAATCAGCAGCATCAGGGGCGACCAGATCCACGGCAAGTGGACCACGGATCGATGTCGATCGATGGCGCGCACGATGCCGCGGGCGACGGTGTCCGGCTGCGCAAACAGCGGGCCTTTCTTCAGGTGCGCCGTCATCGGCGTGTCAACCCAACCGGGGCGGATATCGACGACCTGCACGCCACGCCGATGAAGGGTTTGGCGCAGCCCCGAGGCATAGGCAATTACGGCCGCCTTGGCGGCGCCGTAGAGCAAGTTGGCGGCGCGGCCGCGAACGCCGGCCACCGAGGTAATGACCGCCAGCGTACCGCGCCCTTGTTCGGCCATGCGGGTGCCGATGGCGGCCATCAGGGCGATGGTGGCGGTGGCATTGGTGTCGATGCCGGCGCGCAGTGTCGGGACCGATTTCAGATGGCCTTTGTCATACGCACCACTGCCATGGGCAATCAGCGCAACATCGATGCCGCCAAGCTCTTTCCATGCCGTGTCGAGTGCCGGTGCGTGATGATCAAAATCGGTGACGTCGAGGAGGGTGGTTTCTACTCGTGCTGCGCCACGGGTGGAGAGGTCGGTGGCAAGAGCTTTCAACCTTTCGGTGTTGCGCGCGACAAGGTAAAGCGCATCCCCGCGTTCGGCGTAGAGCTTCAAGGTTGCTTCGGCGATGGCCGAAGTGGCGCCGATAACCAGGATGCGTTGCATCAGATGGCACTCCAGATGATGCCCGTGGACAGCAGCAGCAATAGCCAGCTGGCGGGGTCACGGGCGGCGAACACGAGTGGGTCGTCGTGCATGGCGCCACGGTGCGCGATGAGCCAGGCGCGGGCGCTCCAGTACAGCAGCAAGGGGCACAACAGCACAAGCCGCGTCGGCTGGTGATACAGCGCTTCGCCGGCGGCGGAATCGATGTAGAGCGCCAACACCAGCACGCTGAGCAGACCACTGCCGATGCCGAAGGCCAGCACCAGCGGCAGATCCACCACCGCGTAGCCACGCCCGGCGACGCTGCTGCATTGACGCTCGCGCAGATCCAGCAGTTCCGTGTAACGCTTCAACAGGGCGAGCCCCAGGAACAGAAACATGGCGAAGCTGATCAGCCACAACGAGACCGGCGTGGTGGTGGCGCCGCCGCCGGCCAGCAGGCGCAAGGTGTACAAGGCGGCCAGCACGATGACGTCGATGAAGGCAACGCGTTTGAATCCGCCGCTGTAGGCCAGGGTCAGTACCAGGTACGCTGCCAGCATCCAGGTAAATGGCGGCGGCAGGCGCCAGGCGGCCAGCGCAAAGGCCAGCGCTACCAGCAGCGGCGCCAGCGCCAGGCCCTGCCACAAGTCGAGTGTGCCGCTGGCCAATGGCCGCAAGCGTTTGCGCGGGTGGCGGCGGTCGGCGTCGAGGTCGAGTAGATCATTGAGCAGGTAAGTGCCCGACGCGCACAGCCCGAAAGCCAGCCAGGCCCAGCCGGCGTCGACGAGCAAGCGGGCATCGTTCCAGCGATGCGCCGCCAGCATCGGCACGAACAGCAGCAGGTTCTTCAGCCACTGATGCAGCCGCAGCGCGGCCAGCAATGCGGCTGGGTTGCCGGTCTGGCGCGGAAAAATCCGGCTGGGTGTGGCGATGCGGGCGGCCGCCGCCGCGACGCGCGCGTTCGCGTTGGCGACAATGATCTGCCGCGCGTGCGGCCAGACCTGGAGGTCGGCACGGCCATTGCCCGCGTAGTCGAAGCCGGATTCGCCGTAGCGTGCGACCAGCGCTTCGGCTTTGGCCGACCCGGCCAGATTGCGCTGGCCGTCGCTGGCGATGACGGCGTCGAACAGGCCGAGGTGGTTGGCAACGGCCTCCACCAGCAGGCTGTCGCTGGCCGAGGCCAGCACGCGTTCCCGGTTGGCTGCTTGCTGTCGCAACCAAGCCACGACGCGGTCGTCGTAAGGCAAGGTGTCGCAGGCCATGCGAACGCGTTTGGCCACGCGGCGTTTGGCACTGGCCAGGCCGCCCAGTAACCAGAACGGCAGGGCCAGCAGCAGCCAGGGTCGCTGACGCAGCAGCGCCAGCACCGACTCCAGCCCGATGTCGCTCAGCAGCAGCGTGCCGTCGAGGTCGACGCACAACGGCGGTGCTGGCGAATCGCCGCCACCCATTCAGTCCGCCAGCGCGGCGCGCAGCGTTTCGTACTCGGCCAGTGCCTGCGGGTTGGCCAGTGCGTCGGTGTTCTTGACCACCTTGCCGTGGATCACCGCCCGCACCGCCAATTCGGTGATCTTGCCGGAGATGGTGCGCGGGATGTCATGGACCTGCAGGATGCGCGCTGGTACGTGGCGCGGCGTGGTGTTGGCACGAATTTGCTGGCAAATACGCTGGCGCAGATCGTCGTCCAGTGTGTTGCCGTCGCGCAGGCGCACGAACAGCACCACGCGCTCGTCGTCGTCCTGCTTCTGGCCTATGGCGATGGATTCCAGCACCTCGGGTACCTGCTCGACCTGGCGGTAGATTTCCGCCGTACCGATACGCACGCCGCCGGGGTTGAGGGTGGCATCGGAACGGCCATGGATGATGACGCCGCCGTGCGCGGTGATCTCGACGAAATCGCCGTGGCTCCACACATTGGGATGCTTGGCAAAATGGGCATGGCGATACTTTTCGCCATCGGGGTCGTTCCAGAAGCCGACCGGCATCGACGGGAACGGCTTCAGGCAGGACAGTTCGCCCGGTTCACCGCGCACCGGCTTGCCATCCTCGTTCAGTGCCTCGACCGCCATGCCAAGGCCGCGGCATTGCAGCTCGCCGCGATACACCGGCAGCAGCGGGTTGCCGAGTGCGAAGCAGGACACGATGTCGGTGCCGCCGGAAATCGACGCCAGCAAAACCCGCTCTTTGATGTCGCGGTAAACGTAGTCGAAGCTCTCCGGCGCCAGCGGCGAGCCGGTGGACAGGATCGTCTTCAGCTGGGTCAGCTTGTGCGTTTCGCGTGGTTTGACGCCGGCCTTCTCGATGGCCGCGAGCCACTTGGCGCTGGTGCCGAACACGCTGATGCCGAGCTCGTCGGCCATGTCCCACATCGAGTGCGGCGCGGGATAGCCGGGTGAGCCGTCGTACAGCACCACGGTGGCGCCCACCGCGAGGCTGGAAACCAGCCAGTTCCACATCATCCAGCCGCAGGTGGTGTAGTAGAAGATGCGGTCTTCGCGCTTCAAGTCGGTGTGCAGCACCAGTTCTTTCAGATGTTGCAGCAAGGTGCCGCCGACGCCGTGAACGATGCACTTCGGCACGCCGGTGGTGCCAGAGGAATACATCACGTACAGTGGGTGGTTGAATGGTACCGGGACGAACTCCAGTGGCTTGTCTGCGTGTGCAGCGACTAAATCCGGCAGGGCCACCGCTTTCGGCAGGTCGTCCAGCGCCAGTGGCGCGCCGGAATAGGGCACCACCACCAGCCGCTCGATCGAATCGATGCGGCCCAGCACGCTGCGGATTTTGTCGAGGCAATCGAAGCGCTTGCCGCCATAACCGTAAGCATCCGCGGTGAACAACACCTTGGGACGGATCTGGCCGAAACGGTCCACCACGCCTTCGATGCCGAAATCCGGCGAGCACGATGACCAGATCGCACCGAGGCTGGTGGTGGCCAGCATGCCGATCACCGCCTCGGGCCCGTTGGGCAGGAAGGCAGCCACCCGGTCGCCGGCCTGGACACCCAGGCGGCGCAGCCCGGCCGCGGCACGCGCAACCTGCCCATGCAGTTCGGCGTGGCTCAGCTGTCCGCTTCGTCCGGCCTCGTCACGCCAGACGAGTGCCGGCCGGCCATCGCGGAAACGGAGCAGGTTCTCGGCGAAGTTCAAAG
>DASSXP010000022.1:0-2356 GCA_035703755.1 Rhodanobacteraceae bacterium | reverse complement strand
AAGTGGCAGGCGTGCCCAACCTGCTGGTGATGAAATCAGTCACCGTGGCGACTGATCCCACCTACTGCACCACAGCCGGCAATCCCGCGAGTTGTTCGGTACCCGCGGGCAAGGCGATGCACTCCCTTCCTGGCGCGGCAGTGCAATACACCATCAACGTCAGCAACAACGGCGTGGGTCCTGCGGACAACAACAGCCTGGTGATCACCGACCCGCTGCCGGCGAACACCAAGTTCGTACTGGGCAGTGTCGCCTTCGCCGACGGCACGCCCAACAGCGGCCTGACGCTTGCGCCAGCCAACGTGAGCTACTCCAGTGTGGGCAGCGCAGGGCCATGGACCTACACCCCAGCCAACGACGGCAGCGGTGCCGATGCCAACGTGAAGGCGTTGAAGATCGCCCCGCAGGGCATCATGGCCGGCAAGACGACCGGGGCGACTGCACCCAATTTTTCGGTCACCTTCCGCGTGATCATCCTGTAAGCCGCAAACCGGGCCAGTATGATCAGCTCCGGGCCACGAGCGGAGCTCCACCGTAAGCGTCCTTTGCGGTCACCGCGACGAAATGTACTTCTCCCGCCTGATCTGCTTCACCGGCAGGCCGAATTCCTGCAGCGCGGCGAAGGCGGCGTCGACCATGTTCGGGTTGCCGCACAGGTAGGCGATGTCCCGGTCGGCGTGGGGGCCGAGTTCGGCCAGCACGTGTTGCACGTGGCCGCTGCGGTCGCCGCTGCGGGGTACGGCGCGGGCTTCGCGGCTGAGGCAGCCGTGGAAGTGAAAGCCGGGATGGGCTTGCGCGAAGGCCTCGAACTCTTCGCCGTAGAGCAGCTCGGTTTCGCTGCGGGCGCCATACAGCAGCACCACTTCGCGATCACCGGCGGCCAGCAACTTTTCAATCTGCGGCAACATGGCGCGGTACGGGGTGACGCCGGTGCCGGTGGCCAGCAGCAGGTAGCGCGGATGGGTGTCGGCTTCCTGCAGGCAGAAGCGGCCGTAGGGGCCGCTGGCGTCGATCACGCCGCCGATCGGCAGCTCGCCCAGCAGCTTCGTCGCCGCGCCGCCTTCCACGTAGCTCACCGCGATCTCGATGCGCCCGACTTCCGTCAGTGCGCTCGGCGAGCTGCCGTCGCCGACGCTGCCCACCGAATAGCTGCGCTTGGTCGCGGTGCCGTCGTCGTAGTGGAAATGCACCTGCAGGAACTGCCCGGGCTGGAAGGCCAGCGGCTGACCGTCGACGCGCTCGAACACCAGGTGGCGCACGGTGGGCGCCAGCATGACGCTGTCGACAAGACGGAGCTGGAAATGATCGGCCATGGCATTCCTGAAACGGTACGTGCGGAAACAGTGTGTGCCGCCAGACAGGCTCGGGCGGTGCGGCTTGGCCCGCTATAATAAGGGCTAACCCCCTCGGTGCAGCCCATGTCCCCGGAAATCCGCCCCACGGCACCCGCGCTTGTCGTCGACAATCTGCGCAAAACCTATCGCAATGGCGTCGAAGCCCTGAAAGGCATCAGCCTGACCGTGCAGCCCGGCGATTTCTTCGCCCTGCTCGGCCCCAATGGCGCCGGCAAGTCGACCCTGATCGGCATCCTGTCGTCGCTGGTGAACGCCACCGACGGTGACGCCCAGGTGTTCGGCGTGTCGGTGAACAATCAGCGCAGCGAGGCGATGAAGCTGATCGGGCTGGTGCCGCAGGAGATCAACTTCAACCAGTTCGAGAAGCCGTTCGACATCTGCGTCAACGAGGCGGGCTTCTACGGCATCCCGCGCAAGCTCGCTGCGGAGCGCGCGGAGAAATACCTGAAGGAACTGCGCCTGTGGGACAAGGCCTTCCACCAGGCGCGCGAAATGTCCGGCGGCATGAAACGGCGGCTGATGATCGCCCGCGCGATGATGAACGAGCCGAAGCTGCTGATCCTGGACGAGCCCACCGCCGGCGTCGACATCGAGATCCGCCGCTCGATGTGGCAGTTCGTCAGCGCGATCAACGCGGCCGGCACCACGGTGATCCTGACCACGCATTACCTGGAGGAGGCCGAATCGCTGTGCCGCAACATCGCGATCATCGACCACGGCAGCATCATCGAGAACACCAGCATGAAACGCCTGTTGGCCACGCTGGACGTGGAGACCTTCGTGCTTGACGTCAGCGAGGCGCCGGCCGAGCTGCCGCAGCTGGACGGCATCGGCTTTCGCCGCATCGACGAGCGCACGCTGGAGGCGGAGATGGCGCGCACGCAGAACCTCAACGCGCTGTTTGGCGCGCTGACCGCCGGCGGCATCACGGTGAACTCGATGCGCACCAAGACCAACCGGCTGGAGGAGCTGTTCGTGCGGCTGGTCGAGCAAGGCCGTGC
>DASSXP010000386.1:0-5585 GCA_035703755.1 Rhodanobacteraceae bacterium | reverse complement strand
CGCGAGGCATCGGCGCCGCTGCTGGAGTTCTCGTGACGCAACTCGACCTGGGTGCCGCTGTAGTTTTTCTTCAGCACGATATTGACCACGCCCGCCACCGCGTCGGCGCCGTAGATGGCGCTGGCGCCATCGGTCAGCACCTCGATGCGCTCCACCTGCGACAGCGGGATGGAGGAAATGTCGGTGAAGGCACCGCGCCCCTGCGCCGATCCGGCCAGCCGATGGCCATTGACCAGCACCAGCGTGGAACGACTGCCGAGGCCACGCAGGTTGACTGCGGTGTTGCCGATCGGCGAGTTCGGCAGATAGGAATCGCCATACTCCATCTCGCCCATCGCGGCGCTGGTCGACGTGCGGCTGGAAAAGTTCTGCGGCAGGTGCCGCAACACCTCTTCGATCGAGGCGTAGCCGCCGCGCTCGATTTCCGCCGCATCGATCATGATCAGCGGCGAGGCCGGATCGACACTGGACAAGTTGGTGCCGGTCACCGTCACCACTTGCAGATTCTTGGCCGCCGCCACGCGCTCGTCGGTGATGTGGATGGCAATGGCGGAGTCCCCGCTTGCCACCGGCGCCGCAGCCTTCGACGCGCCTTTCTGCGCGGCCTGATTGCGGTGGATCGACACGGTATGCGGGTTGACGAAGTCGTAGCGCAGGCCGCTGCCGGCGAGCAGCCGGTCGAGGATCTCGGTCGGAGTCAGCGTGCCTTGCACGGCCGGTGCGCGCAGATCGCGCACGATGTCGGCACCGGCGTACACCACCTGCATGTCGGCTTGCAGCGCGAACTGGTCCAGCGCGGTGCGCAGCGCCTGCGCGGGGATGTCCACCGCCACCGCGGCCGCCTGTGCGCTCGCGGCGGGTGTCTGCGCCTGCGCGCTGGCGGCCAGCAGCGGCGCGGCGCCAGCCACGAGCAAGGCCACGGTCATGGCCCGGTACAACACGGAATGCTGGATACGATGCTTGGTGCTCACGGTGCTCCCCACACGAGATGTCAGACTTGTGGCCGGTCGGCTCGACTCGGCCCCCCTGTATGTCTTGTGTGGTGGAATCGCCGTTTGGGGTACTGCCACGGCAAAACTTTTTGTGTTCTCACACGTATCGCTACCGCTCGCGGCTGACTCGTGCTGGCAGCGGAGCCGTCAAACCGCGAGGGGAACCGCGCTTCAGCGCGCCGTCGGGTTTGGGGTCGGGTCGGCGATTTTCACCAGGCGGTTGTGGTCGGTATGCAGGAATGGTTCGGTCTGACCGTGTATCGTCAAAACCGTTTCCTGCGCGTAGGACCAGCTGCCGTCGTCGTGCACGGTGACGCTGATGCGGTAGCGGTCGGTGCGGAACGCATGCTCCAGGAACGGATTCGAGCTGATGCCGTTGCTGGTGGCGCCGCGCACCGCTTCGAGCTGGAACTCGCGGGCATCGGCGGCGGCGTGGCCGATCGCCAGCGCGGTCTGCCCACGCGGAATCGACAGCGTCTGGATGAGGGTGCCGGTGGCCGGCTCCCACAACCAGTAACCGACCTGATCGTGCAAGGTCAGCACCTCGCCCGGCTTGACGATGTGGGTGTGGTAACGCAAGCCGTAGTACAACTGCGGCCCGTTGGGTTGCGCGTCGATGGGCTGCAACTCCATCCGTTCGACGTAGGGCTGCCGCTCCGGCCCGTGCTCTTTGGGGTTCACATCCATGCCTTCGGCGCTGCGCCAAATGCCTGCCAGCGGCCGCAATGGCCCCAGTTCGGCCAGGGTGTCGGCATTCGGCTCCGGCTCGGTCCAGATATCGGCGGGAAAGGTATTCATGTCAATGCCTCCAATGTGAATCTTGCCATATCCCACGCGCGGAGCGCCCGGCCTCGAATGACGGCGCTCGGCACGGCCCTACAATTGCGACTCGATCGGCAGCCAAGCCAACACCCGCGCCAGCAGTCGCCGCGCGCGGCTGGCGTCGGGTTCGCGTCGCCGCCGGCGCGGAGGCTCGCTGGCGCCATCCAGCCACACGAGTTGCCCGTCCGCGCCCAGCGTGACGCCGTAGCTCAGGGCCGGCCCGGCCAAGCGTTGAAACTCCGCTTTCACGGCAGCGGCCAGACCGGCGTGATCGAACAACACGCCCATTTCCGTGTTGAGGTCGGCCGAGCGTGGGTCGAGGTTGAACGACCCGATGAAGCCCCGCTCGCCATCCACCACGACCGCCTTGGTGTGCAGGCTGGCGCCACCACTGCCCAGCAAACCCGCGCTGGCGGTTTTCCCCTGCGCACGCAATTCGTTGAGGCGCACGCCGCCGGCCAGCAAGGGTTTGCGGTAGCGGGCATAGCCACTGTGCACCGCCGGCACGTCGTTGGCCGCCAGCGAATTGGTGACCACGGCGACCCGGGTGCCTTGCCGTTCGAGCTGCACCAGCGCCGCGCTGCCGCGCCGACCCGGCACGAAATACGGCGAGATCAGCAAGGCTTCCGTGCGGGCGCCGGCGATCAAGGCCACCAGCCGCTGCACCAGCCAGCCAGCGCGGTCGTCGCGGCGCCATTTTTGCGGCGGATCGGACATCACCTGCAGCGCCTCGACCCAGCATGGCGATACCTGTCCCGCCATGAAATCCCGCACGCCGGGCGCGGCGTGCACCCGTTGCAGATAGGTCTGCACGCGCGGGTCGGCACATTGCTGATCGAGACTGGCCAGCAGGGCGTGCAGCCCGGCGGCCGCGACGCTGCCAAGGCCCGTCACCGGCACCGCCGCGGGATCGTTCCAGAATGCGTCGAAGATCGACTCCGCTTGCGCCACCGCCGGCCCCATCAACATCACGTCGAGGTCGCGGAAATTGCTGTCCACGGCCGCGCCGAAGTAGGCCTCGCCAATGTTGCGTCCGCCGACCACGGCAAGCCGCCCGTCGGCGATCCATGCCTTGTTGTGCATGCGGTGGTTGACGCGCAGCGCGCGCACCACGGTCTCGACGAGACGGCGCAGACCGGCGCGATTGCGGAACGGGTTGTACAGCCGGACTTCGATGTTGGGGTGGGCATCGAGCCGCAGCAGCTGACGGTCCAACCCATGCGCATTCATGTCATCCAGCAGCATCCGTACGCGCACCCCGCGCTCGGCGGCGCGCCACACCTCCAGCGCGAGCAGCCGCCCGCACAAGTCGTCACGCCAGATGTAGTACTGGAGATCAAGGCTGCGCCCGGCGCTGCGCGCGGACACGGCACGCAAGGCAAAGGCATCCAGCCCGTCATGCAGCAGGACCGCACCCGAACGGCCGGGTTGGGCAGCCAGCAGCGGCGCCACCCAGCGATCGAGTTCGGTGGCTGCGGGCTGCACCGGCAGCACCGTTGATGGCTTGCCGCGATGCATCGGCATCAAGCGATCGGCCAGCAGTGCGCCGAGGCCGATGGCAACGAGGGCCAACGCGAGCAGCGGCAGAACATAAGCCAGCATGGTTCCCTCCCGGTCGGTGCAAACGTTCGCCCCAACGCGTCACTGCCAAGGCTGCGTCACGTACCCCCTCACCATCGCCCGGGAATGCGTGCCGTCGCGGTGAGCCTCACCCAAGCGACAGCGCACTGTCAACGCCCGCGCTGCCACCGGCCCGCGTCACCGACCAACGCGTTCGGCGCTGGCCGCAGCCGGTGGGCGATTTTTCACCGGCGCTCAGTTTTGCGCCCGTGCCTCGCCACGCGGCAGGCGCAGCAGCGTGCGTGCGCCTTCGCGGCGTACGTCGAGGCGCGAGCAACAATCGAGGAATTCGAGGAACGAGGCCGCATCGCGGGCGTCGAACACCCCGCTGTAGCGTTGCAGGGCCGCGCCGTCGCCTTCCACCACGATCTGCATGGTGTTGTAGCGGTTGAACTCGGCGGCGATGTCAGCCAGCGTGTCGTCGTGGAACAGCAAGCGGGTGGCGACACTGCCGGCCTCGGCGCCACCGACGTCGCGGTGCACCAGTTCGCCGAGCGCCAGCTCGCGGCCATTGCGGGCAATGTGCGCGCTCTCGCCCGCCGCCAGTTTGCGCGGCTGATCAAACGCTACCAGCGCCACACCCGGCCGCTGGATCGCCGCGATTTCGGTCGGTTGCCACGATTGCAGCCAGGCGCCGAGGCCGTCTTGCAGCGCCAGCAGGTGGCCGGCGCTGAGGCGCACCACGCCTTCGGTCACCTCCACCACGGTGCCGGACGGCAGGCGATTGACACTGAACTCGGTGCCGACCGCCTGCACCACGCTGGTGCCGGCATGCACGCGGAACGGCCGCGCCTTGTCGTGCGCCACCTTGAAGTTGGCCTCGCCCTGACGCAGCCAGATGTTGCGCGCGGTCGCGGACAGGGCCACCTCGATGCGCGAGCTGGGCGCCAGCGTGACCACCGAGCCATCGGCCAACGTGAGCACGCGTGGCTGCCCCAGCGTGGTTGCGTATGCCGTGCCCTGGCCCGCATCCGGCCAGGCCAGCCAACCGATGCCGAGCAGCACTGCCAAGCCGGCCAGCAACGCGGCGCGCGCCAGCCAGCCCGCGCCGCGCCGGCGCCTGCGCGGCGACGCCACTGCGGTGTTCAGCGCCACCACGTTGCCCTCGCTGCGGGCACGCGCCACCACCGCCGCAACATCGAAGCCAGCCAGCACGCCGGGCCGCGCCAGCTCGCGCTCCAGCATGCCGGCCAGCAGCAATTCGCGCACATGCAGCGGCGAGGCCTGCGCCCAAGCCAGGAACGCCTGGCGCTCGTCGGCAGCCGGCTGTTCACCGAGCACGCGCAGCCACTCCGCCGCCTCGCGGGCGACGCGCTGCTGCTGCTCTTGTGGCGAGGTGCGATAGATCTTCATCCTTCCATCATTCCAATGCTGTGCCGCGACAGCGGCCTCACGGTTCCATGCTGGCGCGGATATGCGCCAGGGCCTGCACGCTGTACTTCTTGACCGTGTGCGGGCTCAACCCCAGTTTTTCCGCGATCTCGTTCTGGCTCAGGCCGTCGCGGCGTTCCAGCAGCAGCACCGCCAGGTGCTTGTCGGACAACTCGCCCAGCGCGTCGCCGACCCGCTTTTCCACATACCCTCCACTTTCCGCGCCCTGCCAATCGGCGTTTTCGGCCTCCTCGTTGGCCAGCGCATCCAGCAGCGGCGAATCACAGAGCACCCGCGCACGCACTTCACGCATGCCAAATTCACTGGCCACATGCGAAGCGACTCCGTAAATATAGGCCAGCGGGTTGCGTACTTCCTCCACGCCCTTGACCCGCAACAGCCGCAGATAGACCTCTTGCGCCAGATCATCCAGATCTTGCGTGCGGCGGATGCGTCGACGCAGAAAATCGTGCAATTGCCGGCTGTAGCGCCGCAAAGCCGATTCGGCAAACGCGTGCGCCTGCGCTGTCGGCTGCGGGTTCACGGCCACCCGGCACCTCCCGCGCCGATGGCACGGCTCGCGGCCGCCATGCGCGTGCGGAAGCGGGTCGACAGGTGAGAAATGCACGGGTTCATACTGTCTAGCAGGCCGTTGAAATTCACCCCAGCTACAGCGCGGCATTGGTAGGCTTTGCGGACGATAACCGTGAAGAGGGCTCGGCATGCGTGGCGTCGATGTGATGCAAGAATCGTTGTTCACGACGGTGCACTTGGAAAGCT
>DASSXP010000382.1:0-3022 GCA_035703755.1 Rhodanobacteraceae bacterium | reverse complement strand
GGCCGCAAGCCATACAACACATTGGTACCCATGTCGCGCCGGTTGGCCAGCCAATGCCGCAAGCGGAACGGCAGGCGATCCCGCAAAGCGCGTGCCGGCGGCGTCAGCGCTTGCGGGTAGCGTGCGTGAATCTGTGGCAGTTCGCGTGCCAGCCGCGGCGTGTCGCCCGTGGCGCGCAAAGCCCGTACATACATGGCGAAGTACTGCTCGTAGCCTCCCAGAATTTCATCCGAACCCTGTCCATCCAGCAACACCGTGACGCCCTGTTGTTTGGCCAGCCGGAACACCGACCACTGCGCGTACTGGCTGGAGCCGCCGACCGGCAGCTCGTTGAACCACATGAAGTCACCCAGATCGTCGACGAACTTTTCCGCCGTGGGTTCGACCACGTGGCTTTGCACGCCGGTCGCCGCGATCACTTGCTTGGCGTATTGCCACTCGTCCGCATTGGTGCCGGGGAAGCGGCCAGTGAAGGTGTTGTAGGGCGCCTCATCACCGAGCAGGCGGCGCACGAGGCAGACGATGGCGCTGGAGTCGAGGCCGCCGGACAGGCAACTGCCCACCGGGACGTCGCTGCGCAGGCGCAAGCGCACGGAATCGGTCAACAGCGCGCGGAACTCGGCAAAAACATCGGCCTCCGCCCGCTGATCGTAGTCCGATGGCGGCGTAATCTGCCAGTAGCGCCAGATGCGCCGGGACAGCGTGTGAACGTTGACCTCCATCGCCTCGCCGGGCAGGAGTTGCTGCACCGAACCGAACACCGTCTGCCGATCAGCATCGAGACCGGTACTCGGGTTGTACGCTGCGCGCAGCAGACGCATTTCATCGATGTCCAGCGACAGCCCGGGGTGCTGCAACAGCGCTTTGTATTCCGAAGCGAAAGCAAAGAACGAATCGTCGCCGCCGAACAAGAACGGCTTTTCACCATAACGGTCGCGGGCGCAAAACAGCACTCCGCGCATGCTGTCGTAGAGCGCGAAGGCAAACATGCCGTTGAAACGTTCCAGACACGCCGCGCCCCACTGCTTGTAGGCTTCCAGCAGCACCTCGGTGTCGCAATGCGAGCGGAACGTCACGCCCAATTTCGCCAACTCGGCGGCGACTTCCTGATAGTTGTAGATCTCGCCGTTGTAGGTCAGTACGAATCGGCCCGTGCCATCAACCATCGGCTGATGGCCAGCGTCACTGAGGTCCAGGATCGACAGACGCCGATGACCGAGCACAAGGCCACGACCATTCTCAAGACCAGCCGACCATGCCCCGCTGCCGTCCGGGCCGCGATGGCCGATCGGCGCAAGCATGCGCTGGATGAGACGATTGTCCGTCGCGCCGTGGCCGACGAAACCGGCGATACCACACATCAGGAAGCTCCAAGGTTCTTCGTTTGCACGCGTCGGTACCACCATGGCAACAGCCACTGCACGGCAAACCGCACACTTTGTGCCGGGTCGACACGCAGGTATTTGGCAACCAGCCGTCCTTTGCGCCAGAAGCCGCCATCGTGGAATGCCACCTTGTCCGCGAGGACATCACGCAACTCGCGGGCCGCCTGTGACGCCGCTTGCAGCCAATCGGCCGTCACGGCAAGGGGGCAACTGACGGCGAGCGCAAGATCACGCAGATAGTTCTCCGCGATGTTGAGATTTCGCGCATGCAGGCTCCGTGTCCTCGCCATCACCTGATCGGGCAGTATCGATTGGTGATGCGACACGTTGTGGACGTGAATCCGGTACTTGACCAGCGCCTCGGGGCAATAATCGATGCCGCCCAGCAAGGTGGAGCGCAAGGCAATCACCCGATCCTCGCACACGGTATCCGGCAGCACCGGTCCAAAAACGGAAAAAACCTCGCGGCTCCAGGCGTGGCTACAACCCTGCAAGCCATCCATGTAGGATCGAATCGCCGCGCCGGGCGCCATGCTGCGTGGCTGGCCATCCATTACCCCGGTAACCTCGCCCGCATCGTTGATGACCGTCGCGGCCGAATAAATCGAATGCGCCCGGCGCTCACCTGCAAGCCACCGCTTCACCAGCGTTTCGGTGCGCTGCGGGAGTGAAATGTCATCACCAGCCGCCACGACAATCAGTTCGCCGCTGGCCTCGCCCACCACCTTGTTGACATGCGCGCCAATGCCCTGATTGACCTCCGCCCGGAGCAGTCGAACCCGATGCGGGCCTCGATAGGCATCCACAAGCAACTGCATGATGCGGAACGTGCCGTCGCTGGAGCAGTCATCCGACAGGATGATTTCCAACGGCGACCAGGTTTGCGCCAGCGCAGCCGCGACCGCTTCGCCAATGAAGCGCTCCTGATTGTATGCAAACAACGCAAACGTCACCAGTGGCCGCTGTGGGTCCATGCCCTGCGGCGACCGGCTCGATGGCGATGGGGGTGTTTCAGGCGCCTGGGTCATCGGGGAATTATCCATTGGTGGCCGGGAATCCGGTGCAGCCACCGCACCAGCCGATGTTCCGATCCGAGCCGCAGCGCCAAACCTCGAATGCTCAAAGCACTTGCCGCGCAAGCCAGCAATCCACCCGCCAGTTGCTGCGATGGCGCGGGCAACAGCAAGGAGCACAGCATGCTGGCCACCACCAGCACCGTGGCCACGAGGAGCAAGCGATGCACCGATGCCGCCCAGCGAAACCCAATCAGCACGCGGCTTGTCCACAACATCGCCACGACATAGGCGAAATAGCTCAAAGCGAACGCATAGGCCGCACCAATCACCCCGTACTGCCGCACCAGCCAGAACATCGCCGCCGCTTGCAGACACACGAATATCGCCTCGGTTGCCGCGTACCAGCGCGCCGCACCCAGCGCCAGCATGACGTAGCCCAGAGGCCAGGAAATGACCCGGCCAAAGACTCCCAGCACCATCCAGGCCAGCACCGTGGCCGCCGCCGCAAACTCGGGCGTGTAGAAAATATGGATGACCCATGGCGAAAGCGCCATGGTCGCCACCAACCCCGGCAACGCCAGCAGGATGCCGATTTCGGTTTGTTGATTTACCTCAACGCCG
>DASSXP010000365.1:0-19183 GCA_035703755.1 Rhodanobacteraceae bacterium | reverse complement strand
CAAGCGAGCCGGGCTTGCGGTTGGCGCGCACCACCATCGCCATCGCATTCCAGCGCAGGATGCAACGGATGCGCCATTCCATGTCCGCATCACCGGGGCTCTTGGCCTCCAGCGAGGCCGGGATGGTGTTGATGTAGTCGGTGGTCGGCGAGAACGGCATCTGGCCACCCGCACGGCGCGCCTCGCCGACCATGCGGTCGAGCAGGAAATGGGCACGCTCCGGGCCATCCGCCTTGATGACGGCATCGAGTGATTCGACCCACTCGCGGGTTTCTGTGGGATCAGGATCCTGATCGAGGAAGGCGTCGAGCTGGTTCATGCACACACTCCGTGGCGATCTGCGTCGGCCCGAGCCGCGCCTGCACGCTGTCGCGCAGGCTCTCGTGGCCGGGTGAGAACCGCCATTTTAGCGCAGCGCCGCGCGGGTCACATGAAAGTTTCCCTGCCAGCCCCGCCAGCGCCACTCGGCGTCGACATTTGCTCTATTGGCGGCGCCTCGCGCCTATACTTTGGCGTCCACCGGGGAGAAGCATATGGCACGTTTCGTCACCGCCAGTCGTCTGGCCCTGCTGGCCAGCGCCGCTTTCGCGTGCGCCGGCCTCAGCGCGCAAACCGTCGAGCTGGTCAGTCACAATGGCTTTGAAGGCTGCTGGCCCAGCGCGCTGAGCAAGCAGGGGTTCCTGGATTTGTTGCGCAGCGAGATTGACGGGCAGTCGGCCTGCATTGCACCGCAGTCCGGCTCAGCCAGCGGCTTCACCTACACCACTTGCAACACCGCCGCCTGTGGCGGTGGCGCACTGGGTTGTCCGCTGACGGTGCGGGCCGGCGCGTTCACCGGTGATGTTTCCAGCGGCAGTTTCAGCGCACCGGGATCGGTCGACGACATCCAGGTGCCAATCAGCTACAGCGGCCCGCTCTCGGGCACCTGCACGATCACCGCCAGCGACATCACCCTCAGCTACGGCCCGGTGTTTCATGTGACCGACGATGGCAACAACGGCAAGTACATGGCCTACCTGACCCCGGCCACCAGCGTGACACTGACTGCCTACAATCTGAGCGGCTCCGATGCGATCTGTCAGGGCTTGATCGACGCCAACAACACCGACGCCATCAAGACCCAGATGGAGCAGGCCGCCGCCGAGCAAGTGGTGCAGGCCTTGTCGGCCGCCAACGCCAGCGTCTGCCCGCTGACGCCTTGAATTCTGCGGTGTGATGTTCTGACGGCGGGACAGCACGGCTGCGTTCGCCAGCGCCTGATGGCGCGCTGCCATTGCCACCCAGCCTCTGGAAACGCTTTGGCCGCGTCACGGACGCGGCCAAAGAAGGTTCATGCCGAAAACTGAACCACCCGTGGGGCGGGTGGTTCAGACCTTTGCTCAGCGCTGCGAACGCAGCCTCCACGCACCCGCGAGGCTCAACAGCAGCAGCATGCCCAGCAACATCCAGCGCGAGTCCACCGGGACGGCGATGGCGTTACCGCTCGGAATGACGATGGTCGTGTCCACCGAGTCGCTGTTGTTGCTCAGGTTCGGGTCCGGCAGGCCAGTCGGCGGCTGCACGGTCGCGGTGTTGGTCAGTTGCGTATTGGTCCGCGGCGGATCGCCGATCACCACGAAGGTCACCGTGGCGCCGGCCGGCAGTGTCGTGATGGTGCTGGTCACGGACAAGCCGCTGACACTTACCGTCCCGCACACGGCCCCACCGGTTTCCGCGCCGCACACCGCCGACAGATTGGTGACACCGGCAGGAAGGGTATCGGCAAACGTGGCGCCATCGGCCGCGCTCGGGCCGTGATTGGTGACCACGATGGTCCAGGTGATGCTGTCGTCGACATTGACGCTCGCCGGCGCGGTCTTCACCACTTCCAGGTCCGCATTGGCGCTTGGCGCGGTGCTGACCGAGTCCGAATTGTTGCTCGAAACGGGGTCGGGCTCGTTGCCGGACGTCGTCGCCTCGTTGAGGTAATCGCCGCTGCCGTTCACGGTCACGGTGATGGTCAACGTCGCATTGGCGCCATTGGCGAGATCGCCCACGGTCCAGACACCAGTGTTGTGGTCATAGCCGCCTGTACTCGGCACATCCGATACCCAGGTGTACCCACTCGGCAAGAGGTCGGTGACGGTCACGCCGGTGGCATCCGAGGGGCCATTGTTGCTGACCACCAGCGTGAAGGTCACCTGATCACCGGCGGCCGGGGTGGCGTTGTCCACCGTCTTCACCACAACCAGATCCGCCGCCACGTCATGCGTGGTGGTGCAGTTGCTGCAAGTCGGGTCCGGGTCGCCGCCGTTGCCGGTGATTTCCACCGCGTTGCCCACGGTGTGGCCGGGATTGCTGCCCGCACCCGTCGCCACCGTGGCGGTGTACTCAACCGCGTAGGTCCCCGGCACCGTGCCGTTCGGCAAGGTGAAGGTCAGCACTGGCGCGGCCGTGGTGTTCGGCGTGAACGGCCCGGCGCTGGTCACGCTGCCAAAGCTCAGGCCGGAACCCAGCGTATCAGCCAGCACCAGGTCACTGCTCAGGGCCGAATCGACCACCACCGCCGTCAGTGTGTAGGTGATGGTCTGGCCCACCGAAACCGCGGTGCCGCTGGCAGGATCGGCCGTCTTGGTTACCGTGACACCGGAATCGGCCAGCGGATGCGTGGTGGTGCAGCTGGTGCAGCCCGGATCGGGGTCGCCGCCACCGCTCGTGACCACCACACTGTTGCCCACATTACCCGTCGCGTCCGCGTCCACCGTCGCGGTGTATTCCACCGTGTAGGTGCCGGGCACCGTGCCGCTTGGCAAGGTGAAGGTCCGCGTGTTGCCGCTGCCGCCCGCCGTGAAGCTGCCGGGTACGGTTACCGCGCCGAAGGTCTGGCCGGCACTCAGCGTGTCGGTCAGCACCAGGTTGCTGGTCAGCGCCGCATCGCTCACCACCGCGGTCAGCGTGTAGGTGATGGTCTGGTTTGCGGTCACTGCCGTGCCCGTCGTCGGGCTGGATGCTTTCGACACGCTGATCGCCGGATCGGCCAGCGGATGGGTGGTGGTGCAGCTGGTGCAGGTCGGCGGATTCGGGCTGCCGCCGCTTGGCACCACGCTGTTGCCCACATTGCCGCTGGCGTCCGCGTTCACCGTGGCGGTGTATTCGACCACGTAGGTGCCGGCCACCGTGCCGCTTGGCAAGGTGAAGGTCCGCGTGTTGCCGCTGCCACCCGCCGTGTAGCTCCCGGGCACGGTTACCGAGCCGAAGGTTTGGCCGGCACTCAGCGTGTCGGTCAGCACCAGGTTGCTGGTCAGCGGCGCATCTGCCACCACCGCCGTCAATGTGTAGGTGATGGTCTGGTTTGCGGTCACCGCGCTCCCACTACCTGGCGCAGCGCTCTTGGTCACAATGACCGACGGTGCGGTGATCGGCGTATCGGTGGAGGCAGGCGGTGCCGACACCGGGTTGTTGCCGGGGTCCGTACCGCTTGCCGTGGCTTGGTTGTGCACGTTGCCGGTGGTGACATCGCCCGGCTGCACCGTGTAACTGCCGGTGCAGGTCAAGGTGGCGTTTGGGGCCAGCGTGGCGGGCTGGGTCGGCGTGCAGCTCAGCGTGCCGAGCAGCGCATCATTGATGGAAACGTTGCTGAGCGTCACATTGCCGTCATTGGTCGCCACGATCTGGTAGGCAATCAAGCTACCCTGCACATAGGGGCCGGTCGAGGTGACGCTCTTCACCAGCGCCAACGACGGGGTCGGCGTGATGGTGTCGGTGTCGGTAGCCGAATTGTTGCCCGGCGTCGGATCGGTGACGCCGGCAGGGGCGGCCACGGTTGCCGTGTTGACCAGATTGCCAGCCACGGTTGTCGCCAGCGTTCCCGTCACGGTGTAGGTGACGCTCGCGCCAACGGGAAGATCAACCGTGTCATTGATGTTGCCGCTGCCCGATCCGGCACAGGCGCCGCCACCCGCGCCGAGGCAAGTCCACGTCGCGCCAAGCAGGCCGGCGGGCAAACTGTCGGCCACGGTTGCGCCCGTCACTGCGGACAGGCCGGTATTGCTGGCCACAATGGTGTAGGTGACCGTCCCACCGGGGACCACCGTGGTGACGCCGTCGGTCTTGGTGATCGCGAGATCCGCCGTCGGCGTCAGGGTGTCGGTGTCGGTGGCGCTGTTGTTGGTCGGCGTCGCATCGGTGTAGCCCGCGGGCACGGCGACGCTGGCGGTGTTGGCGAGGCTGCCGGTAGCCGACGGGTCGACGGTCGCGCTGATCGTGTAGGTCAGTATGCCGCCGCTGGGGATGGTCACGATGTCGCTGATGCTGCCACCGCCGGCGGCGGTGCAGCTGGCACCGGCGGTGGCACTACAGGTCCAGCTGGCATTGGTCAGGGTCGCCGGCAGGGTGTCGGTGACGCTGGCGCCGGTAACGTAGTCGGGACCGTTGTTGGTGACGGTGAGGGTGTAGGTCACGCCTTGGCCGGGCACCACGGTGCTGAGGCCGTCGTCCTTGGTGATGGCCAGATCGGCGCTCGGCATCGGTACCGGCGTCGGGGTGTTTTCTGTCGGCGTGCCGTTGTGATCCGGGTCGGGATCGGTGCCGTCGGTCGAGGTGTCGGTGACGGTTGTGTTGTTGCTGTCGGTGCCCTGAGTATTGGCGATATTGGTGTACGGCCCGCTGCCGCCGTTGAGGGTAAAGGTCACCGGCACGGTGATGCTGGCGCTGCCGCCCACCGCCAGGCTGCTGGAGGCGGCGGTCAGCAGGTTGATGTCGCCGACGCCGTTGAAAGACGGATTGAGGACAAGCCCGGAACCCGCGCTCAGGCTGACGGTACCGAGAGTGAAGGTCACCGGCGACGGCAACGCAGCGGAGATATCATCGCTGAGCTGCACGTTGTTCAAGGTGACGTTGCCGGTGTTGAGGACGTGCAGCACGAAGTTGGTGGTGAAGCTGCCATCGCCGTTGTCGACCAGGGCCGAGGCGGATTTGGCTAGCGCAATCTCCGGCGCGGGCGCACACGAAGCCGGGTAGGTATAGGCGGCGGTTGCACGCGCAATGGTGGCGTACTTCCAGGTATCGATGACATCGTTGTTGCCGGCAAACGTGTGCACGGCGGTGGTGCCGTTCGGGCCGCTGGTAGTGGGTGAGGCACCGACCGAGGGGCCGCGGTCATCCCAGAAATACTTGTCCGCCGGATCGGTGTTGGACACGTTGACCGGGGTGATCAGCGGGCCACCGGTACTGCCGGTGTCACCGGCGCTCTCGACGTCGAACAAGGGAAAGTGCACCTCGCCCGCCTTGACGCTGACCTGAATGTTGTAGGTCTGGCCGGCGACGATGGCGCCACCGCCATTGGGCAGCTGGCCGTTCCAGTTGACGACGTTGGTGCCATTGGCGGAGGTGCCGCTGGCAATCTGTTCATTGAGGTCGAAAATGGTGTCGTTGTTGGCGTCCACGCGCACGGTGTAGGTGTACACACCGTCGGTGACAAAGCTGATGGCCACCTGACTGCCGCCGGTATCGGCGTTGCATTGGGTCGAGGTGGTGCCGACGTTGACGATCAACGACGGCAGATCCACCGGCTTGGATGGACTGTTGAGATACAGCGGAAACTGCGGGTCAATGGTTGGCTGCGGGTTGGCGCCCAGCCCGACCGACATGTAATGGTACTGGGACGGCCCGATGCCTTGGCTGTTGGCGTAGATCTGGAAACCGTAGGGATCCATGCCGTTCAGATCCCATTGCCACAGCACGCCGCGATAGCGGCTACCCAGATCATCGCCGGCCACCACGTAGAACACCGCGGCGGCGTTCGATCCCGACTGTCCCATGCTGAGCGCGTATTTGTCGGCCCACACCCGACCGCTGCTCAAGCTGTTGCTTTGGGTGTTGCGCACGGATAGATCGAAAAACTCCTGTCCTTGCGCATCCGAGCCCGGAGTGACGTAGCGCACGGTGTAGGTGCCTGCCTGACCACAGCTGGCCGAGGGGCCGCCCAGCGCATAGGTCAGCGGCGCATGATGCGGTGCCGCACCGGGTACATGATTGGCAACATCCTGCACATCCAGGATGTCCTGCCAACCGTTGATGGCACCGACCGTGTCGAAATTGCCGGTGAAATCCGGCGTCGGCAGGACAATGGCGTTGTCGGGCGTGGGAACCGGAAATACCCCAGGGCACCAGACCTGGATGTCGATGTCGGGTGCGGTGCCGTTGGTGAGGTTCTCGCCATAGATGTCGATGACTTCGTTGGCCGGATCGAAGATGTCCACCCGCAGAAAGGTGACGCGCTGCTGATCGGCGTTGACGGTACCAAGCGTGCCTTCGAGGTACAGCGTGTCGTTGGCATTGGATTTGCCGCGCAGCTCGTAAGTGCCTTCGGCCAGCGCCACGGTGGCGATCAGGCTCAGCAGCAGTGTCGCCAGCAGGGCGCGCCAGCGGCGGCTACTCACGCGACGAGTCAGAGCATTTTTCCTGGTAACGCTAGCAACGATTGAACGGCGATCTCGGCCAAGCATTCTGCATCTCCGGCGGGTGCATTGGATGTTTTTGCGGTTGACGCGCCCGTCCCGCCCCGGGCAGGTCAGGCAACGATCACGGTGAAGCCCCTGATAAATGCCAACTCGTGCAAGGTTTGTGCCAGCACGGTGTCGCCATTTGATGATTGTGTGAATTATCGCACAGAAACATTCGCTTCCGTGCGCAAGGGAGCGGGCCGCCGGTCGGGCAGGGGTACTCAGCGGCGACCACAGTCGCCGCAGGACGGCGCTCTTCGCCCCCTCTCAGCAGCCGGCAGGGTGGTGCCCGGCGGCGGCGCGCAACTGCGCATCGACGGCAGCAATGGCGGTCATGTTGATCACGCGGCGGGCCGATGAGGCCGGGGTGAGAATGTGGGCGGCGTGATCCAGCCCCATCAGGATCGGCCCCAGCGCGACGCCACCGGTCATCACCCGCACCATGTTGTAGACGATGTTGGCGGCATCGATGTTGGGCATCACGAACAGGTTCGGCCGCCCGGACAGCGTGGTGTGCGGGAACATGCGCCGGCGCAGGGCTTCGTCCCAGGCGGTATCGGTCTGCATTTCGCCATCCAGTTCGATGTCCGGGGCAATCTCGTCGAGAATCTGCCGCGCCTCGCGCATCTTGGCCGCGAAACGGTTGTCGTGGCTGCCGAAATTGGAATGCGACAGCAACGCCACCTTGGGCTCGATGCCGAACAGCTTCAGGCGCCGGCAGGCCTGCACGGTGGCGAGGGCGATCTGCCGCGCGGAAGGGTCGATCTGGGCGTGGGTGTCAAGGAAAAACCAGGTGCCTTTTTCATTGACCACGCCGGTCATGGCGGAGGTGCATTCAACGCCCGGCTCCAGCGCAAACACGCTGCGCAGATAGCCAAGCTTCTTGTGGTATCTGCCGACCAGGCCGCAGATCAGGGCGTCGGCTTCGCCGCGTTTCAGCATGATCGCGGCGATCAGCGTGGGCCGCGAGCGCAGCAGGTTCTTGGCCGCGTCCGGGGTCACCCCGCGACGCTCGGTCAGGGCATGGTATTGCTGCCAGTAGTCATCGAAACGCGGGTCGGAGTTGATGTTGGTGAGCTCGAAGTCGACCCCGGCGCGCAGCCGCAGGCCGAGCCGCTGGATACGCATCTCGATCACCTCCGGCCGGCCGATCAGGATCGGCCGCGCCAGACCTTCGTCGACCACCGTCTGCACCGCGCGCAACACGGTTTCCTCTTCGCCTTCGGCGTAGACCACCCGCTGCAAGTCGGCGCGGGCGCGCTCGTACACCGGCTTCATCATCAGACCGGTGCGGTAGATGAACTGACCCAGCTTTTCGCGATAGGCATCCATGTCGGTGATCGGCCGCGTGGCGACGCCGGAATCCATCGCCGCCTGTGCCACCGCCGGCGCCAGCATGGTCAACAGGCGCGGATCGAACGGCCGCGGGATCAGGTATTCGGGGCCGAAGGTCGGCACCTCACCGGCGTAGGCCCCGCCAAGGTCGCTGGCTTCCTTGCGCGCGAGCTCGGCAATCGCCCGCACGCAGGCGGTTTTCATCGCCTCGTTGATGCCGGTGGCACCGACATCCAGCGCACCACGGAAAATGTATGGAAAGCACAGCGCGTTGTTGACCTGGTTCGGATAGTCGCTGCGACCGGTGGCGACAATGCAATCCGGGCGCGCCTGCTTCGCTTCTTCGGGCAAGATTTCCGGGTTGGGATTGGCGAGCGCGAGGATGATCGGCCGCGCGGCCATGGTGGCCACCATTTCCGGCTTCAGGATGCCACCCGCCGACAGCCCCAGGAATACGTCGGCTCCGGTCACAATGTCGGCCAGGCTGCGCTTGTCGGTGTCACGGGCGTAGCGCGCCTTGTCGGGGTCGAGGTTGCTGCGCTCGCGGTGGATCACGCCATCGCGGTCAAACGCGAGGATGTTGTCCGGCTTGGCGCCCAGCGCCACCAGCATGTCGAGGCAGGCGATGCCGGCGGCACCGGCGCCGGTGGTGGCGATCTTGACGTCTTCGATTTTTTTGCCGACCACTTCCAGGGCATTGATCACCGCCGCGCCGACGATGATGGCGGTGCCGTGCTGGTCGTCGTGGAACACCGGAATCTGCATCCGCTCACGCAGTTTGCGCTCGACGATGAAGCATTCCGGCGCCTTGATGTCTTCAAGGTTGATGCCGCCAAAGGTCGGCTCCATCGCGGCGATGATGTCGACCAGCTTGTCCGGGTCGCGCTCTGCCAATTCGATGTCGAACACGTCGATGCCGGCGAACTTCTGGAACAACACTCCTTTGCCTTCCATCACCGGCTTGCCGGCCAAGGGGCCGATATCGCCGAGACCCAAGACTGCGGTGCCGTTGGTGATCACCGCGACCAGATTGGCGCGCGCGGTCAGTTCGGCCGCTTGCCGCGGATCTTCAACGATGGCCTCGCAGGCCGCCGCCACGCCGGGTGAATAGGCCAGCGCCAGGTCCCGTTGCGTCACCAGCGCGGTGGTCGGCGTGACCTTGATCTTGCCGGCTTGCGGGAGGCGGTGGTATTCGAGCGCGGCTTGACGCAGTTCTTCGGGCAGGGCCATTGCAGCGTTGTCGTGAAAGTGGACGGGACGCTCATGTTAGCAGGCGGCTACCCACGAACCGGCCTGCGTTCGGGCTGTCACAGTGGCAGTGCCAGGTCTTCCGATTCGACCCGGGTCATGCGGATGCGGTTGGCGATCAGCGAAAACGCCAGCTTGCCGGCCAGCCCGTGGGCGTGCTGCATCCACGGCGGCAGGTGGCGCGGCGGCATCAGGCTACCCGCTGCGAAGGCGGGTTCCAGCGCCACCACATCGGCCAGCGCCAGCTTGCCCGCGAACAGGTAACGGGTGAGTTCCATGCGTTGATTCTTCAGTGCCCAGCGGAAAAACGTATGCACCGCCAGCAGACCGGACAGGTACACGTTGTCCTTGGTGAAGGCGGCGCCGCCGCAGGTGGGCGCACCACGAAAGACACGTTGGGCGGAGTGGAAGCTGTCCTCGACACCCTGGCCGTGATCATGAAAAAACCGGTACACCGCGACGAAATCGGCCCCGTTCAAGGCGCAGTCAATGGCCAGAATGCGCAGGCTGATGCGTTTCAGCCGCACGATGTCGATGGCCCCGGACATCAGTTCGGCAAACACGGCCAGGCCCTCCTGGGTGGCGGTCGCCCGCGGCGCGGTGCGCGCCAGCGAGGCGAAATGCGGCTGCGCGCGGCCGTTCTGCGCGGTCAAGGTGTGCACGAAGGCTTCGTGTGCCAACAGCTGGTGGCGGTCGTAGCGGGTGAAGCCCGCGCCATCGCGCAAACGGATGCGGCTGGCGCCGGCGGCGGCCTTGGCGGTCAGCTCCGGATCGATCTCGACCTTCACCACGTCCGCACCGAAGAACGCGTCCAGCCGCGCGGCGAGTTCGGCACGCAAACGCGTGGCGCTGATGGCCTCCGGCTGCTCGTCACGGGCCAGGTCCGCGCCCAGTTCATCGGCCAGCTCAACGAAGTGCCGGGCCGCGTCAAGGTTGCTCTGCTCGCTGCCGGGCAAAGCATCGCCGGGGCGGCCATAAAGCGTGATCGAGGGCTCGGTGATGGCCGCCGTGCCCGCCGCCTCCAGCAGGCTCGCCGCCAAGCGCCAGGACTCGGCGCTGCGCCGCAGATAGAGGCCCAGCGGCTGCGCCGGATCGGCAGCACGTTCGATGGCCAGCAGTTCCCGGCGGGCATCGGTGAAGTCGACGCGCGGGTACTCGACCACGGGCAAGCGATAGTGTTGGCGGCGAAAATCGTCGATCAAGCGTGTTTCCAGCGAGGCCGGCCAGGCCAGCGTGCCGAGTACGCGGATGTCTTTCACGGCGGCCAGCAAGCGCCGATCCAGTGCGACGTGCCGGGCGAGGGAGGCGTCGGCCAGCGGCGCGGTCACGGCCGCCCAGCCGTGTGGCTACGCCGCACGCGCCGGCGCAGCTCTTCGGCCACGGGGTCGGGCCGAAACGCGCCCAACAAGGTCCGTGGCGAGTTCGGGATAAAACGCAGGCGGCGTCCAAAGGGAGTGTCGCGCCGGAGTTCAAGCACGATCCGCCGTGGATTGGTCCAACGCACGCACTCCACGGCCAGCACGTCCGCCAGCGCAATGCGGCCGTCTTCGGCGCCCTTGCGTACGAACAAGGCCTCTTCATCCAGTTGCACCTCATCGGCCAGGCCGTGCAACAACCAGAGGTTCACACCCAAACCGGCCACCACGGCGATCGCCAGCACCACCCACACCGGCCATGGCGCCTCGATTTTCAGGCGCCCGGCGTGTTGCAACAGCAGCCCGGCCCCGACCAGGCCGGCGCCGAACAGCCCCAGCAGCGGCGTTGCCCATTTGTAGTACCGCGTCATGGCAGAAGAAATGCGTCGCATCAGCGGCCCTCGAACAGTGCCGCGCGCAGGGGATCGAGCAGCGTGCCATAACGGGCCGTCACCGCGCTGCCGGGCCGCAGCGGCTGGCGTACCTGCCCGGCGCTCATGGTCCGCACCGCCCGCGGGTTTTGTTCCGGATGCAGGCAAGCCGGTTCGAATGGCAGCCCGGCGAACGCCAGCAAGGCGCGAATGATCGGCTCGGGCGTGCGCACCAGGGCTTCGTAGTCGAGTTCAAACACGCGCTGCGGATAACGCGCACGCCAGTGGGTGATGGCGGCATCAAAGCGCCGCCAGTACACGCCGATATCCGCCATGGCGTAGGAAAAGCCCTGATTCTCGCCCGCGAACCGCTGCCGGTAGCAGGAGAACGCCGCCTCCAGCGGCTCGCGCCGGCAGGCAATGATGCGGGCGTTGGGCAACATGGCCAGAATTGGCCCGATGTAAAGCCAGTTTCCCGGCAACTTGTCGGTGACCCAGGGCCGCGATGGCAAACGCCCCGACAGTTCGGCCAGATAGGCCGCGCCAAGCCGGCACCAATCGGCTTCATCCAGACTCGCCAGCGCGGCCGGAAACTCGCCGCCACGGCGCCAGATCTCCGCTTGCAGCACGGCGCCCAGCGCAGCGCTTTCACCGGCCGCGGCAACCTCACTGTGGCAGGCCAGAATCTGTTCGACGATGCTGGTGCCCGATCGCGGCAATCCCACCACGAACAGCACGTTGTGGGCGGGCGCGGCGCTGGATGCCAACGGCCAACGCTGCACCAGCGCGGCATCGGCGCGTGCGGCGAACGCTGCCGCATCCCAGGGATGGCGGGCGCGCACACCCGCATTGGCGCGCTGCCATGCGGCGAAGGCGGCGGCGTAGTCGCCCTGTCCATGCAGCGTATCCGCACAGGCAAACTCCATTGCGATGCGATCGGCCGGGTGCAACGTGGTGCGCGTCAGCAGGGCGCGCATGGCCGCCAGATCCGCAGCGTCCAGTTGTCGGCTTTTGAGTTGCGCCAGTCCAATCCACGCTTCGCCATCGTCCGGCCGCTGCGCCAGCAGTTGGCGGTAGTGCTGCGCGGCGGCGTCGATTTCGCCGCTGACCGCGCAGGCATAGGCGAGACTGTAACGCGGCTCACGAAAGTCCGGCTGCCGCCGCAACGCCTGCTGCAACGCCGGGATCGCCTCGGGCACCCGGTCCTGATCCAGCAAGGCTTTGCCGAGATTGTTCCAGAACGCCGCCACCTGCGGCGCCAGCTCGCAGGCACGCCGCAACTCGGCAAGGCCCTGCTCGGGCGATTGTGCCAGCACGCTCAGACCCAGACTCGCGGCCACCAACGGATCGTCCGGCGCGCGCTCGGCGGCCCGCCGCAACAAAGCCACCGCCGCGGGCAACCGATGGCAATGCCGCTCGGCCAGAGCGGCCAGACGCAGCACGCCAGCGTGATCGGGCACGTGCTTCAGCAGTGCCGCAAAGGCGTTCGCCGCCGCCTCGCCGCGGCCCTGTTGCAAGTGCGCGAGCGCCGCCGTGGCGGCGGGCAGCAACGCGGCCGGCACGCCGTTGAATGGGGAGCTTGCCGCGCTCATTCCTCATCCCTTGCACGCGGGCGGCCAGCACCGCCACGCCCGTGGCCAGCGCGCGCGCGCCCATGTTGCTGGCGCGCTTTCAGGGTTGCGGCTTGTTGTGCGCGCTCGGCCATGAGTTTGCTGTAATTAGCCCAGCGTTCGGCCGCCAGCTCGCCGTTGTCGATGGCCTGCCGTACGGCGCAACCGGGCTCACGGCCGTGACCGCAATCGGCGAAGCGGCACCGGGTGACCAGCGCATCCAGATCCGCGAAAAGTTCCAGGCTTTCCTCGCCGGTCAACTTGAGTTCGCGCATGCCCGGGGTGTCGATCAGACAGGCGCCGCCGGGCAAGGGCAGCAGCGCGCGATGGGTGGTGGTGTGGCGCCCGCGACTGTCACTTTCGCGGACGCTGCCGGTCGCCATCCGCGTCTCCCCCAGCAAGCTGTTGGTGAGGGTGGATTTGCCGGCACCGGAAGAGCCGACCAACACCACGGTATCGCCCGGTTGCAACCACGGCTCGAGCGCGGCCACGTTGGCCGGGTCCTTGGCGTTGATCGCCATGAGCGGCGTCGCCGGCGGCAGACGGGCCATCAACTCATCAAGCTGTTGGGCGGCATCCGGTACCTTGTCGGCCTTGGTCAGCACCACCACGGCACGCGCACCAGAGCCTTCGACCAAAGTCAGATAGCGCTCGATCCGGCGCGGGTTGAAGTCGCCATCAAGTCCGGTCAGTACCAGCACGCTGTCGATGTTGGTGGCGATGATTTGCCGCTGATAGCGTTCACCGGCGGCGGCGCGGGTGAGCGCGCTACGCCGCGGCAGGATGCTTGCGATTTCATCGCGCGTGGCAGCGAGTTGCACGAAATCCCCGACTGCCGGTCGCTCGGCCGGGTCGATGCCGCGTTTCAGGAAGTGGTTGGCCGCCTGCGCGGTGAACCAGCGTGTGCCATCGCTGAGCTCGTAGCTCGCGCGGTGCTGCGCCACCACCCGCGCCAGGCGCCCCGCCGGCAGTCCGCCGCGCCAGCCGATGGATTGCAGCGCCTCAGCCGCGTTCATCGGCGGCCGCGTCCGTTGCGCGCTGGCGCAAGCGGCCGGTTTCGAGGTTTTCACGCAATGCCATACTCCGGCGCCCGCGGCGCTGCTACGATTTGCGCCATTCTAGTCTGAGGAACCCCGGTGTGAAGCCGATACTCGCGAGCGCACGCCTCGACAAGGTGCGCTATGAAATCCGTGGTGCGTTGGCACGTCGCGCGCGTGAACTGGAGACCGCCGGCCGTGCCATCGTGCATTTGAACATCGGCAACCCCGGCCGCTTCGGCTTCCGCGCCCCCGCGCTGTTGACCGCGGCAATCGCCGCACACCTGCCGGACAGTGACGGCTATTGCCAGGAGCAGGGCCTGATCGAGGCCCGCGCTGCCATCGTTGCCCACCAGCGCGCGCGCGGCGTCGACAGCATCAACGAGGATCGGGTGTTCATCGGCAACGGCGTCAGCGAGTTGATCGACATCAGCTTGCGTGCGCTGCTGGTGCCGGGCGACGAGGTGCTGTTGCCCAGCCCCGACTACCCGTTGTGGAGTGCCGCCACCATCTTGAACGGCGGCGAACCGCGCTACTACCCGTGCAGCGCCGCCAACCGCCACCTGCCCGACCCCGACGCACTCGCGGCACTGGTGACCCCGGCCACCCGCGCGATCGTGCTGATCAACCCCAACAACCCGACCGGCGCCGTGTATCCGCGTGAACTGCTGGAGCGCATCGTCGAGATCGCCGCGCGCCACAACCTGCTGTTGCTGGCGGACGAGATCTACGACGGCATCCTGTTCGACGGCGCGCAATTCCAACCGCTGGCGCCACTGGCCGGTGACGTGCCCTGCCTCAGCTTCGCCGGCTTGAGCAAGGTCCACCGCGCCTGTGGCTACCGGGTTGGCTGGATGACGCTGTCCGGTCCGCAAGCCAAAGTGGGCGCTTACCGCGATGCCTTGCAATTGCTGTCAGCGCTGCGCCTGTGCGCCAATGTGCCGGCACAGTGGGCGGTGGCACCCGCGCTGGCCAGCGACGACAGCATTCTCGAACTGACCCGGCCGGGCGGCCGCCTGCACGAAGCGCGCCGTGCCGTGCTGGAGGGCGTGGCCGGCAGCCAGTTCCTCGAGCTGGTCGCGCCCGACGGCGCGCTGTACGCCTTCCCCGCCGTGCGCGCGGATGCGCTGCCCGTGTTCGACGACAGCGAGTTCGCGTTGCGTCTGCTGGAGGAGGAATCGGTGTTGCTGGCTCCCGGCTCCAGCTTCAACGTGCCGGACAGCCGCCACCTGCGGCTGACCTTGTTGCCACCAGCGGAGGCGATTGCCGAGGTGTTCATCCGCATGGAACGGGTGTTGACACGCATGGCCGCCAGCCGCCGCAGCCCGCATGTGGCAAGCGCGGCGTGAGCACGCGCCGATTCCTGGCCCTGGGCGACTCCTACACCATCGGCGAAGGCGTGGCGGCCGAGGCCAACTGGCCCACGCAGCTGACGCGGGCGCTGGCCGGAGACGGCATCGCACTGGCACCGCCGCAAATCATCGCGGTGACCGGCTGGACGACGGACGAGTTGATGGCCGGCATCCACGCCGGCAACGTGCTGCCGCCGTATGCGCTGGTCAGCCTGTCGATTGGCGTCAACGACCAATACCGTGGCCGCGATGCGGCGCTGTTCCGCGCCGGCTTCATTGCCTTGCTGGAACGCGCCGTGGCGTTTGCCGGCGACGAGGCCGGGCGGGTGATGGTGGTGTCGATCCCCGATTGGGGCGTGACGCCGTTTGCCCGCGCACACGGCCACCACGGCTGGCAGGTCGGCGCCGAGATCGACGCCTTCAATGCCCTGGCGCAAGCCGAAACGGCGCGGCTCGGCGCGCACTTCGTCGACATCACCGGTCTGTCGCGTGCGGCCGGCGATGCCGCCGACATGCTGGCCGCCGATGGCCTGCATCCCTCGGCGGCCCAGTACCGCCGCTGGCTGCCGCCCATCCGTGACGCGGCGCGAGCCTGTCTGCGGCGCTGACGGCTCGGTCACGCCAAAGCGCGGTGGTTTTGCTACCGTGTAGGGCTCACCGTCATCGGAACAACCCCATGCGTGCGCGATATGTGTCGATCCTTGCTGCCGCCTTGCTGGCCGCCTGCGCGGCGCCGGCACCCAAGCCCGCCGCCGTGCCCGCCGGCAGTCACGCACAATTGACCCTGCTCGAAACCACCGACGTCCACTCGACGGTGATGAGCTACGACTACTACAAGCTCAAGACCGACCCCAGCGTCGGTTACGAACGCACCGCGACCCTGATCGATCAGGCCCGCAAGGCGTATCCCAACACGCTGCTGTTCGACGCCGGCGACACCATCCAGGGCACCGTGCTGGCCGACTACCAGGCCGAGGTCGCGCCGATTCCCTGCGATCAGGAACTGGCGATCTACAAGGCCATGGATGCGATGGGCTACGACGCCGGCACCGCCGGCAACCACGAGTTCAACTACGGCTTGCCGTTTCTGTCGCAGGTCACCGGCACGCCGATGGATGTGACTGGCGTGGCGGCGCAGCACACGTGCGACGGCCCGAACTTTCCGATCATCCTGTCCAACGTGTTCTCGGCCCGCGACGGCCAGCCGATTTTCCAGCCCTGGACGGTGCTCGAGCGCATGCTCAAGGCCACCACGCCCGACGGCCGCACGATCGAAGCCCCGATCCGCATCGGCGTGCTCGGCTTCACGCCGCCGCCGATCATGGATTGGGACAAGCACAATCTCGAAGGCAAGGTGACCGTGATGGGCGTGGTCGAGGCCGCCAGGAAATACCTGCCGGCGCTTGCAGCGCAACACCCCGATGTCATCATCGCCATCGTCCACGGCGGCATCAGCACGCGGCCCTACACGCCAATGCTGGAGAACGCCGCGTGGTATCTCGCCGAGGTGCCCGGCATCGACGCGATGCTGCTCGGTCACTCGCACCAGAGTTTCCCCGGCCTGAGCTACAAGGACGTGCCGGAAGTCGACGATCAGCGCGGCACCGTCAAGGGCGTGCCGGCAGTGATGGCCAATTTCTTCGGCCGCGACCTCGGCCTGATCCACCTGTCATTGGACTACCGCGATGGCCGCTGGGTCTCCGACCGCGCTCAGGCGCGCAGCGAAGTGCGCCCGATCTGCCCCGCGCGCAACCAGTGCGTGGCGCCCGATCCGCGCATTGCGCCGTTGGTGGCCAGCGCCCACCAAGCCGCGATTGCCTATGTCGACACCCCGATCGGTCGCAGCGATTTCCGCATGTCGAGCTACTTCGCCGATCTGGGCGACATGAGCGCCCTGACGGCCGTGAACGCGGCGCAGCGCGACTACGTCGAAAACTGGATCGCCAGCGAGCATCCTGAGTACCAAGGCATCCCGGTTCTTTCCGCCGCTGCCGCCTTCCGCACCGGCTTCGGCGGCCCCGCCGACTACACCGATGTGGCCGCCGGCGCCCTGAGCATCCGCAGCGCCGCGGATCTCTATTTCTACCCCAACACATTGGCCGCGGTAAAAATCGACGGCGCCGGCCTCAAGGCCTGGCTGGAACACAGCGCCGGTCGCTTCCACCGCATCGACCCGGCGTCGACCCAACCGCAACCCCTGGTCAACACCCGCTACAAGGGCTACAACTTCGACCAGATCCAGGGCGGCATCCACTACACCATCGACGTCACCCGGCCCGAGGGCCAGCGCATCACGGCACTCACCTACCACGGCCAGCCCGTGGCGCCCACCCAGAGCTTCCTCGTCGTCACCAACAACTACCGCGCCAGCGGCGGCGGCCACTTCCCCGGCCTCGACGGCAACAACATCGTGTTGATGGCGCCGGATGGCAACCGCGAGGTGCTGATCAACTGGCTACGCGCGCATCCCGACCTGCATCGCGCCGCCCTCGAACCGCGCTCATGGCACTTCGCCCCGGTCAAGACGCGTGCGCCCGTCACCATCGAAAGCGCCAGCGGCAAACTCGCGCTCGCCCACCAGGACGGCCTCACCGGCGTGCGCCTGCTGGGCGACCACGGCGACGGCACCAGCACCTACGCCATCGACCTCAGTTTTCGCCCAAAGCGCCAGTAATTTCACTATTTCATGTTTTTAGTTAAACTGTATTTGCACTAATTCATGCTCCCAAGCTAGACTTGACGCATGCTGATTGCCAATGAAGAGCTCGCTTCGGTACTGGCCCAATTCAATCCCTGGTGGCGGGGAGAGCCCGTTGCGGACTTGCCTACCTGGCATCGGGCGGCATTCAGCGAACTACACTCTTGGCTGACGAAGCCTCCGGCTCCGCGTGCCGTCCTGCTTGCTGGCGCCCGACAGGTCGGCAAGACCACCCTGTTTCTGCAAGCCATCGACTCACTGCTGCGGGCTGGCGTGCCGCCATCCAACATCCTCTACGCCACATTCGATCATCCCATCCTGAAGCTCGCCGGGATCGACGCGGTGATCGAGGCATGGCGTGCACGCGAACCTCGCGCCAGCAGCCCGGAATACGTGCTGCTGGATGAGGCGCAGTTCATTCGGGGCTGGGGCACCTGGATCAAGCACCAAGTCGACTTCCGCAAGGATCGCCGCATTGCCTTCACTGGCTCGGCAACGCCTCTGGCGGAGACGGAACAGGAGTCCGGGGTCGGGCGCTGGCACACCATCCGGATTACCACGCTGTCGTTCTACGAGTACCTGGCCATCAAGCGCATTGCGCTGCCCCGGCTCCCGCCGCTACGCAGCCTGCGGCGATTGTTCGACTGGCACCCCGCTGACTTCCTGCGCACGGCCGACACGGCCCAGGCGTATGTCGCCCATTTTCATGAATACCTGTTGCGTGGCGGGTTTCCGCAGACCGCGCAAGTGGACAGCATTCCCCAGGCGCAGCGGCTGCTGCGCGAGGACATCATCGACAAAGTGCTGAAGCGCGACATGACCGCGCTGTTCGGAGTGCGTCGGGTGCTGGATCTGGAGCACACCTTCCTCTATCTCTGCCTGCACGACGGTGGCTTGCTGGACATAGGTGACCTGTGCGCCAACCTCGAGGTAAAGCGTCCCACCGCGCAGCATTTCATCGAACTGCTGGAAGCGGTGCATCTGATCTACCGCTTGCCACCCCACGGCTACGGCAAGGCCGTGCTTCGTGCGCGTTTCAAGATCTATCTTGCCGACGCGGCTATCGCTCCGGCCGTCATGCTCAAGGGCAAGACCTTGCTGGAAGATGCCACCGCGCTGGGTGCCGCCACCGAAACCGCCGTGTTCAAGCACTTGTTCGCGCGCTACTACGCGCAGAACGTGCGGTTCTCCTACTGGCGCGGCAAGCGCGAGCACGAGGTCGACCTGCTCGTCGAGCTCGACGGGGAACTCACCCCGTTCGAAGTGAAGTACCGCGCAAAGCATACTGGCGTGCGCGAGTTGAAAGGCCTGTTGGAGCTGTGCCAGGACAAACGCATCCCGCGTGCCTACGTCGCAACCAAGTCGTTGCATGACTTTGGCCCCATGCCGGGCTCCCCGCCCGGCACGCAGATCATGCGTGTTCCCGCACCTTTGTTGTGCTACTGGATGGACGAGTCGGAGCTGCCGGGCGAGGCGGCAGATCGCTGATCAGGCGTCTAGCAGGCCGTTGAAATTCACCCCAGCTACAGCGCGGCATTGGTAGGCTTTGCGGACGATAACCGTGAAGAGGGCTCGGCATGCGTGGCGTCGATGTGATGCAAGAATCGTTGTTCACGACGGTGCACTTGGAAAGCT
>DASSXP010000177.1:0-5536 GCA_035703755.1 Rhodanobacteraceae bacterium | reverse complement strand
GGGGATGGCCGTCGCGCGGGGTCGAGGTGAACTCCGGGTGCGCCTGACAGGCCAGAAACCAGGGGTGCGCCGCCGGCGCCAGCTCGATGGCCTCGACCAGCGCGCCGTCCAGCGACTCGCCCGAGATGACCAAGCCCGCCTGTTCCAGCCGTTGCCGGTAGCGGTTGTTGAACTCGTAGCGGTGACGATGGCGTTCCTCCACCACATCGGTGCCGTAGAGCCGGCGCGCCAGCGAACCGGGCTTGAGGCGCATCGCCTGCGCGCCGAGGCGCATGGTGCCGCCGAGATCGGAATGCTCGTCACGCCGCTCGACACTGCCGTCGGCAGCGGCCCATTCGGTTACCAGTGCGATCACCGGCTCGGCGCAAGGGCCGTTCTCGGTCGAGCCGGCGCCGGCGAGGCCGGCGACATCCCGCGCATACTCCACCACCGCCGCGTGCATGCCGTAGCAGATGCCGAAGTAGGGGATGCCACGTTCGCGCGCATAACGGGCAGTGGCGATCTTGCCTTCAAAGCCGCGTTTGCCGAAACCACCCGGCACCAGGATCGCGTCGACGCTGCCGAGCAGCGCTTCGGCGCCACGCGCCTCGACCTCGGCCGAATCCAGCCACACCAGATCGACCCGCGCGCCCTGCTTGATGCCACCGTGGCGCAGCGCCTCACCCAGGGATTTGTACGCGTCTTTGTGCTCAACATACTTGCCGACGATGGCGACGCGCACCGTGTCTTCGGGGCTCTCCACCGCGGCCACCGTGGCGCGCCACTCGGACAAGTCCGCCGCAGGCGCCTCGATGCCGAGATGCCGTAGCACGATGTTGTCCAGCCCTTGCTGGTTCAACCACAACGGCAACTTGTAGATCACATCCTGGTCGGTGGCGCTGATCACTGCCTCTTGCGGCACGTTGGTGAACAGCGCGATCTTGCGCCGCTCGCCTTCCGGCAGCGGCTGCTCGCAGCGGCACAGCAGCACGTCGGGCTGGATGCCGATGGAACGCAGTTCCTTGACCGAATGCTGGGTCGGCTTGGTTTTGATTTCACCAGCCGCCTTGATGTACGGCACCAGCGTCAAGTGCATGAACAGGCACTGGCTGGGGCCGCGCTCGATGCGCAATTGGCGGATCGCCTCCAGAAATGGCAGCGACTCGATATCGCCCACGGTGCCACCGATTTCCACCAGCGCGACGTCAAAACCGGCGGTGGCCTCATCCACGCAATGCTTGATCTGATCGGTGATGTGCGGAATCACCTGCACGGTGGCGCCGAGGTAATCGCCGCGGCGCTCCTTGGCGATCACGGCTTCGTAAATCTTGCCGGTGGTGATGGAGTTCTTGCCGGTGAGGCGGGTACGCACGAAGCGCTCGTAGTGGCCGAGGTCGAGATCGCTCTCGTAGCCATCGGTGGTCACGAACACTTCGCCGTGCTGGAACGGGCTCATGGTGCCCGGATCGACGTTGATGTAAGGATCGAGCTTCATCAACGTCACCTTGAGGCCGCGCGCCTCCAGGATGGAGGCCAGCGACGCCGCGGCAATGCCCTTGCCAAGCGAGGACACCACGCCACCGGTAACGAAAATCAACGGGGTCATGAAAACGACTCAAGCCGGAAAGCGGCATTCTACCGGATGACCGGCCATTTCCCCAGTGTCAGCACCGCGCCACAGGTCTCCGCGCAGGGTTTCAGGTGGGCCTGGTTCAGCCACGATACCGACTGTGAAACCGCCTGCTGTGTCGACGCGGTGGCGCCAATGCGCCTGCCGCGCCGCAACGATTTGCCAGAAACGGCCGCTTTGACGCAAATAATCGGGATGATTTCCGTCACCCAAGTGCCTACCATGGCGGCATGAACGCCCAACTTCACGCCTCCCGCCTCGCCGCACTGCGCGCCATGATGCAGCAACACGGTATCGCCGCCTGCCTCGTCCCCAGCGCCGACCCACACTTGTCCGAATACCTGCCCGAACACTGGCAGGCGCGCGCCTGGCTGACGGGTTTCGACGGTTCGGCCGGCACCTTGGTGGCAACCGCGGATTTTGCCGGCGTGTGGACCGATTCGCGCTACTTCGAGCAGGCCGAGCGCCAGCTTGCCGGCAGCGGCATCGAGCTGGTCCGGCAACGCATTGCGCATGCTCCCGAACATATCGGCTGGCTGGCTGAACGGCTTGGCCCGGGCACCGTGCTGGCCGTGGCCGGCGACAGCCTGTCGGTGGCCGGGGCGCGGGCTTTGCAGCGACAACTGGACGCGAGCGGCGCCACCCTCCGCACCGATCTCGACTTGCCGGGCCTGATCTGGCCCGAGCGGCCGGTGCTGCCACAACGCGCCGTCACCGCGCACCCCGACGCCTACGCCGGCACCCCGCGCGCAGACAAGCTGGCGCGCGTGCGCGCAGCCATGCGTGAAGCCGGTGCCAGCCATCATTTGGTCAGCACGCTGGACGACATCGCCTGGCTCACCAACCTGCGCGGCAGCGACGTTGACTACAACCCGGTGTTTCTGGCCCACCTGCTGCTGGACACCAAACGCGCCACCCTGTTCGCGGGCGCCGGCCGCTTTGATGCCGCGTTGCTGGCAGCGCTGGCCGCCGACGGCATCGCGGTCCGCGACTACGGCGACATGGCGGCGGCTCTGACGGCCCTGCCCGCCACTGCACGACTGCTGATCGACCCGCAGCGCTGCGTGGTCGCATTGCTGGACGCCGTGCCCGCCGCCGTCCAGCGCAGCGAAGCCGCCAACCCTTCGGTGCACATGAAGGCCGTCAAATCCGCACATGAACTCGGACACATCCGCGACGCCATGCGCCAGGATGGCGCCGCGCTGGTGACCGCCATGCATGCGATCGAACGGGATCTTGTCGCCGGCGTTCCGGTGACGGAGCTCGACGTCGACCGGCGTCTGCGCGAGGCGCGCGCCGCCCACCCCGACTTCGTCGGCGAAAGCTTTGCCACCATCGCCGGCTACATGGCCAACGGCGCCCTGCCGCACTACCGCGCCACAGCGGAGAACCACGCCAGCCTTGCGCTGGACGGCCTGCTGTTGATCGACTCCGGCGGCCAGTATCTCGGCGGCACCACCGACATCACCCGCGTCTGGGCGTTCGGCCAGACCAGCGCCGAGCAACGGCACGATGCGACACGGGTGCTACAAGGCATGATCCATCTCAGCCGCGCCCACTTTCCGGCCGGTGCCAGTGGCCCGCAACTGGATGCGCTGGCGCGCGCGCCGATCTGGGCCGACAACGCCGACTACGGCCACGGCACCGGCCACGGCGTCGGCTACTTCCTCAACGTCCACGAAGGGCCGCATGGCATCCGCCCCCCCGTTCCCGGCGGCGCGCTGGTGCCACTGGAACCCGGCATGATCGTGTCCATCGAACCCGGCCTCTACAAACCCGGCCGCCACGGCATCCGCCACGAAAACCTGGCCGTGGTGCGCACGGCGGCGGAAACCGAATTCGGCTCGTTCTTCGCGTTCGAAACCCTGACCCTGTGCCCCATCGACACCCGCGCCATCGAGGCCGCGCAGTTGGAACCCTCGGAACGCGCCTGGCTCAACACCTACCATGCCCAGGTCGAAGCCGCCCTCGCCCCGCTGCTCGGAGCCACCGACCGCGCGTGGCTGCACACCCGCTGCACCCCCGTGTAATCAGATAACCACACGCCCGCCGCGGCGTTGCGGCGCCACGACGACGACGGCATCTTTGCATTACCAACGGCAGCGAGGCCGCGCCGGATCGCCGCCTTGCGCACACGGCAAAACCGCACCGGCAGCCATGGCCGCCGATGCGGTTCAATTACTAATAAATCAGTAGATTAGGGAACAACAGGCATTGAATGTTGTTCATGCTGGCATGAAAATCGATGGCCGCACGTTGACCCGCGAGACGCTGGAAGCGATGCGTTTCACGGCGCTGATCCGGATACTGGAGCCACGCCAAGCGCACCGACAACGCCCGCCGCCCGCTGCGCGCCGGCGAACGTTTGGAAGACTGCATCAAGTTGCAGCTCGCCAACATGGCGGCAAAACCGGACTTGATTCGTTCCTTCTTCAGGCATCCAAGTGTTGCCTATATTGCTGACTGCTGAGCAACTCAGTCGTTATGTGGCTTGACACGCGTAACGTGTCGCGTGACACTGCGCTTGATGATACGCAATTTCAAGCACAAAGGATTGGCCAAATTCTTCGCCACTGGCAGCACGGCGGGCATTCAAGCCGCCCATGCCAAGCGCCTTCGGCTCATCCTCGGTAGGCTCAATGCTGCGTCACTCGTCAAGGATATGGATCTACCCGGTCTTCGCCTTCATGAGCTTACAGGCAGCGGCAAAGGAACGTGGTCGGTCACAGTCAGTGGCAACTGGCGTGTCACGTTTCGGTTCGAGGGCGGCGACGCTGAGGTCGTCAACTACGAGGACTATCACTGAGGTTTTCATCATGCGCATGCACAATCCCCCTCACCCTGGCGAAGTGCTGCGAGAGCTCTGCTTGGAGCCGCTTGGCATTTCGGTCACGGATGCGGCGCAGGCGCTCGGCACCAGCCGCAAGACGTTGAGTGCCATTCTCAACGGCAAGGCTGGTATCAGCCCGGAAATGGCGCTTCGTCTGTCTATCGCGTTCAATACCACGCCGGAGAGTTGGCTGGCCCAGCAATCCCAGTACGAGCTATGGCAAGCTGCGCAGCATCGCGGCGAGTTGCACGTCAAACGGCTTGTTGCTGCATAGCAATCGCCACATAACAGTTCGGTCAACCGGACTGTCATCCCGCTACGCGGGCTGCCGCCGGTTACCTCAAGCGTTAGGTTTGTGGATGTTGCTTCGTCGCTAGTGATACTGTAGTGTCACTCTATGCGCACCGAACTCGTCACCACCCTTAAACGCCAAGCCACTGACTTGCTGGCGGACATTGAGCGCAACAAGAAGCCGATCCTGATCACTCAGCACGGCCTCCCAAGCGCCTACCTCGTTGACGTTGAGACCTATCAACTGCAGCAAGAGCGCATGTCCATCCTGGAAGGCATTGCCCGTGGCGAGATGGCCGTGTCAGAAGGCCGCACTCTCACTCAGGCACAAGCCGAGAAGCGCCTATCCAAATGGCTCAAGTAATCTGGACTGAGCCAGCCATCGCTGATCTTGAAGCTATCGCAGACTACATCGCGCTGGAGAATTTCACTGCCGCTGGCGCATTGGTACAGCGCATTACGCTGCACGTTCGCCAATTAGTAGACCATCCAGAGAGCGGCAGCCGCCCCAGGGAACTCGGTAGCCGTACGCGCTATCGGCAACTAGTCGAACCGCCTTGCCGCATCTTCTACAGATTTGACGGAAAACACGTCTTTATCCTGCACGTCATGCGGACAGAGCGCTTGCTAAGGCGTAGCGCACTCCGGCGGCAAGAGCCACAAACCTAACAAGTCCGTAGGAGACTTCCCCGTCAAGTAGGGTGCATGATGCTTTTGCCCTGGGCTTACGGGCCGCTGCCGGTGATGGCATTGTCCTGGTGAAGCGTGTTGCGAGTCAGTGCGGCACGAGCCCAGTGGTGTCAGAC
>DASSXP010000097.1:0-2070 GCA_035703755.1 Rhodanobacteraceae bacterium | reverse complement strand
GCTGAAGCCCGGCTGGGTCGAATATGGGTTGGAGAAGTAGTAGTTGCGCTTCTTGGCGCTCCAGGGAGAGCCACCCGGCGCCCATTCGGCGCGGACGCCGAAGTGCCATTGGTTGGAACCGGCCTTGCCGACCTGGTTGATCACGCCACCGATCGAGCGGCCGTACTGCGCGCCGTAGCCGGAAATGTAGGTTTGCTGCTGCTCGATCGCGCCGTAGGGCAACTCGATGCCACCCTGCGCGGTGAGCGCGTCGGTGACGTTCATGCCGTCGATGTAGTACGCGTTTTCGGCCGTCGAGGCACCGCCGAACACGTTGATCGGATTGCCAAGCGGGCCGGAGGATAACTGCGGCGAACCCATGTTGACGCCTGGCGCCAGCATCGCGATGTCGCCTGCGTTGCGCTGCAGTGGCAGCTGTTGCAATTGTCTGGCGGTGATCGTGGTGACCTGGTTGGTGGTGGTCACGTCGATCGCAGGAATGGCGTTGGCGGTGACGTTGACCGCGCCCAGCGTCTGGGTGGGCGCGGTGGCCGAGCTCGTGAAGTCCACCGCGACCGCGCCGGCCGCGGCGGGCGCTACCCCGGTCCGGCTCTGCACCACCTTGCCATCCTGCAGCAGCGACACCGTGTAGGTGCCGACGGGCAGGGTGACCGAATACTTGCCGGACGGACCGACCGTGATGGTGCGGTTGTAGCCGGCACCGCCCGTGACCTGGATGGCCTCGCCCGAAGCCACCGGCGCAGTGCCGTAGATGGTGCCGTTGACGGCCTGGCCCCAGGCCGCCCCCGTGATGCCGAGCGCGGCCGAACCGATGGCGATGGCCAGCGCCTTGCGTTGGAAAATGGTGCCGCGACGCGACGTGCGCAGAGACTTGCGGTTCATGTTGCGTACTCCCTCCCCGATGCTTGCAACGGTAGGTACGGTTGATGGATCGGCTTGCTGCCGGTTGGGCGACGCACCACCGGCGGTGGACGAATGGACAAGCCTCGAGCCGCTGCAACGCCCGTGAACGTGGCACTGCAGCCGCGACAGGCCCCCACCGCGTGGCTTGCGTCGAGCATACCCACCGGTCCGCGGCAACCACCAATGAACAGACCGCTACCCGGCATAGCTCGGGGTTATGGTTTGCGCGGCCGCGCAGGCCCACGGTACGGCCAGGAACGCCCGCCGTTTGCGCGGTTGCGCGCGCCGCGCCGCCAGTCCATGCGAGCGCGGGTCGCGCATGCCGGTGGCTGAACGGGCGCACGGCGAGCATGTACGATCCACCGCATGAGCGAACCTTCGACCGCAGCGCCGCGCGAACTGCCGCGCAAACTTGGCCTCGTCACCGGCATGGCGGTGGTGGTGGGCGTGATCATCGGCAGCGGGATCTTCCGCGTGCCGTCCGGCATCGCGGTGGATGCCGGCAACCTCACCGGTATTGCGCTGGTGTGGATCCTGGGCGGCGTGGTGGCGCTGTTCGGTGCGCTGTCGATAGCCGAATTGGCGGCAATGTACCCCGCGGCCGGTGGGCCGTACGTGTACCTGCGCGAAGCCTACGGCCGTCCGCTGGCGTTCCTGTTCGGCTGGATGTGGCTGCTGACGACGCCGATTTCGTGGGCGGCGCAAAGCTTGATGTTTGCCGAGTACCTCGGGTTCTTTGTACCGATTCCGGTGGTGTGGCAGCACCTGATCGCGGCGATTTTGATTCTGCTGGTCGCCGCCGCGAACTATCGCTCGGTAAAACTCGGCGCGGTCATCCAGAACGTTTCCACCAGCGCGAAGGTACTGGCGATCGTTGGCTTGTCGGTCGCAATTTTCTTCCTGGCGCCCGGCGGCGAGCACAACCCGCTCAACGCCGAGCCGCTGGGCATGGCCAAGTGGTCGGGGATCGGCATCGGCCTGATCGCGGCGCTGTGGGCCTACGACGGCTGGGAAAACCTGACCACGCTGTCGGGCGAAGTGAAGAACCCGCAACGCAACCTGCCGTTGGCGCTGATCGGGGGTGTGCTGGTGGTGATCGTGGTGTACCTGTTGATCAACGCCGCGTACCTGCGTGCGCTGCCGCTGCCACAGCTTGCGGCGTCGAAG
>DASSXP010000062.1:0-4504 GCA_035703755.1 Rhodanobacteraceae bacterium | reverse complement strand
ATCGACATCCCCAGCGCCAATACCATCATCATCGACCGCGCCGACCGCTTCGGGCTGGCGCAGCTGCACCAGTTGCGCGGCCGCGTCGGCCGTTCGCACCACCGCGCCTTCGCCTACCTGATCGTGCCCGATCGCAAGGCCATGTCCGGCGACGCCGAAAAGCGGCTGGAAGCCCTGGCCGCACTGGAAGAACTCGGCGCCGGCTTCACCCTCGCCACCCACGACCTCGAGATCCGCGGCGCCGGCGAACTCCTCGGCGAAGAGCAATCCGGCCAGATTCAGGAGATCGGCTTCGGCCTCTACAACGAGCTGCTGGAGCGCGCGGTGCGGGCGTTGAAATCCGGCAAGGTACCCGACTTCGAGCTGTCGAGCGCGCACGAGACCGAGGTCAGCCTGCACCTGCCGGCGCTGATCCCGGACGACTACCTGCCCGACGTGCACACCCGCCTGACGCTGTACAAGCGCATCGCCAGCGCCCGTGACAGCGACGCCTTGCGCGAGCTGCAAGTAGAGATGATCGACCGCTTCGGCCTATTGCCGGAGCAAGCCAAAAACCTGTTCGCCATCACCGAGCTGAAACTCGCCGCCACCCCGCTCGGCATCCGCAAACTCGAACTCGGCCCCAATGGTGGCCGCGTGCTGTTCCGCGAGCAACCCAACATCGACCCGATGACCATCATCCGCCTGATCCAAAGCCAGCCGCGCATCTACAAACTGGATGGTCAGGACAAGTTGCGCGTCGCTATGGAACTGCCGGAAGCAGGCGCGCGACTGGATGCCGCGCGGCAATTGCTGGCGCTACTGGCCGGTCGCAAGTAGCCGCTAGACTGGCGTCAATCATGGGCCGAATGACGACGCGATGACCGCTACCGGAGAGACCGGCGCCAGCCACGCTGGCGGCCACCCCAGCGGGGTCGAACTGAACGGCCTCAACACCATCGCCGAGTGCGAGCGCGGCGGCCAACCCCGCAGCCTGTTCTGGCCGTGGTTCGCCGCCAACGTCTCGGTGCTGGGTGTCAGTTACGGCGCTTTCCTGCTCGGCTTCGGCATTTCTCTGCGTCAGGCGGCCCTCGTCGCCGTGGCCGGCATTGTGGTGTCGTATCTGTTCTGCGGCCTGATTGCGCTCGCCGGCAAACGCGGCGCCGCACCCACGCTGACCCTGAGCCGGGCCGCTTTCGGCGTCACCGGGAACCGCTTGCCGTCGTTGATTTCATGGCTGCTGACGGTCGGCTGGGAAACCGTGCTGGTGTCGTTGGCCGTGCTGGCAACCGCCACCGTCTGCCAGACCCTCGGCATCGGCGGCGGCACGCTCACCAAGGCCGTGAGCCTGATCGCCGTGGTCGCGCTGGTGGTTGGCGGCGGCATCTACGGCTTTCACACCATCATGCGCCTGCAAACCGTCATCACCGTGCTGACCGCGGCATTGACCCTGGTGTACATCGCGCTGGCCCTGCAACAGCTGGACTTCAGCGCGCTCGGCGCCCGCTCCGACGGCAGCCCGCAGGCGATGATCGGCGCTTTCGTCTTCACCCTGACCGGTTTCGGACTCGGCTGGGTGCAGGCCGCAGCCGATTACTCGCGCTACCTTCCACGGCACGCCTCCAGCGTCGGCGTCGTCGCCTGGACCACCGTCGGTGCCGCGCTGGCACCGGTGATTCTGGTGCTGTTCGGCCTGCTGCTGGCCGGCGCCTCCGCCAGCCTCGGCAGCGCCATCGGCAGCGACCCGATCGGGGCCCTCACCGGCGTGCTTCCGCACGGGTTCCTGCTGCCGTTCGCGCTGGTCGCAGTACTCGGCTTGATCGGCGGCGCGATCCTCGACATCTACTCCTCCGGCCTCGCCCTGCTCAGTTGCGGCGTCAACATCCCGCGCCCATTGGCCGCCGCAATCGACGGCGCCCTGATGACCGTGGGCGCCATCTGGATCGTGTTTTTCGCCCATTCCTTCATCGACCCGTTCCAGGCCTTCCTGATCACCCTCGGCACGCCGATCGCGGCGTGGTGCGGAATCTTTCTCGCCGATCTCACGCTGCGCCGCCGCGACTACGATGAGCACGCGCTGTTCGATCCGGCTGGCCGCTACGGCCGCCACAACGTGACGGCCATCGCCTTGCTGGCCGCCGCCACCGCGCTCGGCTGGGGTCTGGTCACCAATCCGATGCCCCACGTCGGCTGGATGAACTGGCTTGGCTACCTGCTCGAACCGTTGGCCCTCGGTGGCCGCGACGGCGCCTGGGCCAGCGCCAATCTCGGCGTGTTGGTGGCGCTCGCCGTGGCGTACCTTGGTTTCCTCGCGCTGGCTCACACGCGCGTACGCCGGCAGGAAAGTCTGCCGTAAGTCGCCGCTGGCCCATGCCGGTCCAGTCAGCATCCGTTTCATTCTTTGCTTTGTCTACCCAAAGACAGGACACCACGATGCAAACGAAACCCCAGTTCGGCATCGACGCCCCCGGCGTGGTGCGCAACCTCGCACTGCTCGGCAGCGCCTCGCTGCTGGCCTGCGCGGCCTGCCTGTGGTTCGGCTGGACGGCACCCGCCATCTCCTTCGCGTGGGCCGGCGGCTCGATGCTGCTGAGTGCGCTGTGGATGCTGTATTCCAGCCGCTACGGCAAGCCGCGCGCGCTGCGGAACTTGCTGGCAGGGCTCGCCCTCAAAGGCGATGAATCGCTGCTCGATGTCGGTTGCGGTCGCGGCATGTTGCTGCTGCAAGCCGCACGCCAGTTGCCGCGTGGCCGCGTCACCGGGCTGGACTTGCGGAGCACGCACGACCAGTCCGGCAACGCGGCCGCAGTTACGGAGCGCAATGCGGCACTGGCGGGCGTCGGGGAACGATGCGCCATCGACAGCGGCGACATGCGCGCAATGCCCTATCCCGACGGCAGCTTCGACGTGGTCGTCTCCAGCCTCGCCATCCACAACCTGCCGAACGCCGCCGAACGCGAGCGCGCGCTGGCCGAAATCGTGCGCGTGCTGAAACCGGGTGGCCAGATCGCTCTGCTCGATTTCATCCACACCGCCGAGTATCTCGCTCGCTTGCGTCGAGCCGGATTGAGCGCGTTGCAGCGCAGTGCGCCGGACCTGCGCATGTTCCCACCCACCCGCATCGTGCAGGGACGAAAACCGGCGCCGACCGCCGCCTGAATCCGCCCCCGCCAGACTTCCGCCTCAACGGCGCGCGGCGGCGCTCTTGTCGCGGATGGCCCGAAACTCGGAGTCCTTGGCCCAGTTGGGCCAAGCGCGCGAGTTGGCGAGCTGCTCGCCCAGCGCGTACAGCATGCCGAGATCGTGCGCCATGCCCTTGAAGCTCCAATCCGCCTGCCATTCGTCGGACGGCTGGTGGTAGTGCTCGCGGTTGTAGAGCTTGCCCTGCGCTTCGCCGGCCGCGACACCGCCATTGACGAGGTCATTGCCGGAGCCGAACGACAGCGCCGGCACACCGCGCTTGGCAAAGGAGAAGTGATCGGAACGGAAGAAGCCGCCGGCTTCCGGGTGCGGATCGGGGCTGAATGTTTGCCCGTGGGCCTTGGCAACCTCGATCAGATCATCCAGCAAGCCGAGCTTGGCCGTACCCGAGATGGTGAAGTTGCGCGCCACACCACCCGGATCGAGCGCATCGGTATTGATGTCGGCAACCGTGGTGGCCAGCGGATAGAGCGGGTTGCTGGCGTAGTACTCCGAACCCAAGAGGCCCTTTTCCTCGGCGGTCACGGCCAGAAACAGTACGCTGCGCTCGGGCCGCGGGCCATGGGCGAAAGCGCGCCCCAGCTCCAGCAAGGCAGCGGTGCCGGTGGCGTTGTCGACCGCACCGTTGTAGATGCGGTCGCCCTTTGCGTCCGGCGCGCCGATACCGAGGTGATCCCAGTGCGCAGTGAAGACCACGGTTTCATCCGGGTGCGTGCTGCCGACCACGCGCCCGGCCACGTTCTGCGTGGTGATATGGCTGACATCCACATCGTAACGGGCGGACAGGGTCTCGCCTTTCAGCGTCACCGGCTGGAAATCGCGCGTTTGCGCCTGTTTCTTCAAGGCGTCGAAATCCAGCCCCGCGCGCTGGAACAGCGACACCGCGAGATCGCGCTGGATCCAGCCTTCCAGATGCGGGTGGGAGTCAGCAGGCCGTTGTCGCACGATGTCGAACTGCACGTTGGTGTTGGAGTTCTTGACCGTAGCCCAACCATAGGAGGCTGGCGCGGTTTCATGCACCACCAGCATGCCGAGCGCGTCCTGCCGCGCGGCTTCCTCGTACTTGTAGGTCCAGCGACCGTAGTAGGTCATGGCCTTGCCGCCGAACGCGCCCTGTCCGCTCTCGTAATCCGGGTCGTTGACCAGCACCACGGCAATCTTGCCCTTGAGATCGACGCCTTTGTAATCGTCCCACTGGCGCTCGGGTGCCTTGACGCCGTAGCCAACGAACACCAGCGGCGCCCGGTCGATATCGACATGACTGCTGCCATCCATCGCCGCGCGCAAGGCGATCTCCTTGCCTTGAATCAGGGCTTGCGTCTTG
>DASSXP010000189.1:0-8057 GCA_035703755.1 Rhodanobacteraceae bacterium | reverse complement strand
GAGATCGGTGCGCTTTGGCATGGGTAGTATCAGTCCGCAAATAAACGCAAATAAACGCCAATATCAAACGAGTTGCGAGTCATCATGCCCCCAGACCAGACGTTTGAAATCAAGCCGTGGGGTTCCGAAATTCAGCAGCAGCCCTACGCTTATGCCGCTCGCACGCAGATAGTTGATGACTTGTGCCTCGTGTTCGCTGGTCAACCGTGAAAGTGCCTTCAATTCGACGACCAATCGCGTCTCGACCAGAAAATCGGCATAGTAGATCCCGGCTCTGGAATTCTTGTAACAGACGGGCAGCGCCGACTCCCGTTCGAAAGCCAGCTCTTGTTCGGCAAGTTCCAGCGCCAGGGCGTTTGCATAGACCGCCTCGAGAAAACCAGCCCCAAGCGTGTTGCTGACGGACATGGCGCAGCCAATGACGCGTTGGGAAATCTTCAACTGATTTGCGTTCATTCGCGTTCATTTGCGGACTGTTGTTGTCGCATCAAAACCGCGAAGCGCTCGAACAAGTAAGCGATGTCGTGCGGACCGGGCGCGGCTTCCGGGTGGCCCTGGAAGCAGAACGCCGGCCGGTCGGTGAGCGCGAAACCCTGCAAGGAGCCGTCGAACAGCGAAGTGTGGGTGACGCGGGTGTTGCTCGGCAGCGTCGCCGGATCAACCGCGAAACCGTGGTTCTGGCTGGTGATCAGCACGCGGCCGTCATCCAGATCCTTGACCGGGTGGTTGGCGCCGTGGTGACCAAATTTCATCTTGAGGGTCCGGGCGCCGAGCGCGAGGCCCATCAACTGGTGGCCGAGGCAGATGCCGAACAACGGAATCCGCGCCTCCAGCAAGGCCTTGGTGGCTTCGATCGCGTAGTCGCAGGCAGCCGGATCGCCCGGTCCGTTGGACAGGAACACGCCGTCGGGTTTCAGCGCCAGCACCTGGTCGGCCGGCGTCTGTGGCGGCACCACCGTCAACTCGCAGCCCTGCATCGCCAGCAGGCGCAAGATGTTGCGCTTGACACCGAAGTCGTAAGCCACCACCCGAAAGCGGCGTGGCGGGCGCTCGAACGCCTGGCGGTCGAGGTTCCAGCTGCCTTCGGTCCAGGCATTGCGCGATGGGGCGCCAACTTCCCTGGCCAGATCCATGCCGTTCAGGCCCGGAAACGCGCGGGCGGCGGCCAACGCCGTGTCGGCGTCGGCATCCGGGCCGGCTACGATGCAGCCGTTTTGGGCGCCGGTATCGCGCAGGATGCGGGTCAGGCGGCGGGTGTCGATATCGGCAATGGCGACAATGCCGTGGCGCGCCAGATACGCGGGCAGGCTTTCGCGCTGGCGCCAGTTACTGGCAAGCCGCGGCACATCGCGGACAATCAGGCCGGCCGCGTGCACCTTGGAGGATTCTTCGTCCTCGGGGTTGCAGCCCGTATTGCCGACGTGGGGATAGGTAAGGGTCACCAACTGCCGCGCATAGGACGGATCGGTGAGGATTTCCTGGTAGCCGGTCATGGCGGTGTTGAACACCACTTCGCCGGTACTGGTGCCGGGCGCACCAACGGATTTGCCGCGGAAAATGCTGCCGTCGGCAAGGGCAAGGATCGCTGTCGTGGTCATGCTTCGCCTGTGCGTGGAGCCACACGGCCGGCCAATGCGGCCCGGGTGCGACGAAACCCGCGATCCGGCCGGAACCGGTTCGTTGCGGGGGGTGGAAAAGGGGTCAAGGCGAGCGGAAATGATAAATGTCCAACCGCCCGCTGTCCACACCTGTGAGCCGACAACGCTCTACAATCGGCCGCACTGTTCCCTGGAAGTGACGCATGCGCTTGATCGACCTCGCCGCGCTGGACCGGCCCGGCACCCAGTGCCACCGCGAGCCGTTCAGCTTTCTGTACGCCGAGCGTGTGGTGAACGACGCGGCGCGACCGTTCCTGAAAGCCGATTTCCCCCGCTACCCCAGTGCGGGTTTTTTCCCGCACAAGCCGGACGACTGCGGGCCGTCGATCAATGCGTTGGTTGCCGAAATCGAGGCGCCCGAATTCGGCACCGCGCTGGGCGCCCGACTGGGCATCCCGGATCTCGCCAACCATCCGACCTTGGTAACCCTCTGCCGTTCCCTCAACAAACGTCACGGCACCATCCACACCGACAGCCGATCCAAGGTTGCCACGGCGTTGGTGTACTTGAACGAAAGCTGGCCCGAGGGCGAACACGGCGGCTGCCTGCGCTTCCTGGAACGGATCGATTCCATCGACGCGCTGGTGGCGCCGGAGCTCAAGCCCATGTACGGCAACCTGGCGGCGTTTCGCCGCGCCGACAATTCCTTCCACGGCCACCTGCCCTTCGAAGGCGAACGCCGCGTGATCCAGATCGCCTGGCTGACCAGTGAGGAAGAAAAGCAGCGCAAGACCCAGCGTGGCGGCTTTTCACGCGCCATCAAACGCCTGTTCGGCGGCCTCGACCGCAAGCTCGGCGCCGGCCGCGACCGCAATGCCGCCCACAAGGATTGAACCCGCAATCGATCCACGTGCTGTTGCCGGACCGTAGGGTGGATAAGCGCAGCGCATCCACCACTCCGACCACGCATCGCCAATCAACAGAATCTGCTTGTCTTGACCGACGTGGCGTTGGTCTCCAGCATGTCGGCTAGCGAGTAAAGGCCTGGCGCTCGCCCCGCCACCCAGCGCGCGGCGTGCAAGGCGCCGCGAAAGATACGCGTGCTGTTGCCGGACCGTAGGGTGGATAAGCGCAGCGCATCCACCACTCCGACCACGCATCGCCAATCAACAGGATCTGCTTGTCTTGACCGACGTGGCGTTGGTCTCCAGCATGTCGGCTAGCGAGTAAAGGCCTGGCGCTCGCCCCGCCAGCCAGCGCGCGGCGTGCAAGGCGCCGCGTGCGAAGATGCCGCGATCCGTGGCGCGGTGGCCAAGCTCCAGTCGTTCGCCGGCAGTGGCCAGCATCGCCATGTGTTCGCCGACGATATCGCCAGCGCGCAGGCTGGCAAAGCCGATACTGCCGGCGACGCGCAACCCGTTGCGATCCAGATTCGTGGGTCCGTTCAGCGTTATGCCACGCGCGGCGGCGGCACTTTCCCCCAACGCCAGAGCGGTACCCGATGGCGCATCGCGCTTGGCCGCATGGTGGGCTTCGAGGATTTCGATATCCCAATCCGGCAGTGCGGCGGCGGCATCCCGCAACACGCGCGTCAGCACGGCAATGCCGAGGCTGAAATTGGCTGCCCGCAGGATGGGGATCTGCGCGCTGGCCGCGTCGAGGCGTGCCGCAAGTTCGGCCGTCAGCCCGGTGGTGCCACTGACCAAAGCCACCCCGTGGGCAAGGCAATGATCCAGCGCCGCGGTCAAGCCATCCGGCGAACTGAAGTCCACCACCACGTCGAGCGCCGGCAAGGTCTGCCAGCGCGTTGAGGCCTGGCACTCGGCCAGCAATTCAAAGTGCGCGTCGGCGGCTGCCTGTGCACACAGCAACCGTCCCATGCGGCCTTGCGCGCCGTTGATGGCCAGTCGGAGGGGATGGGTCATGGTGTGGACTCGCAATACGAAGCCCGCGCATCGTAACCGCTCATGCCCACAAGGTGAAATGCCGCGCCGACATGAGCTGACGCGGCAGGAACCTTGCCCGAGGTGGTCCCCTTATGACGTCACCCGCGACCAGAATTCACGCACGCCGTCGGTCCAGGACTTGGCTTGCGGCGAGTGTTCGGCCGCTTCGCCGCTGGAGAAGGTGGCTTCCAGTTTTTCGAACAGTTCGCGCTGTTCGCGGGTCAGGCGCACCGGCGTTTCTACCATGACCGAGCAGATCAAATCGCCGACCCGTCCGCTGCGGACAGATTTGACGCCGCGGCCACGCAGGCGGAAGGTCTGCCCGCTTTGGGTTTCGGGTGGCACCGACATTTCCACTTCGCCTTCCAGCGTTGGTACCGCCAGTTTGGCGCCGAGGGCAGCCTGGCCCGGCCGGATCGGTATTTCGCAGTAAAGATCGTCGCCATCGCGGCGGAAGATGGCGTGATCGCGCACATGGACTTCGACGAACAAGTCCCCGGCGCCGCTGCCACCGGGGCCGGCCTCGCCCTGCCCTGACAGCCGGATGCGGTCGCCGGTATCGACCCCGGCCGGAATCTTCACCGACAAGGTGCGGGTGTGCTGGCGGCGCCCTTCGCCGTGGCAATCGCCGCAGGGGTTCTTGATGCTCTTGCCGCTGCCGCCGCAGTGCGGGCAAGTTTGCTGCATCGAGAAGATGCCGTTCTGCATGCGCACCCGGCCGTGACCGGCACAGGTGCCGCAGGTTTCGGTCTTGCCATCGGCGGAGCCGCTGCCGTGGCAAGTATCGCATGCCACCAGCGAAGGAATGCGGATTTCCTCCTCGCAGCCGAACACGGCTTGCTCAAGGTCGATCTCCAGCACGTAGCGCAGGTCGGCGCCGCGACGCTGGCGGCCGCGACCGCCGCCCATGCCGAAGATGTCGCCGAAAATATCGCCAAAGATGTCGCCAACGTCGGCAAAGCCACCACCGCCGCCGCCCACGCCGTGCTCGAAGGCCGCATGGCCGTGCTGGTCGTACAGCGCGCGCTTGCGCGGGTCGGACAGCACTTCGTAGGCTTCCTTGGCTTCCTTGAACTTTTCTTGCGCGGCCGGATCGTCGGGGCAACGGTCGGGATGGCACTTCATCGCCACCCGGCGGAACGACTTCTTGAGCTCCACCTCGGTGACGCTGCGTTCCACACTCAGGATTTCGTAGTAATCGCGTTTGCTCATGATTTGATTCGGGATTCGATGCGGCGGTCGGGGATGAACCACAGCGCTGCCACCGCGGCGTACAACACGCAGGCCAGCGTGGACGACACGAAGGCGAGTGCAATGCCTGCGGCATATATGGCGACGGCGAGCCAGCCTTTCCAGTCCTTGCCTACCGCCTTGGCGAGGGCGCCATTGGCGCCGCCATTGGCGCCGATCAGACTGCGCTGCAGGGGTTGCCAGGCCAGCGCCGAAAGCAGCAAGACCATGCCGTACACGGCAACCGGCAAGGCGGCGAAATGGTTTTCGCCCATCCAGCCGGTGGTCACCGGCAACAGCGACAGCCAAAACAGCAAATGCAGATTGGCCCACAGCACCTTGCCGTTGACCCGTTCGGCCATGTGCAGGAAGTGGTGGTGGTTGTTCCAGTAGATGCCGACGTAGACAAAGCTCAGCACATAGCTCAGGAACACCGGCCATTGCGCTGCCAGCACGGAAAGCCCATCCCCGTGTGGAACCTTGAGCTCCAGCACCATGATGGTGATGATGATGGCCAGTACGCCATCGCTGAAAGCCTCGAGCCGCCCCTTTCCCATTGCCATCCCCAAAAAAGCAAGACGAGCGCTCAAAGGCGCCCGTCTTGCTGGATCATATCAGCCCGACAGGTGATCAGCCGGCCTTGCCATCGTCCTTGACTTCGGTGAACTCGGCATCGACCACGTCATCGGCTGCCTGCGCGCCTGCTGATTGCTGGGCGCCCCCGTCGGCTGGCGCGCCCTGGGCGCCGGCAGCGGCCGCCGCCAGCGACTGGCTGGCTTGTTCGAGTCGCTCGATACGCGATTCGATCTGCGCCTTGTCGTCGCCTTTCATGACCTTTTCAAGCTCGGACAGCGCTTCCTCGATCGGGCCGATCTGGCCCGGCGGCAGCTTGCCGCCGTGGTCCTTGATCGCCTGCCGTGTGGCATGCACCAACTGGTCAGCCTTGTTGCGGGTAGCCACCAGCTCCTGGAACTTCTTGTCCTCTTCGCGGTTAGCCTCGGCGTCGGCCACCATCTTCTGGATTTCCTCGTCCGACAGACCCGAGCCGGCCTTGATTTCGATGCGCTGCTCCTTGCCGGTTTTCTTGTCCTTGGCCGCCACATGCAGGATGCCGTTGGCGTCAATGTCGAAAGTGACCTCGATCTGCGGCATGCCGCGCGGTGCCGCATCGATGCCGGCCAGATCAAAGCGCGCCAGCGACTTGTTGAACTGCGCCTGCTCGCGTTCGCCTTGCAGCACGTGCACAGTCACCGCGCTCTGGTTGTCGTCGGCGGTGGAGAACACCTGCGACGCCTTGGTCGGGATGGTGGTGTTCTTTTCGATCAGCTTGGTCATCACGCCGCCCAGCGTTTCGATACCGAGCGACAGCGGGGTGACGTCGAGCAACAGCACATCCTTGACCGAGCCGCCCAGCACGCCGCCCTGGATGGCCGCGCCCACCGCCACCGCCTCGTCCGGGTTGACGTCCTTGCGCGGCTCCTTGCCGAAGAAATCCTTGACTGCATCCTGTACCTTGGGCATGCGGGTCTGGCCACCGACCAGGATCACCTCGTCGATGTCGGCGACGCGCAGGCCGGCGTCATTCAGCGCGGTGCGGCAGGGCTCGATGGTGCGCTTGACCAGATCCTCGACCAGCGCTTCCAGCTTGGCACGCGTCAGCTTGATGTTGAGGTGCTTGGGGCCGGAGGCATCGGCGGTGACGTACGGCAGGTTGACCTCGGTCTGGTGAGCGCTGGAGAGCTCGATCTTGGCGCGTTCGGCGGCGTCCTTCAGGCGCTGCAAGGCCATCGGATCGTTGCGCAGGTCCAGCCCGGAGTCTTTCTTGAACTCTTCGACCAGATAGTCGATCACGCGCTTGTCGAAGTCCTCGCCGCCGAGGAAGGTATCGCCGTTGGTGGCCAGCACCTCGAACTGCTTTTCGCCGTCGACCGAGGCGATTTCGATGATCGACACGTCGAAGGTGCCGCCGCCGAGATCGTACACGGCAATCTTGCGGTCGCCGCCCTTTTTGTCGATGCCGTAGGCCAGCGCGGCCGCGGTCGGCTCGTTGATGATGCGCTTGACGTCGAGGCCGGCGATCTTGCCGGCGTCCTTGGTGGCCTGACGCTGCGAGTCGTTGAAGTAGGCCGGTACCGTGATCACCGCCTCGGTGACCGGTTCGCCAAGGAAGTCCTCGGCGGTCTTCTTCATCTTCATCAGCACCTTGGCGGAAATTTCCTGTGGCGCCATCTTCTTGCCGTCGGCGGTTTCCAGCCAGGCGTCGCCATTGTCGTGGGCGACGATCTTGTACGGCACCACGTCAAGATCCTTTTGCACCTCCGCATCTTTGAACTTGCGCCCGATCAGGCGTTTGACGGCGTAAAACGTGTTGGCCGGGTTGGTCACGCTCTGCCGCTTGGCCGGTGCGCCGACCAGCACTTCGCCGTCCTTGGTGAACGCGATGATCGACGGCGTGGTGCGGTCGCCTTCGCTGTTCTCGATGACCCGCGCGCTACTGCCTTCCATCACGGCAACGCAGGAGTTGGTGGTGCCGAGGTCGATACCGATGATCTTGCCCATAGTCAATCGCTCCAATGAGTTACAGCGGCGCCCGCGGCGCCTGTGAATGAGTGTCAGGTGGGGTTGGTGGGCGGCGTTTCAAGCGCCGCGGGCTCAATTGCCCTTGGCTACCACGACCCGCGCCGGGCGCAGCAGGCGCTCGTTCAGCACGTAGCCCTTTTCGAGCACGGAGACGATGCCATCCGCTGCCTGACCGGGTGCGGCCGGCACCAGGCTCACGGCTTCGTGCAATTCCGGGTTGAAGGCGTCGCCCTCGGCCGGGTCGACCGGGGTCAGGCCGTGGTCGGCCATCACCTTGAGCAGCGACTTCAGGGTCAGTTGCATGCCTTCGCGCAGGCCGTCGGCGCCCGGATGATCGATTGCCAGACCGCGTTCGAGGTTGTCGCACACCGGCAACAGCTCGCGCAGCAGCTTTTCGTTGGCGAAGCGGCGGGCCTGGTCGAGATCGCGCGCGACACGCCGGCGCTGGTTTTCGATTTCAGCGTGTTCGCGCAACAAGGTGTCGCGCAGGCTGGCAATCGTGGCGTCGGCTTCGGCCAGCTTGGTGTTGAGTTCCTCGAGTTCCTGCATCGGTGCATCGAGGTCTTGCACATCGGGCGACTCGCCCGTTGCCGGATCGGGTTTGAATTCCTGCATCATCGTTCCAGTGTCAACGGCCCAGTGGCCGGGGCATGCGGTTCAAGCGGATTTATTGGGGCTCGACCACGCGATTCAAGGCGCTGGA
>DASSXP010000374.1:0-5808 GCA_035703755.1 Rhodanobacteraceae bacterium | reverse complement strand
CAAGGCGCCCCTGCACTACAGCCGGCGTCAGACCCTGGCCAACGCGGAGCGTTACATCACCGAGGAGCTCAAGGGTTTCGAGGACAAGGTTTTGTCAGCCAAGGAACGGGCCTTGATGCGCGAACGGGCGCTGTACGACGGCCTGCTCGACACGCTCGGCGAGCGCCTCGCCGCGCTCAAGACCGCCGCCGCCGCCATCGCCGAACTCGACGTGCTGGCGAACCTCGCCGAGCGCGCCGCAGCGCTCGACTGGGCGCGGCCCGAACTGGTGTCGCACAGCGGCATCCAGATCGAGCGCGGTCGTCACCCGGTGGTCGAACAGGTGCGCGAGGAGCCGTTCGAAGCCAACGATCTCACGCTTGCCGACGGCCGCCGCATGCTCATCGTCACCGGCCCCAACATGGGCGGCAAGAGCACCTACATGCGCCAGAACGCGCTGATCGTGCTGCTGGCCCATATCGGCAGTTTCGTGCCGGCGACGCGTGCGGTGATCGGCCCGATCGACCGCATTTTCACCCGTATCGGCGCCGGCGACGATCTGGCTCGCGGCCAGTCCACCTTCATGGTTGAAATGAGCGAGACGGCCAACATCCTCAACAATGCCACCGCCGCCAGCCTGGTGCTGATGGACGAGGTCGGTCGCGGCACGTCGACCTACGATGGCCTGGCGCTGGCACGCGCGGCGGCGCTGCAACTGGCCACTGCCAATCGCGCTTTCACGCTGTTTGCGACGCATTATTTCGAACTGACCGAGCTTGCCGCACAACACGCCGACATCGCCAACGTGCACCTGGACGCGGTCGAGTACAACGACCCGCACCACGGCCAGCGACTGGTATTCATGCACGCGGTCAAGGACGGCCCCGCCAACCGCAGCTTCGGCCTGCAAGTCGCCGCGCTGGCGGGCTTGCCCAAGGCGGTCATCGCCGAGGCCCGCCGCACGCTGGTGGAACTGGAGCGCGGCATGGTCGCGGGGACGACCACCCGCCAGCACACGGCACATCCACAAGCCGACCTGTTTGCACCCGCGCCAAGCGCGGAAAACCCGCAACTGCGGTTGCTGGCGACGGCACTGGAGGAAATCGATCCTGACTCGCTCAGCCCGCGTGAGGCGCTGGAGGCGCTGTATCGACTGAAGTCGCTCAGCGAGCGTTGAACCTTACGGCCAGAACATGCCCTGATCGGGTTCGTCGTCCTCGTCCAGCGGCGGTTTGGGCGCCGTTGCCGGCACAGCCACCGCCGGTTTGGGCGTATCGACCACGGCCGTTGCCGCAGGCTCGTCGGCAGACGCCGGCGCCGCGGGTGCTGCCGGCTCTGCGGCGACCACGGCAACGGTATCAAGCTGGGCGTCAACCGCTGCACCGTGGCGCTCCGTTGGCCGCTTGAACCGCTCGGGCAGGTCGAAATCCGCCGGCAACTCGCTGACCTCGATGCCTTCATCCCGGTCAAGCAGGATGTCGAGCGCCGACTCGAAGCGGGTCGCGGCGGACGGCAGCGGCGCCGGCGGCGCACCGGCATCCCCGACCATTACCACCGCCGCCGGCGGCGAGCGCCCGAAATCCTCCGCCTCCATCGCTGGCGCCGCGGCAACCACGCTCACCGGCTCGATCGTCGGCGCAGGATCCGCCAAGTTCGCCACGCCCTCAGCCGGCAGCGTGCCTGTTTCGTCATCCGCTGCCGATGCGGTTTCGAGCGGCGGTGGCGCTGCCTCGACGACCAGCTCGGCCACAGTGACAATGGGTGCTGCCATGGGCTCGGCCACTGGCACCGGTACCACGACTGAGGCGGATTCCTCCGCATGTGGCGGCGGCGCCGGCTCTGACGCCACTTGTGGCGTTGCCGATTCCTCGCGGCTGGCCTCTGCGGCATGCGGCATCGGCTCGGTGGCTGGCATGCTGGCGGCATCGTCCGCGCTCGCGGCTGCGACAACGGCGGCCACCGCCGGCGCGGGCAGCGCCTCGTCGCTCGCGTCGGCCGACAACGCCGACAACTCGACATGCTGGCCCGGCCCGGCATCCGGCAGCGCGACATCCGGGATCGCATTCCACTCTTCGGCTGACAAGCCGTGCTCGATTTCAGCCGCTGCCACCACCTCCTGTTCGCGCTGCGGCAGCCGACCGGTACTGACCAAACTGCGGATGCGCTCGAACACTTCGGCGCGGCCGAAGGGCTTTTTCATGAAATCGTCGGCACCGAAACGCTGCACGTAAAACTGCTCGGTGGCCTGCAAGTTGCCGCTGATCATCACGATGGGAATCGATTGGGTCAGCGGATCACGGCGCAAGGTGCGCAACACCGAGAATCCGGAAATTCCCGGCAGCACGATATCAAGGAAGATCAGGCCCGGCTGTTCGCTGCGAGCCAGCGCCAGCGCTTCGTCACCGTTGGCCGCCTTCGAGACCATGTAGCCGTCTTGCAGCAGCATCTTGCCCAGCACCGCACGAATGGTGGGCGAGTCGTCAACCACCAGCACACGCAAGCCGGTCGGCGCGCGCAGACGATCATCCTGCCGTCGCTCAGCGGCGCCGGCACCGGACATCAGTCTCTTCAACAGGTCAAACGCGGCCATGTCAGCTTCCCGTGGGGCCCGCATAGTGTCGGCGGACAGGCTCCCGGATGCAAATCAACTTTTGTGGCGAAGGTCGCGCAACTGCCGTCGTGCGGCCTTGTCCGGCCGCCGTTGCGGTGCGGCATGGCCGATCAGGCGCCGCTGATCGCTGGCCGCGTCCCGCGCCGCCCGCGACAGCGGGTCTTCGCGGTACAGGGCCTGCGCCTCGGCGGCCGGCCCGCGCCGTGTGGCCAAGGCCAGGATTTCGACATCCCAGCGTTCGTGCTCGCGCAGCAACTGCACGCGATCGCCGACCTGCAACAGGCGGGACGGCTTGCAACCGGCGCCGTTGACGCCGACCTTGCCGCCGTCGATGGCCTGACGGGCGAGGCTGCGGCTGCGATAAAAGCGCGCCATCCACAGCCACAGATCGGCGCGTTGCCCGGGGTTGGACGGTTCCTGCATGTCGAATCACACTTCGAGCGTGGCCAGATCGCCCTTTTCTTCCAGCCACGCCTTGCGGTCGCTGGCGCGCTTCTTGGCCAGCAGCAAATCCATCACCTTGTGGGTGGCATCGAAATCCGCGACGGTGAGCTCGACCAGCCGCCGGGTATCCGGGTGCACGGTGGATTCGCGCAACTGCGCGGGGTTCATCTCGCCCAGCCCCTTGAAACGGGTCACATGCACCTGTCCCTTGATCTTGTCGCGCTCGATGCGCTCCAGCATGGCCTGCTTCTCGCCCTCATCGAGGCAATAGAACACCTGTTTGCCGACGTCGACACGGAACAGCGGCGGCATCGCCACGAACACATGGCCTTCGCGCACCAGCGCCGGAAAGTGCTTCAGGAACAGCGCCGACAGCAAGGTGGCGATGTGCAGGCCGTCCGAGTCGGCATCGGCAAGGATGATGACTTTGCCGTAGCGCAGGCCGGACAAGTCGTCCTTGCCCGGATCGCAGCCGATCGCCACCGCCAGATTGTGCACTTCCTCGGAGGCCAGCACCGAGGCCGACTCGACCTCCCAGGTGTTCAAAATCTTGCCGCGCAAGGGCAAGATGGCCTGGAAATCCTTGTCCCGGGCCTGCTTGGCGCTGCCACCGGCCGAATCGCCCTCGACCAGAAACAGCTCGGTACGCTCCAGATCCTGGCTGGCGCAATCGGCCAGCTTGCCCGGCAAGGCCGGGCCCTGGGTGATTTTCTTGCGCACCACCTGCTTGGCTTTCTTGAGCCGCGCATTGGCGCGATCAATCGCCAGTTGAGCGATCTTCTCGCCCTCGCTGACGTTCTGGTTCAGCCACAGACTGAACGCGTCATGGACGATGCTTTCCACCAGTTGCGCGGCATTGCGCGAGGACAGGCGCTCCTTGGTCTGGCCGGCGAACTGCGGGTCGCGCATGCGCACGCTGAGCACAAAGGCGATCCGGTCCCAGACGTCCTCCGGCGCCAGCTTGATGCCACGCGGCAACAGATTGCGGATGTCGCAGAACTCGCGGATCGCATTGGTGAGGCCGGTGCGCAGACCGTTGACGTGGGTGCCGCCCTGCTCGGTCGGGATCAGGTTGACGTAGCTCTCTTGCACCAGCTCACCATCGGGCAGCCAGGCAAGGGCGAGATCGGCGCCTTCGAAATCGCGCTCAGCCTTGTGCACGAACAACGCCGCCGGCAGCCGCTCCAGTCCGTCGAGCGCGCCGTCGAGATAATCCGCCAGACCATCCTCGTAACGCCATTCCTCGCGCTCACCGCTGGCCTCATCGAGGAAGCGCACCGTCAGCCCCGCGCACAGCACGGCCTTGGCGCGCAGCAAGTGCTTCAAACGCGGCAGGGAAATCTTCACCGAGTCGAAATACTTCGCATCCGGCCAGAAACGCAACGTGGTGCCGGTGTTGCGCTTGCCGACGCTGCCGATCTGCTCCAGCGCGCTGACCGCATCGCCATCGGCAAAGCCCATGCGGTATTCGCCACCGTCGCGGCGTATCGTCACCTCCAGCTTTTTCGACAGCGCATTGACCACCGACACGCCGACACCGTGCAAACCACCGGCAAAAGCGTAGTTGCGGTTGGAAAACTTGCCGCCGGCGTGCAACCGGGTCAGGATCAACTCGACACCGGGGATGCCCTCCTCCGGGTGGATATCCACCGGCATGCCGCGACCATCGTCACTGACCTCGACCGAGCCGTCGGCGTACAGCGTCACCTCGATGGTCTTGGCGTGGCCGGCCAGCGCCTCGTCCACCGAATTGTCGATGACTTCCTGCGCCATGTGATTGGGGCGCGCGGTGTCGGTGTACATGCCGGGCCGGCGCTTGACCGGGTCCAGGCCAGAAAGGACTTCGATGTCGGCGGCGTTGTAGCGAGTATTCATGGGCCTGAGGCAAACGTGTGCAAACGGCTCAGCATGGCGAGGTCGCGCCGGTGAATCAAGACTTGCAGTGCTTCTGCACCCATGCCAACCAGTTCAGCCCCCGCAGGTAGGCTTCCATTGCACGATGATGCGCTTCCGGCACGGGCAGGTTGCAGGGGCCCCGCGCCATCGTGACGACGACCCGTCCCAGGCGCGCTGGTCTGACCGTGAACATTGCCACGGCGCGACCGCTCGCGCCGTGGCGCAACACGAACAGCACGGATTTCGCCGCCGCCCCCTCAGCGGCAGTAGCCTGGCTCATGCAGTTGTGCAACTCGATGCCAGCGCGGCGTACTGCCGCGAGCGTCCGCAGCGGCTCCACCCGGTAGCGGCCCACCCGCGCGAAGTCGCCGAAGCTGCGCCAGGCGACGGCCGCGCCACCATCCACCAGGCGCGCGTTGGCCGCCGAACGTTGCAGCCATTTCCAGCCAACGTTGCGCGGCAGCCGGGTCGTCACTCGCGCCACGTGCCACCAGACGAATACCGCCTCCAGCGGGCCACGCGCAAAGGCCGCCCGCGCGGAGCCGCCGGGAAGTGCGTCCAACTGCTTCCAGGCCCGATCCACGAGTATCGTCCAGCCATTGTCGGCCCGCGCACTACCTTGCCCCATCGAATGCAGGCGGCCGAACGCCAGCGCCAGCGTCGCCGGCGGTACATCGCGCCGGCCGGTGGCCGCGATCAGGTTCACCCAGGTCGTGATCAGGCTGACCGGATCACGATGGAATTCGTGGCAATGGCGCAGCGGCCACCACAGCGCGGCGCCGAACCGGCACAGCAGCGCCCATCCGCGACGGCTCATGCGCTGTCTCCTGAACTCCCAATGCAGCACCTCGGGACTCAGCCGGGTCCAGGCGCCGTGG
>DASSXP010000334.1:0-4554 GCA_035703755.1 Rhodanobacteraceae bacterium | reverse complement strand
ACCCCGGCAAGATGCGCTGGGAGGAAGTCGAACAGTGGGTGTTCCAGCCCGGCATCCCCAAGGATGCGCCGCAACCGGCCTCCAGCAATTTTGCCGCCATCGACCGCCAGCGCAGCGCCTTCCTTGAGGGCACGCTGACGGCAGACAAGATCGACACCACCTTCCTCGACACGGACACCGCCGACAAACTCGATACCCGGCAGTGGAACACACAGGAGTGGATGTACTTCCTCGACGGGCTGCCGAAAAAGACCCCGCTGGCCAAAATCGAAGCGCTGGACAAGGTATGGCACCTGACCGGCACACCCAACGCCGAGATCGGCATGCGCTGGTACGTGCACGCCATCGCCGCCGGGGACAAGACGGTATGGCCGGCCGCCGCCGAACACGCAAGCCGCATCGGTCGCATGTACCTGACCACGCCGGTGTATCGCGCCTTTGCCGCCACACCGGATGGCCTCGCTTACGCCGAGAAAACCTACGCCAAGGCAAAAAACGGCTATCACCCGATGACCCAGGCCGCAGTCGAGCGCATCTTTGCGGCGGCCAAGGCCAAGCCGGCGGCCGCAGCCAAGGGCAACTGACAATCCATGAAAAGCGGCGCCAACAGCGACTTCACGCACGGCTTCCTGCGGCGCCTGCGCCGGCTGCTGGCGGTCGTGCTCGGTCTGGCTCTCGTGGCCGGGGCCAGCTATCTGCTGGCGCCGCAATGGGTGCTGCGGCTGGACACCTGGCGCCGCGCATTGGCGGCCGACCTCACATCCGAGTCGGTGCAGGTCGGCGACACCCGCTGGGTGTACTACGAAGGAGGCACCGGCCCGACCATCGTGTTGGTACACGGCTTCGGTGTCAGCAAGTCGGTGTGGCTGGAAATCGCGCCGCTGCTGACGCCACGCTTTCATCTGGTGATACCGGATTTACCCGGCTGGGGCGAATCAACCCGTCTGGCCGGCGCCGACTACGGCATCACCGCGCAAGCCGACCGGCTGGCCGGCTTCGTTGATGCCTTGAAGCTCGACAACTTCATGCTGGTCGGTCATTCGATGGGCGGCGCGGTTGCCGGCGTCTATGCCGCCGCGCACCCGCACACGCTGGCCGGGCTGGTGCTGATGGACAGCTTCGGCCTCAGCTTCAAGGAAAACGCCTTCGCCAAAGGCGTGCTGGACCGGGACACCGATCCATTCGTGTTCGACGACCGCGCCGGCTACGACCGCGTGATGGCGTTGTCCTTTCACCAGCCGCCGAAGACACCCGGCCGCTTCAAGGACGCGCTGGTGGCGCAGAACCTCGCCAACCGCGACTTCATCAACCGCGTGTTCGAGCGCCTGCGCAAACCCAGCCAGTACCGCGCGCTGGACAGCCGCCTCGGCGAGCTGACCATGCCGGTACTGGCGATCTGGGGCGCCCAGGACCGCATCATCGACCCGTCGGCCATCGACACCTTGCGTCAAGGACTGGTCCACGCACCCAGCATCGACACCACCCTGATCCAGAACTGCGGCCACACCCCGGAGCTGGAGCAGCCCGCCGCCACCGCCCGTGTCATCGCCGACTTCACCCTGCGGCATTGAGCGAGCGCCTCAGCGGTCAGCCAGCAGACGCTCCATTTCGGCTTTCACCATCGAGCCATTGAGCCGCAGCCAGTCGCGTTGCGTCTGGTAGTTGGGCATCAGGGATTCGACCCGGTGCCAGAAACGCGGCGAGTGGTCGCGCACGCGCAAATGGCAAAGCTCGTGCACGAACACGTAGTGCAGGGCCGCACGCGGCGCCAGCGCCAGCGCCAGATCCAGCGTCACGCGATCACGGCCATCGAGGCTGCCCCACAGGCTTTTCATCGGCCGGATGCGCAGATCCGTGGGCGCCCGGCCGAGCTCGGGCACGTACCAGCCCATCCAGCGGTTGAGGTCGCGGCGCACCTGGCCTTCAAGAAACCCGTGCAACAGATTGCGCGCCAGCGGCAGCGCCCGGCTCCAGGGCCGCGGCAGCGACAGCCGCAATTCGTCGCCGAGCAGGTGGATGGCGGGATGCTCGGCCTCGGCCCAGGTCAGGCGCACGCTGGCGCCATGCAAGGGCATCAGCGTCGGCACCCCCGGCTTCAGGGCCGGCGGCGCCTTGCTGCTGACGTTCATTTCCTTGAGCTTGTCCGCCAGCCAGTCGGCGTGCTGGCGCAGAAAAGCGAATACCTGCGCCGGATGCATGCCGTGGGGATACGACAGGCGCGCGCCACGCGGGGTCACCGTGAGGCGCAAGCGGCGCGCGCGCGGGTGCGCCGCCTTCAAAACCTTGATGGTGCCGCCCCGGGGGGAGGCCAGTTCCAGCCATTCGCCGCTTGACCGCGACATCTGTCGTTGCGCTCCGGACGCGAGTACGGGGAGAGGGTGCCCTAGTCCGGTCGTTGCAGGCCGAACCATTTCGCCAACTGTTGCAAGAGCCGTTCCAACTCCAGGCTCATCAGCGCGAAGCGCGCGTCCAGCTCCGCCGTGACCGAGCCATCCTGTTCAAACTCCAGGGTGTCGGTGACGACGTCGTGAAAACGCAACTTGCGCAGGACCAGATCCTCGCCGAGCACGAAACCCAGCCGTCCATCGAACTCCAAGCCTAGCTGGAACACCTGCTTGCCACTGCGAAGATGCTCCCGAATTTCGTTACTTGCAAGATCCATTCGTCGGCAGCGCACCACCGCCCCGGCGGCAGCGGCCGGATCGCGCAATTCACACTCATCGCCCAGTGCCAGGCCGTCCGGCAACTGGCCACGGGTCAGCCAATCGGTCAGCACCGCGCGCGGCGCCGTGGGGGCCGCCAACGGCAGCGCGGGGAAGCTCTCCAGCGCCTGCCGCAGCGCCGTCAGCAAGGCTTCGGCCGACTTGCGGCTGGCGCTGTCAATCACCAGCCAGCCGTGCTTGTGATCGAGATAGGCATCCAGCCGCGACGGCCGACTGAAGGCGCGCGGCAGCAACTCATCCAGCACCTCCTGCTTGACCTGGCGCCGGGCGCGCCCACCCACCGCGCGGCCGTTCTGCGCGGCCAGCGCACGACAGCGCTGGCTGACCTCGGCGGCGACCACGGCGGACGGCAGGATTTTGTCTTCCTGGCCATAGCTCAGCAAGGTGGCGTCACCCAGCCGGCGCGTCATCGCCTCCTCGCCCGGCCCCAGCGGCGAGACGAAACCGTGGCTGGTGAAATCCAGCGGCCCGCAGGGCTTCAACGGATGCGCCGCCAACACCTCGTCGAGCGCGGCCAGCTCGCCGGCTACAGTGGAAGAAAAGCGGAACAGGGTCAGATTGCGAAAGAACATGCGCGCGGGTCACCAGTCATCGAACAGCCGTTCATTGTAGCGGCTCGCTTCGGCTAGACTGGAACCCTCATCCCACTGTTGACGCCATGCGACCGGACGAGCTCGCCGCCATCGCCACCCAGCTGATCGAGCTGCGCCAGGAACACCGCGACCTGGATCAGGCGATCGCGCGCATCGCCGCCAACAGCGTCGACGAATTGCAACTGACGCGGCTGAAAAAGCGCAAACTGCGCCTCAAGGACGCCATCGCCCGGCTGGAAAGCCGCCTGATCCCCGACCTCGACGCCTGAGGCGCAGCCATCCGCGTCGCCAGCAGGAGCGCCACTCTGGCGCGATCGATTGCTCGACATACGGCAATGTCCAACCTGCCAATCGCGGCCACGGGCCGTTCCTGCACAGAAATGGCGCAGCGCGGTGTTTTCGCGAGGCAGCGGTAGGAGCGCCACTTTGGCGCGATCGATTGCTCGACATACGGCAATGTCCAACCACCAATCGCGGCCAAGGGCCGCTCCTACTGGAAGACGTTGTCGTTCGCGTGGTTGCATCAAACGCGCCACCACGTCGATGCCAGCCGGACGCCATTCACTGGTCCGCCCGGCCAAGCGCAAGCAGCAGTGGCACGCCAAAGACCAGCAGCGCGACCAATTGCAGCGCGGGAACAAACAACGCGACCATCGCATCCAGCCCATCGCCAACTTGCCGCGTCATCATGTAGATCGTCGCCGAGCCAAGTACCGCAACAACCATGGACAAGACCGCGAGGGAAATCTTCAAGGTGGATGTCTTGCAAAAACTCCACAGGACTGCCATGGCAATGTAGGGCGCAACGAACCACGCAAGCAAGCCAAGGCTTGTCCCGAGCGCGCCAGGCTGGATCCCACGCAAAACAAGCAGCACCACGGCAATCAGTGCCACAGCGGTCGCCGCGCCTGCCATCGTCAGCATGTTTGATCTGTTCATTATTGACGCCTGATTATTCTGATCGTCCGATCGGAGTGTATCCCCCAGCCTCGCCAATCCTTGCATCTGCAGGTTAAGACCAAGCGCCTTCGTGCACGGCGTACGCTGCGCCGCACCGGCGCCTCGCCTCGCCAGCCACCACCGTAGCGCGGCCAGCATCCAATCCACCCAAGTTTACCCTCAGCACGGCTTGAAGCTCATGTGTTTGTGCGGCTTGGTTCGAGAGGTCCGCGGTTTCGACAATCCGGGACGATGCAAGAATGACCGTTTGGCGATCAAGCTCAGCAGCTCGTTCAGCG
>DASSXP010000273.1:0-22378 GCA_035703755.1 Rhodanobacteraceae bacterium | reverse complement strand
GCCGTATTGGCCAACGGAGTCCAGAAAGCCCGTGACCCAGTAGATGGCCAGCAACACCAGCGCCGCCAGCAAACTCCAGCCTGCGGTGCTGCGATGGACACCCGGCTTGGGCGTGTCGAAATGGGGCATGGCGTGATCCGGGAAAACGGTGGCGGCAAATGACAAGTGTCCCACGAAACGCCGAGGCAAATCGCCGCCGCCGTTGTTGTTGTGGAGCGCCCCATGGGCGCGATGGGATCTGCGGGTTGTGCCGGACATTGGTCGCGGCCAAGGGCCGCCTACGACGGATCAGCTTGCCACGGGTCCATGGCGACTGCGCCCAGCGGTTGGCCGCTGGCTTTGTCCAGCAGCATGCACAAATCGTCGTCGCGGGCGACGATCGGCAGCCACACGATGCCCTTGCCGTCACGGTGGTGTTTTGTCAGCCAGGCATCCAGCTCGGCGGCGTGCGACGGGTGCATGGCGCGCAGCGTGGCCAACGGGCGGGCGCGTTGCAGCAGACCCGCAGCCGCCTTGGCGTAATCGACGTAATAGCGCGGGAACTTCTCGATGTCCTTGCCGGCGATGCCGGACCACAACAGCGCGTCGCGTTGCTTGGGGTCGGAGGGGCGCTGCGTCGCCACCAGCACCGGGCCGCTCCACGACAGGTGCGCCCAGGCGGGCCGGCTGGCAGCCGCCACGTCCTTCGCATCCAGTTCATTGGCGGCCACCAGTACGAAGCGGTCCACCGAGGCGACCAGAAACACCGGTCGTGACGCCAGCATCATGTGGAAACCGTAAATCAGGGCGATGGCTTGCACGGTGCCGATGCAGGCCAGATCAAATTTCAAGCCCGGCTTGCCACTCTTGAACACGATGAACGTCAACAACGGTCCCAGCGTCACGTCGACACCGACGATCAGCAGCATCAGGCGCTCGGCACCGGCGGCATGGAAATACGGTGGCGGGTACCACACGAACAACAGCAGCAGGCAGGCGATGGCGGCAACGGTGGCACTGATGCCGATGTGGATGAGGGCGGCTTTCCAGCGGGTCATGCGGGGGATTCTAACCGCATCGGTAACCCCTTTCGCGGCCAAGGGCCGCTCCTGCGGGGGATTCGGCGGGATTTGCGTAGGAGCGCCACTTTGGCGCGAACGGTAGGTGGGGATTTCCGCGGCCAAGGGTCGCTCCTGCCAAAATCGGTGTTGGCCTACATGGCAACACGGCAGCAGCCGATGGGTTGGCTCATGGATACCTGCTGCAATCGTCAAACGGAGTTACGGAGGACATGCGATGGACAACCCGAAGAACGGTTCTGGGCAAGGCATGGGGCATGCCGCATTGCGGCGTGGCAGGGTGTCCTTGCCGGGGCGGGTTTACCACGTGACCACCACGACCGCGGGTCGACGCCGGCTGTTTGTGAACGTTGCTCTCGCTCGCGTCGCCAGCCGCAGCTTTGAGCAAACGTGCCTGCTCGGCACGGCCCGAATGCTGGCGTGGGTGCTGATGCCGGATCACGTGCATTGGTTGCTGCGGTTGGGTGACGGCGCCAATCTGTCGGCCTTGGTGGCGCGCCTCAAGTCGGCAAGCGCACGCAACGTCAATCACGTGCGGGCCAGTGACGATGCCGTCTGGTCGAGAGGATTTCACGATCACGCTCTGCGCCGCGAGGAAGAATTGGCTGGAACCGCGCGCTACATCGTCGCGAACCCGCTGCGCGCTGGTTTGGTGAAGGGCATAGGCGACTATCCGTTCTGGAATACGCAGTGGCTGCCGGCCTTGGACGACCCGGTGCTGTTCCCGTAGGAGCGCCACTTTGGCGCGATCGGCGATGCCGCTGCGCCCGGAAGTTCTTTCGCGGCCAAGGGCCGCTCCTACGGGCGCGATCGGTGATGCCGCTGCGCGCGGAAATCCTTTCGCGGCCAAGGGCCGCTCCTACACGGGCGATCGGCGGGGCCAAGCGGCGCCGGCGAGGGTGTCAGCGGCACTCGGACGGCAGGTATTTGGATGGCATGCTGCCGGTGGTGTAATACATGCCGCGGGCGTCGGCGGTGACGTGGGTTTGCGAGGCGCAGGCCCAATCGAGGCTGCCGCGCATGCCGTCGTTCAATTGCTGGTAGGCGCCGCTGAGGCGGATCTGCGGGGTCAGGGTCATGGTCTTGCCGTCGAGCCCGGTCGGGATGCCGTTGGCAACGTTGGCGGCGTAGGCGACCTGGATCACCCCGGCAGAGGTGACCTGCACAAAGTGCACGTATTTGGATGAGGTCGATTTGTTGTTGGCGGGGTAGTCGTCGGCGACCCCGGCAATGCCGGCAAGCCCACCCGAATACCAGCCGGCGCCGACCGCGTTGCGGGCGCTCATGGCGAGGCTGTAGCCCTCGGTCAGCTTGGCGCGGATGGCGTAGTCCTGATACGCCGGGATGGCGATGGCGGCGAGGATGGCGATGATCGCCACCACGATCATCAGTTCGATCAGGGTGAAGCCGTTGCGCTGGGTCATGGGAAAGCCCTCCTTGGCAAAATGGCATGCAAGCGCCGTACCAGCGAGCGGTGTGCGCTTATGCCAAAGCGATCTTTGCATAGGACGCAGCGCACAAAAAGAAAGCCCCGCGCGGGGCGGGGCTTTCCGGTTTGCCTGACGCGGGGTCAGTTGAATGCGATCAACGGCACTCGGACGGAGCGTACTTGGCCGGCAGGGTGCCAGCGGTACCGCCGGTGAAGCTGCGATCGGTGAAGGTCACGGAGGTCTTGGAGCGGCAGCCCCAGTCGATGGCGCCGGTGGCGGTCGAGCTCAACACGGCGTACGAGCCGGTGCCCTTGACGTTCGGGGTCAGGGTGATGAGGCTGCTGTTGAGGGTGGTCGGGATGCCGTTGTCGGCATCGGCGCGGATATTGACCGTGATCACGCCGGTGGTGGACGCCACGGTCACGCGATTGACGTACTTCGAGCTGGTCGAGCTGTTGTTGGCGCCGTACTCGGCCGCAGAGGCCTTCACGCCGGTCATGCCGCCGGTCTGGAAGCCTTCGGAGACGGAGGTCTTGGCGGCGCTGGCGGCGACCAGGCCTTCCGAGATCTTCGAGCGGACCGCGTAGTCCTGATACGCCGGAATGGCGATGGCGGCGAGGATGGCGATGATCGCGACCACGATCATCAGTTCGATCAGGGTGAAGCCTTTGTTGAGCTTGTTCATGGTGTTGTTCCCTTTGTATTGACGCTAGCTAACGGAATAGACCTGAGCACCGACTTTGAACCCCCTTGCCGGGTGCGCTCCCGCTCACGGGGTCAGGCGCAACGGTGTCTCAGTGGTACTTAAGCAGTGATCGTGCCAACTGCCTGTCCCCGGCACGACGGTGACGAGTATCGCAGAAGCGGTGTGAACTGGTACGCGTCTTGTTGCCAAAGCGTGAAGCAGCGCCGGTTTTGCGCCAAATTCGGGCGCCGCCTGACGTCACCCCGGCGGGGCGGGTGACGCATCACGTCAGTTGCTGTTCGCTGCGTGTTTAATGTCAATAGGGAATAACCTGATGTTTTGGGCGCGACGGGATGACGGGTTGCGCCGGGTGTTGGTCGCGGCCAAGGGCCGCTCCTACGGCAGGGTTTGCAGGTTGGCGTAAGCGAGTACCAGCCATTTGCTGCCGCTGGTTTCGAAGTGGACCTGGATGCGGGCGTGTTGGCCGCTGCCTTCGGCGTTGACGATGACGCCGTCGCCGAAGCTGGCGTGGCGGACGCGCTGGCCGAGTTTCAGGGCTGTCTCCGGGATCGGCGCGTGGCCCGCATCGCGGTACACCGGGCGGCGGATCTGCGCGCGTGGGCGCACGTCTTCAAGCAGCGTGGCGGGGATTTCGTCGAGGAAACGTGACGGCCGCGACAGCGTTTCGGCGCCGTGCAGGCGGCGTTGTTCGGCGTAGCACAAGGTCAGGTGTTGGCGGGCGCGGGTGATGCCGACGTAGGCCAGCCGGCGTTCCTCGGCCAGCCGGCCCTCCTCTTCGCTGGAGCGCTGGCTGGGGAACAGGCCTTCTTCCAGCCCGACCAGGAATACCCGCGCGAACTCCAGCCCCTTGGCCGAGTGCAGTGTCATCAACTGCACGCAATCATCCCAGGCTTTGCCCTGGCCTTCGCCGGCTTCGAGGGTGGCGTGGGCCAGAAACGCGGTGAGTTCGTCGAGGCCGGCGTCGAGGTCTTCCGGGGTGGGTTCGAAGCGGCTGGCGGCGCTGACCAGTTCGTCGAGGTTTTCCAGCCGCGCTTCGCCGTTGCCACGGCTGTCGTGCTCGTAGTGGGCGCGCAAGCCGCTGACGGCCAGCGCGTGCTCGATTTGCTCGGACAGCGTGAGTGCGCTGGCGGGGGTGGCGGGGTCCGCGTCCGCGGCGTTGCCGGCAAATGCCCGGGCGAGGGATTCGATCAGGCCGAGAAAGCCTTTCACCGCGCCCTTGGCACGGGCGGCGAGCGCGCCGTCGGTGAGCTCGGCGAGGGCGGCGTCCCACATCGACAGGCGCTCGGCGCGGGCGCGTTGGCGCACGCTGTCCAGGGTGCGGTCGCCGATGCCGCGCGGCGGGGTGTTGACGGCGCGCTCGAAAGCGGCATCGTCGTGGCGGTTGGCGCTCAGCCGCAGATAGGCGAGGGTGTCCTTGATTTCGGCGCGCTCGAAAAAGCGCAGGCCACCGTAGACGCGATAGGGCAGGTCGCGCTGGACCAGCTGCTCTTCGAAATTGCGCGATTGCGCGTTGGAACGGTAGAGGATGGCGCAATCGCGGGCGTTGCCACCGTGTTCGATGTGGGCGGCGATGCGTTCGATCACAAAGCGCGCTTCGTCCTGTTCGTTCCAGGCCGCGTACAGGGTGATCGGCTCGCCCTTGTCGCCGGCTGTCCACAGCTTCTTGCCGAGGCGGTCGCCGTTGTGGTCGATCACCGCGTTGGCCGCTTCGAGGATGGTGGCGGTGGAGCGGTAGTTCTGTTCCAGCCGGATGGTCTTGGCGCCGGCGTAGTCACGCAGGAATTGCTGCATGTTTTCGACCTTGGCGCCGCGCCAGCCGTAGATCGACTGGTCATCGTCGCCGACCGCGAACACTTGCGCGGGCGTCGCCGCCGTGCCGGCGCCGGCCAGCACGCGGATCCAGGCGTATTGCAGCGCGTTGGTGTCCTGGAACTCGTCGATCAGCAGGTGCCGCCAGCGTTCCTGATAGTGGCGCAGCACGGCGGGCTGGTGCAGCCACAGTTCGTGCGCGCGCAGCAAGAGCTCGGCAAAGTCGACCAGACCGGCGCGCTGGCAGGCTTCTTCGTAGGCCTCGTAGATGCGTACCAGGGTGCGGGTGACCGGGTGGTCGTAGTGTTCCACCGCGGCCGGCCGCTTGCCTTCGTCTTTCCAGCCGTTGAGGGTCCAGGTGGCTTGTCGCGGCGGGTAGCGCGATTCGTCGATGCCGAGCCCGGCGATGATCCGCTTGATCAGCCGTTGCTGGTCGTCGGCGTCGAGGATCTGGAAGCTTTCGGGCAGTTTGGCCTCGCGCCAGTGCTGACGCAGCAGGCGGTGGGCGATGCCGTGGAAGGTGCCGACGGTGAGCCCGCGCAGGCCTTGCGGCAGCAAGGGTTCCAGCCGTGCGCGCATTTCGCCGGCGGCCTTGTTGGTGAAGGTGACGGCGAGGATCGACCACGCCGGGGCGCGTTCGACCTCCACCAGCCAGGCGATGCGCTGGGTCAGCACGCGGGTTTTGCCGGAACCGGCGCCGGCGAGGATCAGGTAATGACCGGGCGGCGCGCTGACCGCCTCGCGCTGGGCTGCATTGAGCCCGTCGAGCAAATGGGAGACATCCATCCGCCCATTGTAGCGGGCGCTTGCGGATGGCTCCGGTTGCCGGCGTCAGCGTTTGGGTATGCCGACGATGCCGCCGTAGATCAGTACGCCGCCAACGATCAGGCCGCTGAGACCCCACCATTGCGGCACCGGTTTGTCGGTTTTGGCGGTGAGTTCGGCGGAGCCGATCTTGACCAGGGTTTTGTCGGCCGGGTAGCTGGCCTTGCCAGTCAGTACCCAAATGCCAAGGCTGAGCGCCAGCACGCCGAGTATCACCTGAACAATCCGCATGTCGGTATTCCTCGCAAGGTCAGCCCGGGATGATACGGGACAACGCCGGGTGCGGGTAAAGCGGAAATCGGGGCGGCGGAAATAAATTGCCCCGAGGGCCAGGGGGGGAGCCCTCGGGGCGAGAGGCCGGTTCTGGGGAGGGAAGCCGGTCTCCTGTGGTCACTCAGGGAGGTGAGTGGACCGGACGCCGTTGCGTGCGTCCGATACTTAGATGTGGTTGCGCGGGCAAAGTTCAAAGGCGCCGGTGGGTTCTGTTTACCAAGCATTCATTGGGTGCAGAATCAAGGTGTTGCTGGTTTGCCTGCCCTGCCGAAAGTCATGCCGGGGGCGAGCTTCAGTGGGCCTGGTCCCAGTTTGTGCCGACGCCGATATCGACCACCAGCGGCACCGCCAGTTCCGCCGCGCCCTGCATGGCGTCACGGACGCCGGTACGGACGGCGTCGAGGGCGTCTTCGCGCACCTCGAACACCAGTTCATCGTGCACTTGCATCAACATATGGGCGTCATCGCGCGGGGTGAGCCAGCCATCCACCGCCAGCATGGCGCGCTTGATGATGTCGGCGGCGGTGCCTTGCATCGGCGCGTTGATCGCGGCGCGCTCGGCGCCGGCCCGTTGCGCCGGGTTGCGCGAGTTGATTTCGGCGAGATAAAGCCGCCGACCGAACAGGGTTTCGACGTAGCCCTGAGCGCGCGCCAGCGCGCGGGTGCGTTCCATGTAGTCGTGCACGCCGGGGTAACGGGCGAAGTAGCGGGCGATGTAGTCCTGCGCTTCGCCGCGGCCGATGCCGAGCTGGCGCGCCAGCCCGAACGCGCCCATGCCGTAGATCAGGCCGAAATTGGTGGCCTTGGCGGCGCGGCGTTGCTCGGTGCTGACTTCCTCGGGTGCGATGCCGAGCACTTCGGCGGCGGTGGCGCGGTGGATGTCGGCGCCCTCGTGGAAGGCCCGCAGCAGGCCCGCATCGCCGGACAGGTGCGCCATGATGCGCAGCTCGATCTGCGAGTAGTCGGCCGCCATCACGCGCCAGCCTTCCGGCGCGATGAAGGCCTGGCGGATGCGTCGGCCTTCGGCCGTGCGTACCGGGATGTTTTGCAGGTTGGGGTCGGAGGAGGACAGCCGCCCGGTCGCCGCCACCGCCTGATGGTAGCTGGTGTGGACGCGGCCGGTGTCGGGGTTGATGGTCTCGGCCAGTTTTTCGGTGTAGGTGGAACGCAGTTTGGCGTAGCCACGGTAGTCGAGGATCAGGCGTGGCAAGGCGTGCTGGTCGGCGATGGCCTCCAGCGCCTCCTCGTTGGTCGAGGGCGCGCCCTTGGGCGTCTTTACCAGCGCCGGCAGGCCGAGCTGGTCGAACAGGATCGCTTGCAACTGCTTGGGCGAATCGAGGTTGAACTCGCGCCCGGCCAGTTGCCAGGCTTCGCGCTGCGCCGCCAGCATGCGCTGGCCGAGTTCGCTGCTCTGGCGCTTCAGGTCGGCGGCGTCGATCAGCACGCCGCGCTGTTCCATCTTCGCCAGCACCGGGATCAGCGGTATCTCGATGTCGCGGTACACCGCCGCCGGGCCGGGCTCGGCTTCGAGCTGTGGCCACAGCGCTTGATGCAGGCGCAGGGTGATGTCGGCGTCTTCGGCGGCGTAGCGGCAGGCGGTGTCGAGATCGACTTGCGAAAAACCGATTTGCCGGGCGCCCTTGCCGGCGACGTCTTCGTAGCTGATGGTGTCGACGCCGAGGTGTTTCTTCGCCAGCGTGTCCATGTCGTGGCGGTTGGCGGTGGCGTTCAGGACGTAGGATTCCAGCATCGAGTCGTGCTGCACGCCGCGCACGGCGATGCCGTGGCGGGACAAGACGTTGATGTCGTACTTGGCGTGCTGGCCGAGCTTGGCGCGGGCCGGGTCTTCCAGCAGCGGCTTCAAGGCGGCGAGGGTGGCGTCGCGGTCGAGCTGCGCGGGGGCGCCGGGGTAGTCGTGCGCCAGCGGGATGTAGCAGGCTTCGCCGGGTTTCACCGCCAACGACACGCCGACCACCTCGGCGCGCATCGCGTCGAGCGCGGTGGTTTCGGTGTCGAAGGCGACCAGCTTGGCGGTCTCAAGCGTGCGCAACCAGGCGTCGAGTTGCTCGCGGCGGGTGACCAGTTCGTAGTGGGTGGCGAGCGGCGGTGTGGGTGCTGCCGCCGCTGCCGGGGTGCTGTCGGCTGGCGGCGGCGTGGTGCTGCCGCCGGGGCCGGGTTCCGTCAGTTCCTTCAGCGCGGCGCGAAAACCGTAGCGCGCGTACAGCTCGCGCAGCGCGGCGATATCCGGCGCGCGCAGGGCGAGTTCGGCGGGCGTCAGCGGCAGCGTGACGTCGGTCTTGATGGTCACCAATTGTTTCGACAGGGCCAGTTGCGGCAGGGCGCCGCGCAGGTTCTCGCCGATCTTGCCCTTGATGTCACCGGCGGCGGCGATCAGCGCGTCCAGCGTGCCGTATTCGGCCAGCCACTTGGCCGCGGTTTTGGCGCCGCACTTGGGCACGCCGGGCACGTTGTCGACGCTGTCGCCCATCAGCGTCAGGTAGTCAATGATCTGCTCCGGGCGCACCCCGAACTTCGCCATCACGCCGGCGGCATCCATGCGTGTCGCGGTCATGGTGTTGAGCAGGCTGATGCGCTCGTTGACCAGTTGCGCGAAATCCTTGTCGCCGGTGGAGATCACCACGTCCATGCCGGCTGCGGCGGCGGACACGGCGAGGGTGCCGATGACGTCGTCGGCCTCGACCCCGGATTCGCGCAAGACCGGAAAGCCCAGCGCGGCGACGATCGCCAGCATCGGCTGCACCTGGGCGCGCAGCTCTTCCGGCGTTGGTGGGCGGTTGGCCTTGTAGTCGGGATACAGCGCGTCGCGGAAGGTCGGGCCGGGGGCGTCGCAGACGAAGGCGGCGTAGTCCGGTGCGTCGGCCAGCGTGGAGCGCAGCATGTTGACCACGCCGTACAAGGCGCCGGTCGGTTCGCCGGCCGCATTGGTCAAGGGCGGCAGCGCGTGGAAGGCACGGAACAAATAGCTTGAACCGTCGATGAGCGTCAATCGGGGCATGGCGTGCATTCTCGCACGCGGCTGCTACTGTTGCCCCGATCAGTCTTTGGAGAGACGCCATGCCCCATCCAGGAAAACCCATCGTCTTGAGCGCGTTGCTCGGCCTGCTGGCCGGCGTGGCCCTGGCGCAGACGGCGCCGGTGCCGCCACCGCCGGACATCGACGACCCCGGTGTCGCGCCGGCCGCAAGCGCGCTCGCGCCGACGCTGCCGGTACCGCTGCGTGACGTCAAGGCGCCGCGCGTGCCCGCCGATGCGCCGGTGCACGTGGTGCCGGCGCCGGCCTCGACCGCGCTGCCGCCGGAAGCCACCCCGGACGTTGAAGTGCACAACCGCAACGGCGACCGGGTCGAGGAATACCGCCGCAACGGCAAGCTTTACATGGTGCGGGTGATCCCCAAGCACGGTGTGCCGCAGACCTACCTCGACAACGACGGCGACGGCCGGCTGGACCGCGACAGCAAATCCGGCGCCGCAGTGGCGCCGGTCAACTACACCTTGTACCAGTGGGGCAAGGCGCCGAAGCCGGCGGCCGCGTCCAGCGCGCCGTAAGCCGCGCCGGCCGCTGCGCCGGCCGCTTCGTGCGCCGGTTCAGTGGCGGAAGTGGCGCACGCCGGTGAACACCATTGCCATGCCGTGTTCATCGGCGGCGGCGATGGATTCGGCGTCGCGCAGTGAACCGCCGGGCTGGATCACCGCGCGGATACCGGCGGCGGCGGCGGCGTCGATGCCGTCGCGGAACGGGAAGAAGGCATCCGAGGCCATCACGCTGCCGGCGACGTTGAGGCCGGCTTCGGCGGCTTTCATGCCGGCGATGCGGGCGCTGATCACGCGGCTCATCTGGCCGGCGCCGATGCCGACGGTGGCGCCGGTCTTGGCGTACACAATGGCGTTGGACTTGACGTACATCGCCACGTGCCAGGCAAACAGCAGGTCACGCAGTTCGTCGGCATCGGGCACGCGCTTGCTGACCAGTTTCAGGTCATCCACCAGCAAGGTGTCGCGGTCGGCGGTCTGCACCAACAGGCCGCCGGCGATGCGGCGGTAATCGCGCGCCGGGGGCACCTGCTCCGGCCAGTCGCCGCAGGCCATCACGCGGACGTTGGGCTTGGCGTCGAACTCGGCCAGCGCGTCGGCCTCGACTGCGGGCGCAATCACCAGCTCGACGAACTGGCGCTTGAGAATCTTCGCGGCGGTGGCGCGGTCCAGCGGCCGGTTGAAGGCGATGATGCCGCCGAAGGCGGAGGTCGGGTCGCAGGCATAGGCCTGGTCGTAGGCCAGCCCGATGGCGTCGGCCAGGGCCACGCCACAGGGATTGGCGTGCTTGACGATGACGCAGGCCGGCACCTTGCGGAAGGCCTTGACGCATTCCAGCGCGGTGTCGGCGTCGGCTATGTTGTTGAAGCTGAGCGGCTTGCCGGCCAGGAGCCGGGCCCCGGCGACGCAGCCCGGCGGCAGGTGGCTTTCCAGGTACAGCGCGGCCGACTGGTGCGGGTTCTCGCCGTAGCGCAGGGTTTCGGCGCGGCGCAGTGCCAGATGCAGGCTGGGGCCGAGCGCGTTGACGGCCGAGGTTTCTTCGTTTTGCGCGCCCAGCCAGTCGGCGATCAGGCCATCGTAGTGGGCGGTGTGGGCGTAGGCCTTGGCGGCGTAGCGGCGGCGGCTGGCAAGATCGCTGCCGCCGTGCGCGCGCAGCAGGTCGATCAGGCCGGCGTAGTCGCCCGGATCCACCACCACCGTCACGTGCTCGTGGTTCTTGGCTGCGGCGCGCAGCATCGCCGGGCCGCCGATGTCGATGTTCTCGATGGCTTCGTCAAGGCTGCAATCGATGCGGGCGATGGTGCGCTCGAACGGGTACAGGTTGACCACCAGCAGGTCGATTGGCGCGATGCCGTGCGCGTGCATCACGTCGTCGTCCATGCCGCGCCGGCCGAGCAGGCCGCCGTGGATGACCGGGTGCAGGGTCTTGACCCGGCCGTCCATCATTTCCGGGTAGCCGGTGAGCTCGCTGACCTCGCGCACCGCCAAGCCGGCTTCGCGCAGGGTGCGGGCGCTGCCGCCGGTGGAAATCAGCTCCACCCCGAGGGCGGACAGGGCGCGGGCCAGTTCGGCCAGGCCGGTCTTGTCCGACACGCTCAACAGGGCGCGGCGGATCGGCATCAAGGCGGTGGAAGCGGGCGAATCAGAGTCAGGCAAGGCCATGCAGAATCAACTTCTTGCGGAGAGTGGCTCGGTTGATGCCGAGGGTGGCGGCGGCGCGGCTCTGGTTGCCGTCGTGCCATTTCATCACTTCGCTCAGCAGCGGCCGCTCGACTTCGTGCATCACCAGGTCATACAGACCTTGCGGACAGTCGGCGTTGTCGAGGTCGGCCAGGTAGCGGCGCACGCTGCGCCGCACACGATCGTGCAACACGGGTTCGGCCGGGGTCTCGGCCACGGCGTCGGTGTACGACAAGCTGACGGCATTCACGGCAACGCATTCCCCAAGGACGGAAGGCCGTGATCGACAATGCCTGTCGATGCGGTGGCCTGAGCGCAAGGGGAACGATTGTAGCGCGGCGGGGCCGGGCCGTCATTCAAAGCCGAACTCGAACGCCACCGCGTTGCGTCCGGGATCGTGTACCTCAAATACCAGCGCGGTGGTGGCGCCGGCGCCGAGGCCGGCCGCGCGCACGGCGTCGTTGTGCAGATACTCGGTGGGCCGGAAGCGGCGCATGGCGATACGGTTGCCATCCAGATCCGACAAGGTGATGACCACCACCGGATAGGGTTGCGTGTAGCGGGCGTCGTTGCGCAAGGTGGCGGAGATCATCAACGCATCCGCCACCGACGGATGGCGGCGGATGTCGCGCGACAAGAGTTCCAGTTTGGCTGGCTCGCGGATTGGCGGCAGGGTGCAGCCGAGCGACTGGCACAGCTCCCGCAATGGCGGTGTGGCGCGCTCGGCCCATGCCAATTGCAGCGCCAGCACGACGGCCAGCAGGCTGCACCCGGCCAGCAGCCAGCGGCTGTGGGTGCTGGCGGCGCGGCGTGGACGGCCGAACGAGGCGGGCATGTCGGGGTCGGTTGTCACGGCCTCGGCCACGGGCCGCACGGGATGCGTTTCCGACGCCGCCGCGGGCGCGCTGGCGTCTTCGCCGAGGATGCCTTCAAACAGCGCTTGCTGCGGCGACGGCGCATGCGCCACGCGCTCGATCAGCAGCGGCGGCGCCGGTGCCGGGTCGTTCACCGGCAAGGTCTCGAACGGAGCCTCGGGCAGGTGGTCGGTGAGGGTGGCGATGGTGTCGAATACCGCGCCGCAGTGTCCGCAACTGACGCAACCGTGGGCGTGCGTCAACGTTGCCGCATCGATTGCGAACACGCTCAGGCATTGCGGGCATTGGGTGTACATGGAGCCGGGATTCGGGAGCCGGTGGCGGTGTCGGCGATCAGCTTACCCGGTTCTTCAACCGGCGTTGGCGCGGCCGCGGCCGAGGGCGTGCACGGTGTCGACCAGCAGCGCCACCTGTGCCGGGTCGATGTCCGGCGTGATGCCGTGACCGAGGTTGAAGACGTGGCCGGGACCATTGCCGTAACTGTCCATCACCTGTGCGATTTCCCGTTGCAACGCCGTGGGTGCGGCGCGCAGGGTGGCGGGGTCGAGGTTGCCTTGCAGCGCCACCCGCGCACCGACGCGGCGGCGCGCTTCGGTGAGGTCGATGGTCCAATCCACGCCGAGCGCGGCTGAACCACAGTCCGCGAGCGCTTCGAGGTGGCCGTTGGCGCCCTTGCTGAAGAGGATCAGCGGCACCTCGCGGGTGTTGGTATCGGCCGCCAGCGCAGCGGCGATCTGCGCCAGATAACGCTGCGAAAACTCGCGGAACGAGGCAGGGCCGAGATAACCGCCCCAGGTATCGAACACCATCAGCGCCTGGGCGCCGGCGGCGACTTGCGCGCTGAGGTAGGCGATCACCGCGCGCGCCAGTACGTCGAGCAGCTGGTGCAGCGCGGCCGGGTCGTCGAAAGCCAGCGCGCGGGCCAAACCAAAGTCGCTGCCGCCTTTGCCCTCGATCATGTAGCAGGCCAGTGTCCACGGGCTGCCGGAAAAACCGATCAATGGCACGCGGCCGGCGAGTTCACGGCGGGTCAGCGCGAGCGCGTCCATCACATAGCGCAGTTGCGATGCCATGTCGGGCACGCCCAGGCGCTCGATGTCGGCGCGCGAGCGCAGCGGGTGGTGGAAATGCGGTCCCTCGCCTTCAACGAAATGCAGGCCGAGGCCCATCGCGTCCGGAATGGTGAGGATGTCGGAGAAGATGATCGCGGCATCGAGATCAAAGCGCGCCAGCGGTTGCAGCGTCACTTCGCAGGCCAATTCCGGCGTTTGCGCCATGGTGAGGAAACTGCCGGCGCGGGCGCGGGTGGCGCGGTACTCGGGCAGGTAGCGCCCGGCTTGACGCATGATCCAGACGGGCGTGGTGTCTACCGGTTGCCGCCGCAGCGCCCGCAACAGGCGATCATTGGCGAGCGGGGGAAGGGGGTTAGTGGCCATGTGGAGATTCCATGCCTTGGGTGATCATGATCTTGAAGCCGCGCTTGATGTTGGCGTCGCGGGCCTGTTCGAAGGCCGCCAGCGCGGCATCGCGTTCGAGGTAGACCTCCCGCTTCAGCGTGGTGCGACCGCCTTCGCTGCCCGACTCGCGGTACAGCGTCCAACCGCCCAGCAGGTCCTGTTCCAGCGTCAACTGCACATAACGCGGCGCCGCATCGCTGGCGGGTCGGGTTTGCAGATAGATACGCATGTAACAGGCCAGTCCGGACGAAAGTTGGCCGGACATTGTACGTTACGGCGGCCTTGGCGCGCCGAAGAAGGTCAGAACGCGGTCGCGGTCGCAGTGTCTCAAGACAGGTGCGGATCGGCGGCGGACGGCGCGGGCGTGGGCCTGGTGTAGCAAACGTCCGACTTGTCGCTGGCCCGTGGGCAGTGACGATACGGCCTATCGCGACAGGGCGAAATCCGCGTTCGCGGCATGCGGCACCGGCGCCGTTGCGCCGGTGCCGCAAACCCGTTGCTTACTCGAAACCGTTGGCAAAAATCACGTCACTGACGGCATCGCAGACCGCCGGCGTAATGGACAGCGAGAACGCGCGGATATTGCCGCTGTCCGCCGCATAAAGGTCCACTGCCTGGAACTGCCAGTTGCCATCCGCGAGTTCACCCACAAAGGTGGACAGCGGCTGATTGGGGCGGAAGCTGCCGGTAAACGGTGCCTGACTCGAGGTGACCGCTTGAATGCTGGTGGATGCGGTGTCATCCAGCACTGTCTGGCAGAAGTTGTTGCCCGATCCCCCCGCTGCGCCAGCCAGCAGCACCGATGTCCCGGTGGGTGAGGTCAGCGTCAATTGCAGATCGCTGACGTAACTGTGATCCAGGCCCACCGTGGTGGCTCCGGCGGCAGTGCTGCAGGTAGCGCCATCGATGCTGAAGGTGAGTGACTTGACGGCGCTCGCCATGCCGGCAACCGGCAGGGTGGCAATGGCGGGCGTGGAGGTGCCGTCCGGAATCGCCACCACTGGGCCCGTGTAGGAGGTGACCACAGGCGTTCCGTCCGCACCAGTCGGCACGCTGAAGTCGAAGCTCTGCGGGCCGGCGCCGCCACTGTAGGTCACGGTAAGCGTGAATGCGATGGAGCGGCCACAGGTGGCGGTCGGGCCCACGGCAAACTCGAACGGAGTGGCGTTGCTGGCCGTGGCGGAGATGGCAAGGTCGGGATACGACGATGTCGCTTGCACCAGGGTGACGCCGGCCGAGGCAGTGCCGAGGGTGGCCGAAATCGCCGTGGCGCCAGCGCCGCCGTTGTTGGTCAGTGGCAGTTGGATGCTGTAGGTTTCGCCCGGTTCGACCGCGCTGTCGCCGTCGCCGCTGACCTGCGTGAAAGCGGCCGTGCCGTCGCTCAAGGCGGCGCGAGGGGTTGCGCCCACAGCCGCAAGCGCGGCCCCCGGCATCACGATGCCGGCGCCGGAATCTTGATCGACACCCAGTGCTTCGATGTCGATCGCCGTGCTGGTCAGCGCCGTGCGCACGGCGACCGGGGTCAGCGTCGGCACCGCGGACTTCAGCAAGGCCGCAATGGCGGCTGCGTGCGGTGCTGCTGCCGAGGTGCCGAAGAATGGCGAGTAGCCGGGTGTTGCGACACTGACGCCATCGGCGGCCGTGATATCCGGTTTTTGCCGTACCACGCCACCGCTGGAGGTGCGATCACTCGCAGTCAGTTCCTCGCCGGTTGCCCCGTCAAGGATGATGCGCCGGGGGCCGTCCGAGCTGAAACTCTCGCTGACGGCACTGCTGTCGAACAGGCCGGGATACGGTCCGCTCGGTTCGCCTGCACCAAAGGCGCCGGCTGCCGGAGTTGCGGCCACGCTGAAAGCCGCTTCAGCCGCGCTGTGACCGCGGGTAGCGCCGTTGGTGGCGAGCGCCTGGTCGAGCGTGCCGCGGAATACGATCAAGTTGAACATTGGCGCGCTGGTGGTGGTGCCCGTAGTCTTGCGCACGACGACCAATTTTTCATCGCCATAGGCGCCGCTACCCAAGATCTCGATCGGGTAGTCGTCGCCGCCCGCGCCGTCCTGGGTGTTGGTGCTGGAATCGTAGACTGTGGAGAGGTCGTTGCTCAGATCGTACAGGTCGTAGTCGGTCGAGGCGTTGCCGGTCGAGAAATCGTAATGTTCTGCCCAAATCAATACGGGCGGAGTCTGGCTGCCGCCGCCGCCGGTGACGGTAATGGCGTTGCCGCCGTCGCCAAAGTCGTGCAAGGTCATGCCGGGCAAAGTGGTGGGTGGCGTGGCGGCGCTGGCCTTGAAGTCGCCCTCCCAAGTGCCGGAGGTGCCGTCACTGTGGTTGCCTTCATTTCCAGCCGAGGAAAAGTACAAAACACCGGCGTTGGTGACGGTGTTGACGGCTTGTGCGACCGGGCCATCTTCAAATGGCGACTCATCCAGATAAATGATGTCATCGACGATGATGTTGCAGCCGTCGATCGCCAAGCTGATGATGTTCTGCGCGAAGCTGGCTTCGCTGGTGAAGGCGGTGGCGAAACCGAGTTCGGCGCCGGGAGCCAGGTCATGCACGATCTCAAGCATGGCCGTGCCTTCGTCACCGCTGCCTTCCTGACCGGGTAGCACATCGACGATGGCGGGCAGGTCGCCACTGGATTGAACTTGAGTGAGCGAATCCACGCCGTCCGACATGACGCATACCTTGACGCCGCTGCCGGTGGTGCCGTAATACGCACGCGCGGTCGGGCCGCCGTGCGTGGCATCGCCTTCGGAGGTATCCATCTTGCCGTGGATCGCCGGCATGTGCTGTCGAATGGCGCGGATGTCGGATCGCGCGGCCAGGGTTTCCAGGTCTTCCAGTCGGACGCGGGCATGGATGCGATTGTAGGTGCGGCTGGCAAACAACACCTTGCCATGCAGGCTTTCCAGGGCCTCGCTGACCGGCTTCAGCGCGGCCTTGCCATTCAGCACAATGTCGACCGGAACCCGCCCGTCCTTCTCCGGCGTGACAAAGCGGTAGGTCGTGAGCGATGCCAGTCGCGGGTCTTTGCGCTGGTGCAAAAGGCCCATGAACAGGCGCGATGAGATTTTGCCTTGAACCGGCGTCTTGGCCCGCTTGATGGCATCAATGGCATTGATCTGGCTGGCCGCTCGGGGGCCTATTCCCTGTGGCGGCGCGGCGTGCAAGCTTGGCATGGCCATCGCCGACAAGGCCAACCCCAATACAAACCCCTGCAACTTGCTTGTGCGTTTGACGTCGAACGCTTTCGATGCGTGCATAAGAATTGCTCCCGCAATGGCGCGGGCCCCCTGCCCGCAACACGACAAACCGATCAGCAGTCGAGCATGACCCAAGGCCGCTGCTCATTTGACCGGAATTGTCCCCATCGCAAATCTAGCATGCCCGATTGCCACGGAACAAAGTGCAATCCATTTTTGCGGCTCTGGAACCGGGGCGGAAATGGTTGGGCCACACGCTGTCGCGAAGGCGCGCGGCGCCGGGATCATTCGCCCTTGAGGGTTTCGGACACCGCAGATTCCGCGATGCCCTCGACGATTTCCGCCCGGCCGATACCGCGCCACAGGATCAGCCGCAGCCGGCCGCTCAAGTTTTTCTTGTCCAGCCGCATGACGGCGAGGGCGGCATCGGCGTCAAAACCGACAGGTGCGCTGGTGGGCAGGCCGAGCGCCGTGAGCAAGGCGTCGAGGCGCTCGGCGTCGGCGGCGCTGGCCATGCCGAGGCGCGTCGAGAGGCGCGCGGCCATGCCCATGCCGATGGCGACGGCTTCGCCGTGGCGCAGGGCGGCGTAGCCGGTTACGGTTTCCAGCGCATGGCCGAAGCTGTGACCGAAGTTGAGCAGGGCGCGCTCGCCCTGTTCGGTTTCGTCGCGGGCCACCACGCCGGCCTTGAAGGCGCAGTCGTGGGCGATCACGCGGGCCAGGGTGTCGCCGTCGCGCGCCAGCAATGATTCGGCGTGCTGTTCCAGCCAGGCGAAGTGCCCGGCATCGCCGATGGCGCTGTGCTTGACTACTTCGGCAAGGCCGGCGCGGTAGTCGCGCCCGGGGAGTGTGGACAGCGCGTCGGTGTCGATCACCACCGCGCGCGGCTGGTGGAAGGCGCCGACCAGGTTTTTGCCGGCGGCGAGATCCACCGCGGTCTTGCCGCCGACCGAGGCGTCCACCATCGCCAGCAAGGTGGTCGGCATCTGCACGAAGTCAATGCCGCGCATCCAGCAGGCGGCGGCAAAGCCGGCCATGTCGCCGACCACGCCGCCGCCGAGCGCGAGCACGCAGGCGTCGCGCTGGGCGCCCAGTGCAGCCAGCGCGTCGAAGATCCGCGCGACCGATTGCAGAGTCTTGAACTCCTCGCCGTCGGCCAGTATCAGCGTGCCGTGGTGGATGTCGCCGAGAGCGGTTTGCACGCGCGACAGATAGAGCGGCGCCACGGTCTCGTTGCTGACGATCAGTACCTGGCGCCCGCGCAGACGCGTGCGCCACAGCGTGGGGTCGCCGAGCAGGTTGCGGCCGATCCAGATCGGGTAGCTGCGCTGGCCGAGGGTGACATCGATGTGTTCTTGCAGGCTCATGCGGGAATCTCGGGTTGCCAGTGGGCGGCGACTTCCCGCGCGATGCGCTGCGCGGCGTGCTGCATGGATTGGTCGGAGGAGCTGACGGCAAGGTCGGCGCAGGCCGCGTACAGCGGATCGCGCTCGGCGGCCAGCGCGTCGAGCCTGGCGCGGCGGTCGGGCGTTGCCAGCAACGGGCGTTGCTGGTCGGTGGCAAGTCGCTGCAACTGCTCGTCCACGCTGGCGGTGAGCCACACGACGAAGCCGTTGTCGGCGAGCAGCGCGCGGTTGGCCGGGTCCAGCACCACGCCGCCGCCGCAGGACAGCAAAATGCCGCGGCGCGCGCTAAACTCGGCCACAAGCGCATGTTCGCGGCGACGGAATCCGGCCTCGCCTTCGTGCTCGAAAATCAGCGGGATCGAGACGCCGGTGCGCTGTTCGATGGCGTGATCGAGATCGACGAAGACGAGGTCAAAGTGCGTCGCCAGGCGCCGGCCGACCGAGCTTTTGCCGGCTCCCATCGGGCCGATCAGAATGAGATTCGCTGCGGGGTTCATTCCGCCATGCTAACCGAGCACCCAAGCGCATGTTGAAGTTCGCCTTGTTGTTTCCGATATACCTGATCGTTCTATTCGTGCTGGAGCTGCTGGCGCCGGTGGATCGCGCGGTGATTGCGCCCTGGACCGGCTTTCTGGCCGACATGTGTGGCGCCCTGATGCGCCTGCTCGATTCCAGCGTGGTTGTGCACGGCAATATCATCGCCGGTGGCGCGGCGGGTTTCGCCATCGCCATCGAGCGCGGTTGCAACGGGGTCGAGGCGGTAATCATCCTGGTCGCCTCGATGCTGGCTTACCCGGCCAGCTGGCGTCAGCGCGCGATCGGCATCGGGGTCGGCTTTGTCTGTGTGCAAGCGCTCAACATGGTGCGCATCATCAGCCTGTTCTACCTTGGCAACTGGAACCGGGTCTGGTTCGACTGGTTCCATCTGTACGTGTGGCAGGCGCTGATCGTCGCCGATGCGTTGGTGGTGTTCTTGCTGTGGTTGTCGTGGATTCGCCGCCGCACGCCGGACCTGCCGCCGCCGGCGACACCAGCCGCCCCGGATGCCGCGATGACGCCGGCCTGAACGACGCGCTCCGCCGGCGGCGCGGGCGTTCTCGATGAGGTACCCTGCCAAAACCGCCGCGCCAGCGGCTCGATCCCAAGGAGCGTACCGATGTCCGTAGCCAAAGTGGTGGAAATCAATGCCTCGTCCAAGAACGGTGTCGAGGATGCGGTGAAGCACGGTCTCAAGAAGGTGAGTGAGACAGTGAAAAACATCAAGGGTGCCTGGGTCAACGACATCAAGGTCATCACTGACGACAAGGGCAATGTCACCGAGTGGCGCGTCAACATGCGGGTCAATTTCGTGGTCGATTGAGCTTCCGCCAGACGGCGCCCTCGTGACGACGTTCGAATTTTTCACAGGCTCTGAGTCAAGCCGATTTGCGTAGCGGGGCCAACAACGTGGCAAATGTTTCCTGCCACGTTGTTGGTGCGGCGAAGCAAGCTCGGATTGAGCGAATTGTTGGCACTCAATCGGCAAACTCAAACTGAGTTGGACTGTCAGCCTGAACATGTGTTTGGTAGTAGTACCTGCCAGTTCGGCGATCACCGTCGATGAAATCAATCCTGGTCCGTTTGGCTACCCCAAGTACAACAATCCGACGGCCCTTGATCTCCTGCAGATCAACAGCAAGCCGCTTCTCCAGCCTCGGAACCATTGCGGTTGGAATTCTTATCGTCAGACATCTCTGATCGCGATAGTCTTTCTCTGAATTCAGGTACGTCCAGCCGCCCTGCGAGCCAATAGCCTTGACTGTAAGCACGAAGTGGCCGCGCACCCCGTGCGCCGGATCATTGTTTGCAGCGCGAATTGCATCCACTGGCGCTATCCAGCTGTTGGAGTCACCAGGGACCGTAGAGCATGCAGCAACGAGAACCGCTAGAGCGGCAATTGCTATCAAACGCATGAATCCTCCAATGGGTGCTAACAATGGTTGGGGGCACCTGTTTGCGCCGAGCTCACGCGTGCTGCCTTGACAGACGGCCAGCCTGTCGGCAGCAGCGTACCCGCGATCTCGACGCAGGCAGGTTTGTGGCGTTTGTGCCACTTTATCAGCGTTGCCATTGGGCAGTACGGATGACGTGCGATCGGTTATTTCATTCGCCTCGGTCCGGCATGCGATGATGGCGGCTTTGTGCTCTCGGACCCGCGATGAACGACAGCCTGCTCGACCCGAAGATCGTTTCCCGTTTGCAGGTTTTGCTGCTGGCCGCCGCCAACGCCGGCGACCCGGAACCGACCGCGATGTCGCTGGCCACCAGCGATGGCGGCGGGCGCGTGTCGGTGCGTATCGTGCTGCTGAAGGGCGTGGATGGCCGTGGCCTGCGTTTCTTCACCAACGGCGACAGCCGCAAGGGCCGGCAACTCGCCGCCAACCCCGAGGTGGCGCTGGCGTTCCACTGGAAAACGCTGGATGACGGTGTGCAGGTGCGCGTCGAGGGCCGCGTCGAGACCTTGCCGGAAGCCGAGTCGGACGCCTATTTCGCCAGCCGTCCGCGGCTCAGCCAAATCGGTGCGTGGGCGTCCTTGCAATCCCAACGCTTGCCGGATCGCAGCACATTCGAGGCGCGCCTCGGCGAGTTTGACCTCAAGTTTTCCGGTGGCAATGTGCCGCGTCCGCCGCACTGGGGCGGTTATCTGGTGCGCCCGCGCATGGTCGAGTTCTGGCACGCTCGCGCCAACCGCCTGCATGAGCGCGAGTGCTGGATGCGCGACGCCCACGGCGCGTGGAGCACGCGGCTGCTGTATCCTTGAGTGACCAGTGCCGTTTTGCCGCCTTGTTGCAGACTCGGCCGCGCTCCGGCATCAGCGTCGATACACCGGCACCTGCTTGCGTGAATCCAGCCGCAACTGCAGCCACTCGGCATGATTGGGCCGCAGATCGAGCGGCAGTGGCCCAAGCCCCTTTTCCGCGCGCAGGTAGTTGATCCGGTCCCAAAGCTGGTTTGCCAACTGGATCGATCCCCCAAGATTCGGCAACTGGTCATCGCAATTCACCGCTGCACCGACATTCCAATTGCCCATGCGCCAAGAGACCAGCATCCAGGCAGCGACCTCGCCACCAGCCGAGCACGTCGATCCAAGCACGGTGGTGTATGATATCGCCATCAGTTCGGCGGCGATGCTGGAGCCAAACGTCACGCCATCCCACAACAGCTCACGTTGCTGCTTCCACAACTCGCTGGTAAAAAGCTTTTCCGCCGCCGCTCGCTTCTCGTCATCCGCGCCTTGCATCAAGGTATTTCTTTCCGCCTTGCTCAATTGTGACAGGGCTATCATCCGCGATCTTTGCGCTCCGAAAACCGCTGCCGTCACGTCCCCTTGTTGGGCGCGCTTCGAGACTTCATCCAGATCGAGATTCACATACGGCTCGAAATTGCCTTCATCCTTGCGCATCGCGCCTTGGGCATCCATCCAGATCGATTCCTGCGGAGTCAACGCATAAAAAGCCGCCGCAATGGAGCCTTGCCCATCCATCTCGGACGTCAGATCCGCAAAGTCTCTCAATTCCGAGTGGTGCGCTTCACCATGACGAGGCACAGAAGAGTCCATTCCGCCCTGCGGCACATGAGGATTCAACCTCGCCGCCGGCTTCGCCACGCTCAATTCCGGGTGCATGGAGGAGGATGCAACATCGTGCCCCCTGACGAGGCCCGCTTCGCGCCGAGGCGTTCTTAGATAAAAAGCGGTTGACGCAAGCGCAACGATCACTACCAGCACAAAAATAAAACGGCGCTTATTCATTATTCACGACCCACTTTATCTGCAGCCACTTGTACGAAAATAAAAGACAGGCTTAGTTTCCGCAATAGAGCTTTCTCTTTTTATGAGCCGAAATACATATTCCAACATTTTGAGCGGGTATGTAATAGTTTGCGGCCGACACATTCTCCACTCCCTTTTCATAGGCTGTTCCTTGCGCAATACAAGCCTGCCGATGTTCTATTAATGTAAAGGTAGTTTGCAACTGACCGCCGATGTACATTGGCCCCAAGTGTTCCAAAATTGTATCGATCATTCCGTCATAAGTTGAATGACATGCTGCACGCATGTCTACT
>DASSXP010000243.1:0-4832 GCA_035703755.1 Rhodanobacteraceae bacterium | reverse complement strand
GCATCGATCAGCGGTTTCTTGACCACGCCGAGTGCCAGACGGCAGGTGTAGATCACCCCATAACCGATGGTGATGCCCAGCATCACACGCAGGCGATGGCGGCGATAGAGACGCTCCACCTCCGCCGCATCGGTGATGCGCGGCGCGTCCTTGCCGGTGGCAAAGTAATTCAGCAGTGCTTGCATCGACATCTCCTCTCCCCTCTACCTGCGCACCGTTCGCGCGGACTCACCCCAACGTGGGAATGACGAAACTGTGTGTGACTTCCTCACCACCGTGTGGCCAGCGCTGTGTCACCACCTTGGTGCGGGTGTAGAACTGCACGCCATCCATGCCGTACTGGTTGAGATCGGCAAAGCCGGATCGCTTCCAGCCACCAAAACTGTGGTACGACACCGGCACCGGGATCGGCACGTTGATGCCGACCATGCCGACCTCGACGCGGTCAGCGAACTCCCGTGCCGCATCACCGCTGCGAGTAAATATGCACACGCCGTTGCCGTAGGCGTGACGGGTCGGCAGGGCCAATGCCTGCTCGAAACTGTCGGCGCGCACGATCTGCAACACCGGACCGAAGATTTCGTCGCGATAGCTGCGCATGTCCGGTTGCACGTGATCGAACAGGGTCGGTCCGACGAAGAAGCCGTCTTCGTGGCCTGCAGGCCGGAGGCCGCGTCCATCCACCACCAACTCGGCGCCCTCGTCGACGCCCAACTGGATGTAGTCGTGGATGCGTTGCCGATGCGCGGCACTGACTACTGGGCCAAAGTGCGCCTCCGGGTTGGACGACACCCCTACCTTGAGTGCAGAAATTGCCGGCAGCAGGCGCGCACGCAAGGCGGTCGCGGTGTCTTCGCCCACCGGCACCACCACCGGCAGCGCCATGCAGCGTTCGCCGGCCGAGCCGTAGGCCGCTCCCATCAGGTCGGCCACGACCTGATCGAGATCCGCGTCGGGCAAAACGATGCCGTGATTCTTGGCCCCGCCCATGCACTGCACACGCTTGCCCTGTGCCGCGCCACGCGCGTACACCGATTGCGCCACGTCGGAGGAGCCCACGAAACTCACCGCCTTGATGAGGGGATGGTCGATGATGGAGTCGACCATGGCCTTGTCGCCGTGCACCACATTGAGGATGCCCGCGGGCAAGCCCGCCTCGTGCATCAGCTCGGCCAGCCGCAACGGCACCGATGGATCACGTTCGGATGGTTTCAGGATGAAGGCATTGCCGCTGGCAATCGCCGGCCCGAACATCCACATCGGAATCATCGCCGGAAAATTGAACGGGGTGATGCCGGCCACCACGCCCAGCGGCTGGCGCATCGAATAGACGTCGATACGCGGTCCGGCGCCCTGGGTGTAGTCGCCCTTCAGCAGATGCGGGATGCCGACGCAGAACTCGATCACCTCCAGTCCACGCTGCAAGTCGCCATGCGCGTCGGACACCACCTTGCCATGCTCGCTGGCGAGGAGTTCCGCCAACTCCTGCTTGTGCGCGCCGACCAGACGCAGAAACTCCATCATCACCCGCGCGCGGCGCTGCGGGTTGACCGCAGCCCAGCCCGGTTGCGCCGCTGCGGCATTGTCCACGGCACGATCCAGCAGCGCGGCATCGCCAAACGGAACCCGCGCCTGCACGCGGCCGTCGTTGGGGTTGAAGACATCGCCAAAGCGGCCACCCTGGCTCGCCACGCGGCCGCCGTCGATGAAATGTTCGATCTCTCGCATGAATTACTCCGAAGTATCTTGCCCGCCACGACGCAGCAACCATTCATGCGCCGGGTCGTTGCGGAAAATCCATTGCCGGCGCGGGCCGGCCATGACGTTGAGGTAGTACAGGTCGTAGCCGTGCGGGGTGCCCACCGGGTGGTAGCCGCGCGGCACCATCACCACGTCGCCGTCTTCGACGGTGATGGTTTCGTCGAGCGCGCGGTCATCGGTGTAGACGCGCTGGAAGGCGAAGCCCTGCGCCGGTTGCAGGCGGTGGTAGTAGGTTTCCTCCAGCGCCGTCTCCTGCCCTGCCTCGGCGCTGTCGTGTTTGTGCGGCGGATAGCTGGACCAGTTGCCACCCGGTGTGATCACCTCCACCACCAGCAGGCTTTCGGCCGGCTCGGATTCCGGCAGGATGTTGCGTACGTAGCGGGTATTGCTGCCCCGCCCCCGCACTTCGCGGCTCATGTCCTGCTCGCCGATGCGGCGCGGTGTCCCGTGGCCTTGCGCCGGCGCACTGCACACGGCCAACTCGACGGGACCACGCGCACTGACGCTCCAATTGACACCAGCGGGTACATACACCACACCCGGCGCCTGATCGACGAAAGGATCGACGCGACCGCCCAAAGCCTCGTAGCGCTGGCCGCCGGCAGCCACATCAGCGCACCCGGAAACCAGCACCAGACACACTTCGCGCCGCGCATCGCCGCCGTGGCAACTTTGCCCCGGCGCCAATTGCAGCACGCGAAAGCCGACATGGCTCCAGCCGGCGCTGGCCGGCGTCACTTCCAGCACGGTGCCGTCGGCAGCCGGTGCATGCGGACGAACGCGCAGCGTGCTCATGTCGTCAGGCCCGCCATCGCAACGGCATCGCGCAGCGTTGCCAGGCCGATTTCGGCATAACGGCGCGGATCAGCCTTGGCCGGGTCCTGCTCGGCTTCAATCACGATCCAGCCGGAATAATCGATGGCCTTGAGCGCAGTCGCCACCGAATCGAAGTCGAGGTCGCCGTCGCCCGGCACCGTGAACATGCCGGCCAGCACGCCATCAAGGAAGCTCGCGCCTTGCGCCAGCATTGCTGCGTGGACGCTGCGCCGCACGTCCTTGCAATGCACATGCGCAATGCGTGCGGAATGACGTCGAATGGTGTCCAGCGCATCGATGCCGCCGAGCGCGGCATGGCCGGTATCCAGCGTCAGGCGTACCGCGGGACCGGTCGCCGCCAGCAAATGCTCGAGATCTTCGCCGTTCTCCACCACCGTGCCCAGGTGGTGGTGGTAGGCAAAGCGCAGTCCACGCGCCTCGACGTAATCGGCCACCCGGGTCATGCGGTCACCGAACTGTGCCCACGCGTTTGCCGGCAGCCGCGGCGAATCGCGCAGGCCTCGATCTCGCCGGCCATGCACGGCATTGCTGGTTTCCGCGAACACGAACGCATCGGCGCCCAGTTCCAGCAGGCGCTCCAGGTGCGGCTGCAACGCGGCGATTTCCGCCTCGGCGTCGCGTTCCAGCAGCGCGCCGCTGTACCAGCCACCGATCAGATCCAGCTGCCAGGGCGCCAGCAGTGCCCGCAGCGCTGCCGGTTCCGACGGGAAGCGGCCACTCATTTCGACGCCGACGAAACCCAGGTCGCGGATGTCGCCCAGTATTTTGTTCAGCGGTGTGTCGCCCCCCAACTCCGGCATGTCGTCGTTGGACCAGGCAATCGGGCTGACCCCGAAACGGATACTCATGTTCGATCTCGCTTGCGGCGTACGCCGGCTTCGTAATCCCGCCGTGCGGCGGTCACTTCGGTACGGGTGGAAACTTCCGGCACCGCCACATCCCACCACCAGCCGCCGGCTTCCGTGGTGGCACGAGGGTTGGTTTCGATCACCACCACGCTGGTGGTCGTGGCATTGCGCGCCCGCGCCAGCGCCGCGCTCAACGCACCCAGGTTGCCGACCCGTTCCGCATGGGCACCAAGACTGGCCGCATGCGCGGCGAAGTCGATCGCCGGCAGTTCGGCGTGCTCGGTATCTTCCAGCAGGTTGTTGAAACCGGCGCCGCCGGTCGCGTGCTGCAAGCGATCAATGCAGCCAAAGCCGCGGTTGTCGAGCACCACGACCACCAGCTTGCGGCCCAGCATCACCGAAGTGGCCAGTTCGGAGTTCAGCATCAGGTAACTGCCGTCGCCGACCATCACCACGACTTCACGATCGGGCACGGCCATCTTGACGCCGAGGCCACCGGCAATTTCGTAGCCCATGCAGGAGTAGCCGTATTCGAGGTGGTAGCCGTCAGGGCGGCGGCACCGCCAGAGCTTGTGCAGTTCGCCCGGCAAGCCGCCGGCGGCGCAGACCACCACCGCATCGTCATCGAATGCCGCCTGCACGCGGCCAATGACTTCGGCATCGCTGGGCTGGGTGGTGTCATCTTCCGCACTGGTAGCGGCATCCACCGTCCGCTGCCACGCCTGTATTTCCTGCGCGCGACACGGTTCATCCGGCGCGCGCCAGTCAACCAGCCGCTGTTGCAGGTCTTCCAGCGTGCGACGCGCATCGCCGACCACAGCCAGGGCAGCATGCTTGTGGGCGTCGCATGCCTGCACGTTGACCTGCACCAGTCGCGCCTGCGCAAACAGGCTGCGCGAGCCGGTGGTGAAATCCCCCAGCCGCGTGCCGATGCCGACCACCAAATCGGCGCGCTCGGCGGCGGCATTGGCCGCGCTGGAGCCGGTGACCCCGATCGAACCCAGAGCCAGGGGATGGTCCCAAGGCATGGCGCCCTTGCCGGCCTGGGTTTCGGCCACCGCCACACCATGTTCCTCGGCAAAACGGGCCAGTGCGGTTTCGGCTCCGCTGTACAGCACGCCGCCGCCGGCAATGAGTAGCGGTCGTTGCGCCTGCCGCAGAGCATCGACCAGCGCGTCCAACTCGTCCGCGTCGGCGCCGGGGCGCCGCAGCGACCATAGTCGGGGCGCGAAGAATTCCGCCGGATAGTCATGCGCCTCTGCCTGCACGTCCTGGCAAAACGCCAGCGTTGCCGGGCCGCAAGTGGCCGGATCGTGCAGCACCGCCAGCGCGCGTGGCAAAGCATCCATGATCTGCTCGGGCCGCGTGATGCGGTCGAAATAGCGC
>DASSXP010000127.1:0-2055 GCA_035703755.1 Rhodanobacteraceae bacterium | reverse complement strand
GGTGTGAGCAATCCGGTGGACGCGTTGGCGACGAAGCTCGGCGCCGACGCCGGATGCTTGCAGCGCCTGTTGCGGTTGCTTGCGGCCCACGGCATTTTTGTTCTTGATGGGGAACGCGTAGCCCACAACGAAGCCTCGCTGCTGCTGCGCGACGATCACCCGCAATCCCTGCGCGCGTTTGTCCGCATGCTCGGCTTCGATGTCAACTGGCGCGTGTTCGAAGTCCTCGAGGCGTCGGTACGCCAAGGGCACCCGGCAACAGCCGGAATCGTTCCCGATGGCTATTGGCAGCACCTTGCCGCGAACCCGCGACAAGCGGCCATTTTCAATGCCGCCATGACCGGCAAGACCCATGCGCATGTCGCCGGCATCCTGCGCGCCTTCGACTTCACGCCGTTTCGCCGCATTGGCGATATCGGCGGCGGCCGTGGCCATCTGTTGCACAGCGTGCTCGATATCGCGCCCGCAGCCCGTGGCCTGCTGTTCGACCAGCCGCATGTGATCGAGGAGAACCACGCCTTGGCTTCGGAGCGGATCGAACTCGTTGGCGGGGATTTCTTCATGGACGCCTTGCCCGACTGCGACCTGTACCTGCTGATGGAAATCGTCCACGACTGGCCCGACCCGCAGGCAGTAGCGATCCTGCGCAACGTGCGCCGGGCGGCGCCAGCCGATGCCCGGCTGCTGGTGATCGAGGAACTGCGTTCCGAGGGCTCCGAACTCGACTGGGCCAAGACCCTGGACGTGCTGATGCTCGGCCTGCTTGGCGGCCGGCAACGCACCGTGGACGAACACCGCGCCTTGCTCGACGAGGCCGGGTGGCGCGTCGAACGCGTCATCGGCACCACGGGTGGCACCTCGATCATCGAGGTGGTGGCGGCGGGGCCACGCCAGCGATGATGGCGCCCGATTCGACAGCGCCGTGCTGCACGCGCTTGCCGAGTGAGGGCTGGTGACAGCGCGGCCACGACAAGCCGATTGAATCTGGATTGGACTCGAGTGAGGCACGCACATGAAACATCTCTCATCGATGCTTGCGGTTCTGGTCATGGCAGCCATGGCCAGCGCACCCGCGCAGGCAGACTCCTTCTTGCCGCAAATCGGTGGCAAGGGTGGCGCGCAATACAGCGCGCGTTGCCCGCAAGGCCTGTTCCTCCACGGCTTCGAGGTGCGTGCCGGCGATGACATCGACGCCATCCGCGCGGTGTGCGTCACCGCCTCAAGCCCGGTCGACATCGGCGCGCCGCCGCTGACGAACGGCTTCGGGACAGATTGGCATGGCGGCGGCGGTGGCAGCTTGCGGCGATTGCTGTGCCCGCCGGGCACACCCGTCGTGGCGGGTATTGTGGCCGGCTACGACGGCATCGATACCGTCAGCCTCGACACCATCGACATCTATTGCGGGGAAATCTCCGCGCGCGTATCGATTGGGCAATATCCTTCCAACGTGCTGCACGCGCCGGTGCAGGGATGCACCCTGGGGCCAAACCTCGTGGTTCCAACCTGGAACCTGACCAAGAACAAGATTTTCGGGAATGGGCGGTGTCCGCATTTCGAACAAGCACAGCAACGATGCCCAATGGGCGAGGTCGGCATCGGCATGCACGGCCACTCCGGCGCGCTGGTCGATGCCATGGGTCTGATTTGCGGCCCGGCACCGGCGTTGCAAAAGATTCCGCCGGCAATGGGGCACGTGGAATCTGCACCCAGATTGACGCCACTGCAAAAGGCCGTCAAGGGAGCGCAGCTCGAACGTCCGTCAGGCTCCGTTGCATCCGCCCGCATCCAGTCGAGTGGGGCAAAGCTCGCACCCAACCCGCAACCCTTGCCGCCGGGGCAGCCGTCCAGGGACGCCAACGACAAGGCCATCATCATCGTCGGTGGCAAAGCCGCAGCGACGCGCCACGCCGCCGATCACCCAGCCCGTTCGCCGGGCTTTGCAAACGGGGCCAGTGGCGTAACGCACGACCGCAATCAGCCGGATAACGGTTCGTCTGCCGATTGTTTGTACGCGCTGGATGGCCGCGGCCGCCTGCTGCGCTTCACGCATCAAGC
>DASSXP010000065.1:0-19591 GCA_035703755.1 Rhodanobacteraceae bacterium | reverse complement strand
CTGGCGGCTGAAAATGGCCACGTCGCGCGGCGTGACCCGCTTGCCGGAGGAGCCGAACAGTGGCTTCGGCTTCGGCTTCACCGACTGCGGATTCATGCCTTGACGGCGCAGTTCGGCCTTGACCAGCGAGGCATTCTTGCCGGCCATCTCGCCTTTCATCTTCTGGCCGCGTTTGTCCAGGGCGACCCAGTCGTACATGGTGGTCTGACTGATCTGGGCACGGGCGGCGCCGCGCTGCTGGACTTTGCGTGAAACGGAAGCAGTGGCCATGTGGGTCCCCGTTAATCCTTGGTGACGCGGTTGATTTCGGTAAGGTCGGTGACGCCGTTTTTGACCTTGAGCAGGGCGGAACCGTGCAGGTCGCTGACGCCGGCGGCGCGGGCGACTTTGGCGATCTGCATGGCGTTGCCGCCTTCGAGGATGATCTGCTGGATCTGTTCCGACATCGGCATCACTTCGTACAGGCCGACGCGGCCCTTGTAACCCATGTTGCAGCCATCGCAACCATTGGCGGCGTAGATGTGCATGCCGGCGGCGATCTCATCCCGGGTGAAGCCTTCGGCCAGCAGCGCGGCCTCGGGCAGTTCCATCGGCTGCTTGCATTCGTGCAGGCGCCTTGCCAGGCGCTGCGCGATCACCAGTGTCACCGAGGAGGTGATGTTGTAGGGCGCGATGCCCATGTTCATCAGGCGCGCGATGGTCTGCGAGGCGTCGTTGGTGTGCAGGGTGGACAGCACCATGTGGCCGGTTTGCGCCGCCTTGATGGCGATTTCCGCGGTTTCGAGGTCGCGGATTTCGCCGACCATGATGATGTCCGGATCCTGGCGCAGGAATGAGCGCAGCGCAGCGGCGAAGGTCATGCCGCGCTTGACGTTTTGCTGCACCTGATTGATGCCGTCGACGCGGATTTCCACCGGGTCTTCGACGGTGGAAATGTTGCGGTCGCCGGTGTTGAGGATGTTGAGTGCGGTGTACAGCGACACCGTCTTGCCGGAGCCGGTGGGGCCGGTGACCAGTACCATGCCGTAGGGCTTGTGGATGGCGTTGACGAAGAGTTCCTTCTGGTCTTCCTCGTAGCCCAGCTTGTCGATGCCAAGCTTGGCCGCGCTGCCGTCCAGGATACGCAGCACGATTTTCTCGCCGAACAGGGTCGGCAAGGTGGAGACACGGAAGTCGATGGCCTTGGTCTTGGACAGGTTGAGCTTGATGCGACCATCCTGTGGCACGCGCTTTTCGGCGATGTCGAGGCCGCTCATGACCTTGAGGCGCGAAGAAATGCGGGTGTTGAGCTGGATCGGCGGCGCGGCCACCGAACTCAGAATGCCATCCATGCGCAGGCGCACGCGGTACTTGGTTTCGTACGGCTCGAAATGGATGTCCGAGGCGCCGCGTTTGATGGCATCGACCAGTACCTTGTTGACGAACTTCACCACCGGGGCGTCATCGGCGGAAGTCGCGTCGACGCCGGTGTTTTGCGCTTCCTCGCCGATTTCGGTGGTGAGCGACTCCAGCCCGTCGGCGCCATCCAGTCCTTCGATGGTGGTCGAGCGGGAGGCCAGCACCTGCTCGATCGTGCGCCCGAGTTCGGCCGCATTGACCAGCACCGGCTCGACCGTGCAATTGGACTGGAACTTGATGTCGTCCAGTGCTTGCGCGTTGGTCGGATCGGCGAGGCCGACGAACAAGCGGTTGCCGCGCCGGAACAGCGGTAATGCCTTGTGTTTCTGGATCAACTCTTCGCTGACGACGTTATCCGGGATGTATTTGCGATCCAGTGCGGCGAGGTTGAACAGCGGAATGCCGAACTCCGCCGAGGAGGCGCGGGCGATGGCGTCGGCCGTGGCCAGGCTCTTGTCGAGCAGGTAGTTGCCGAGAGGCACGCGCTCGCGTGCGGCCGTCTCGCTGGCGGCGCGTGCGTCCGTTTCATTCAGCACGCCATCGGCGACCAGGCGCCGTGCAATGCCCGTCAAGCCGACCAGATGCGGAGGATTCAGCTGTATTGCCATAAGAAAAGCGCGCAAGTCCCCGATTACAAAACCGAATGTACTCCAAAAAACGCCCGTTGGGCAGTCTTCCGGCGGCCAAATGCCAGCTTTGCCCACATCGCCACCTCCAAGCCGCGAACCCCGTCACGGCTTGGGCGACGGGTTGTCGGCGTCGATCTCCGGCTTGCGGCAAAATGTCGGCATGGATGCCACGCCTTTGCCCCCCATCGACCGGCTGCGCCGGATCATGCAGCGTCTGCGCGACCCCGAACGGGGCTGTCCGTGGGACATCCAGCAGGATTTTTCCAGCATCGCACCGTACACGCTTGAAGAAGCCTACGAGGTGGTGGACGCGATTGATCGCGGAGACTTTGACGACTTGCGCGATGAGCTGGGCGACCTGCTGTTCCAGGTGGTGTTTCACGCCCGCATGGCAGAGGAGGCCGGCCATTTCGATTTCGATGAGGTGGCGGCGGCGATCGCCGACAAGCTGGAGCGGCGCCATCCGCATGTGTTTGGTACGGCGCACTATGCCGACGTCGCGGAACAGACGCGGGCGTGGGAGGCGATCAAGGCCAGCGAGCGGCGCGGCCGCAGCGAGGATGGCAGTGCCTTGGCCGGTATTGCGCGCGGCTTGCCCGAATGGCGTCGGGCATTGAAGTTGCAGCAGCGCGCCGCCGCGGTGGGCTTCGACTGGCCCGATCCGGTGCCGGTGCTGGACAAGCTGACCGAGGAGCTGGCCGAAGTCCGTGCCGAATTCGCGGCCGGCAGCGCGGTCGAGCGGATCGAGGACGAGATTGGCGACATGTTGTTCGTGCTGGTCAACCTGTGCCGCCACGCCAAGGCGGATTTTTCCGGTGCACTGCGCCACGCCAACGCCAAGTTCGAGCGCCGATTTCGTATCATGGAGCAGCTTGCGGCGGACGACGGGCAGGTCTTTGCGGCGCTGCCGCTGGCGGCGCAGGAGGCATTGTGGCGACGGGCCAAGCAGGCCGAAGCCGGCACGCAGCCAACCTGAGTGGGCCGTGGCACCGTGTATTGCGATGAATTGGAACGTGGAGTGGTTTGATGCGCCTGTTGTTGATTGCCTTGCTGCTGGTGCCCACCTTGGGTGCGGCGGCCGAGCATTGTGAGTACCGCCTGCCGCAAGACGCGGCGGTCCCGCTGGACGGTACCACCACGGTGGTTTTCGACATCGGCCGCCATCACCTGGTGCTCGCCGCGGGTGCCGCCGGCGGGCCGGTGGTGATGCAGGGTGCGGCGTGCGCGTCCAGTGTCGAAAACCTGCACTTGCTGAAAGTGACCCGCACGCACGAGGGAGACAAGCTGGTGATCCGCGCTCGCGGCGGCGACGAAGTTGCGTCGGGCTGGATCGGCCGCAACTACGCCAACATCGACCTGACCGCAACGATCCCGGCGGGAGTCCCTGTGCAGGTGCGCGCGGGCAGCGGCAAGGTGTCCGCCAGCGGGGTGCAGGACATTGATGTCGCCGCTGATTCCGGTCAGGTGGAAATCCACGCCGCGGGCGGTCTGGTCAAGCTCTCGCTCGGCACCGGCGAGGCCCGTGTCGAGGATGTCGGCCGGCTTGCCATCGGCACGCTGGGAGCCGGCACGATCCGTGTGCGCAACGTGGCCGGAGATGTCGACGTCGACCACGTCGAGGATGGCGACCTGTCTTTGCGCGACATCCACGGCAACGTTGTGGTGAATGCGGTGGGCAGCGGTGAAGTCGATGTCGACACCGTCACCGGCAACCTGACCGTGCACTCGCTGGACCCGGACGGTGACGTCAACGTCGACGAGGTCGACGGCAGCGTCAGCGTACCGAAAGCCGAGTAGCCGGCGTCAGCCGCGCCGGAGCAGGCTCAGCGGCGGCGTGGCGGCAACACGGCGAGTACCTGCCAGACCGAGCAAGGTCACCGCGACGGCGGCGCCGAGCGCGATCGACAGCAGCGTCGGGAGCGGTGGCAGGAAATGCTCGATCCGGAACACGGCGTGGGCCAGCCAGACCCCCGCGACACTGGCGCCCAGCACGGCGATGGCCCCGGCGGTCAGTCCCAGCAGGGCGAACTCGCAGGCGGCGGCCAATCGCAGCTGGTTTCGTTGCGCGCCCAGCGTGCGCAGCAGGGCGGCTTCGTGGCGGCGTTCGGCGGCACTCGCGGCCAGCGCCGCCAGCAGCACCAGTGCACCGGCCAGCAGGCTGAAGCCGAGCACCCAGCGCACCGCGGCACTGACTTGCTCGATGATGCCGCGCAGGCGGTCGAGCACGCTGTCGACGTCGATCAGGCTGAGGTTGGGATAGGTGTGCGACAGGCCGGCCAGGCGCTCGCCATTGCCTGCCGGCAGATGAAAGCTGGCAATCCAGCTGTGCGGCAGGGCGGCGGCGTGCGCGGGGTCGAGCAAGAGGAAAAAATTGACCCGGAACGAACGCCAGTCGACGGCGCGAAAACTGTCGATGCGGGCGTCCAGGCGGGTTCCGCCGAATTCGAAGCGCATCACGTCGCCCAGTTTCAGCGCGAACATGTCGCGCCACATTTCATCCACCGAGACGCCAGCGTGGGGCGTTTGTGGTTGGAACCAACGGCCTTCCAGCAGACGGTTGGCGGGCGGCAGCGTGGCACTCCAGGACAGACGCAATTGCCGATCCACCCATTCGGTGGCGCGCGGATCGGTGAAGCGGAGCTGATCGACAGGCACCGCATTGATGGCCACCAGCTTGCCGGTGGCCAGCGGCAGCATGTTGAGGCCGTTGGCACCGGCCGCGGCCAAGGCGGTGGCAAAGCCGTCGCGTTGGGTGTCTTGCAGGTTGAGGGCGAACCAGTTCGGGGTGTCCGGCGGCAGTTCGCGGCGCCAGCCGTCGAGCAGTGCCGGTGCCACCACTCCCAACAGCAGCAGCGCGGTCAGGCCGAGCGACAATGCCGTCGACTGGATCAGGCTGAGGCGGCGCCGTCGCGCCAGCGCCGCCAGTCCCAGCCGCCAGGCGGGATGTACGTTGGGTGCCAACCGCCGTGCTGCCCACAACAGAACCAGGGTCAGGCCCAGCGCGAGCAGGCTGACCCCGGTAAGGCAGGCGGCCAGAATCGCCGCCAGTTTGACCGAGCCGCCCATCCACCACAGCAGCAGCAGGGACACCGCAGCCGGCAGGAGATACAGCATATCGAAGCGCCGGCCGGCGTGGCCGAACTCGCGCCGGAATACCGCCACCGGCGGCACCTCCGCCAACCGCGCCAGCGGTGGCAGCGCAAAACCGGCCAATACCGCCAGGCCAACCAGCATCGACGCCAGCGACGGCAGCAGCGGCAGGCTGGCCGGGGTGTCGCCGAACAGGGCGTGCAGCGCCTGCCAGGCCAATTGTGCGAGCCCGAGGCTGAGCGCGACGCCCAGCCCTGCTGCGGGCAGCGCCAGCAAGGCCAGTGTTGCCAGCAACAAGCCCAAGACGCGCCGCCGTGGGGTGCCGAGCGCGCGCAGCAGCGCGACCTCGTCGGTTTTGCGGCGCGCGTAACGTTGCGCGGCCAGGGCGATGGCGACGCCCGCCAGCAACGCGGCCAGCAGCGCGGTCAGGCGCAAGAAGGCGTTGGCGCGAGCGAATGCCTGCTGCATCCGTTGCTGGGTTTTTTCCGGCGTGATGAGTTCGGCGCCGTGCGGAAGCCGGGGCGTCGCCCATGCCTGCCATTGCGCCATGCGCGCCGGCGTGCCGGCAACCAGCAAGCGGTGGCGGGCGCGACTGCCCTGACCAAGGAGGCCCGCAGCGGTGGCATCGGCGAGACTCATTTGCGCGCGCGGTGCCAGCGCCAGCAACTGGCCGCCGTCGGGCTGGCTGACCAAGGTCGCTGCGACGCGCAATTCGCTGCCGCCGAGCTGGACTCGGTCCCCCGGCTTGACGCCGAGGCCGGTCAGTGCGCGGGAATCGAGGTAGACCGTGCCGGGCGCAGGGCCGTGGCCCGTCCGCGTCGCGCCCGAGCCATCATTGAGGCGTTGCTCTCCACGCAACGGCCAGGCGCGGTCCACCGCGGTCACGTCCAGCAACTGGCTGTGCTCGCCGGCAAAAGCCACGCTGGGAAAGCTGGCGCCGGCGCTGACTGCCAGACCCAGTGCGGTGGCGTGTTGCGCCAGCGCGGGCGGCAATGGTGCCGCGGCACTGACGCCGATATCGCCACCGATCAGCTGACTGGCGCCGGCGCGGATGCCATTCTCCACCCGCGTCGCCAGGGTCGACACCACGCCCAGCGCGGTCACCGCCAGCGTCAGCGCCAGCGCCAGCGTGCGCACGTCGGCCAGGCGCCATTCACGCCGCAGGCTGCGCCAGGCCAACGCCAGCAGATTCATGCGGCCAGCCTGCCATCGACGAGTGCGGCACGGTGTGCGCAGCGTTCCGCCAGACGCAGGTCGTGGGTCACCAGCACCAGCGTGGTGCCGTGGGCGCGGTTCATTTCGAACAGCAGGTCGCTGACCGCGTGGCCGGTATGCGGGTCGAGGTTGCCGGTGGGTTCATCGGCAAACAACACCGTGGGTTGGTTGACGAAAGCCCGCGCCAAGGCGACCCGTTGCTGCTCGCCGCCGGACAGTTGGTACGGGTAATGACGGCGGCGGCCATCGAGGCCGACGGCGGCCAGCGCGGCGCGGGCGCGTTCGCGCACCTCGTCGCCGCCATCGAGTTCCAGTGGCAGCATCACGTTTTCCTCGGCGGTCAAGGCCGGCAGCAAGTGAAAGGACTGGAAAACGAAGCCGGTCAGGCGCCGGCGCAGCGCGGCGCGCTGTTCCTCATCCATGGCGCTGAGTGCATGGCCATCCAGCGTGATGCGCCCCCCGCTGGGCAGATCCAGCCCGGCAAGCAGGCCAAGCAGGGTGGTCTTGCCCGAGCCCGAGGCGCCGACGATGGCGAAGCTGTCGCCAGCGGTCAGTGTGAGATCGACCCCGGCCAGGATATCGACGCGGCCGGCCGGCCCGTCGAGGCTCTTGCTAACATCAACCGCCTCCAGAGCCGTCTTGCGAGTGTCACTCATGCGTCGTTTCCTGTTGTTGCTGCTCGGTTGCCTGACATGGCCCGCGCTGGCTGCCGCGCCATCGCTCAGCGCACCGGTGCTGGTGCTCGGGGATTCGTTGTCCGCCGCGCACAACATCCCGCTGCAATCGGGTTGGGTGCATTTGCTGGCCGAACGTCTACACAAGATGGGGTCACCGCGCACGGTCGTCAATGCCAGCATCAGCGGCGAGACCAGCGCCGGCGGACTGGCGCGTTTACCCGCGTTGCTGACACGGCACGCGCCCGCCGTGGTGGTGATCGAGCTTGGTGCCAACGATGGTCTGCGCGGGCTGCCGCTGGCGGCGTTGCGCGACAATCTGGCGCAAATGATCGAGTTGGCGCAACAAGCCGGGGCCAAGGTGCTGCTGGTCGGCATTGAGCTGCCGGTCAACTACGGCCCGCGCTATCGCGATGGCTTGCGCGCCGTGTACCGCGACTTGGCGGCGGCGCACAAGGTCGCGCTGGTACCGTTTCTGCTTGAAGGCGTGGCACTCGACGCGACGTTGATGCAAGCCGACGGTCTGCACCCGACGGCCGCGGCGGAACCACGTTTGCTGGCGAACGTGTGGCCGCAACTGGCGCCGTTGTTGCAGCCCGTGTCGCCGCACGGTTAGTCATGTTTGCGTGTGCGGGCCCTGACGGCGCGGCTTTGTCAGCGCTCCAGCAGTGCTGGGCGGCAATGCCGGATTCGAGCCGCCGCCGACAGCAAAACGGGCGGCAGTTTGCGGCTGCCGCCCGTGGTTTTGCGGGGAAACGCAGCGAAGATCAGCTGGCGGCTTGGCAGGCCAGCAGGTCCTTGTCCTTGATGACCCACTTGTCATCGCTGTTGAGGTAGACGTCCTCGATCACGCACTCATCACCGTCTTCGTCCACCACTTTGACGTCCCACTTGCCTTCTTCCACGTCGGTGATGGTCAGTTCGTCACCATGGGCGAGGATGTCGTCGCCCAGAAAGTCCTCGCCCCAGGTCGATTGACTGGCCGGAGACAGGTAGACCTCGTGGATGTCCCACGACGACTGGTTGACGAAAACCACATCCGACGCCAGCGCGATGCCCGGCGCAGCCGCCATCACGACGGTGGCCAACAGCCACTTGCAAGCCGATTTCATGAATACCCCTGTACCCAATACGCCGAAAATCCGGCGGAGAAATTCTGCCTGATCGAGTGCGGCCCGGACAGTCCCCGCTCAGGGCGTTTTCAACGCAACTTGCGCGGGTGCCTGCTTGCGCTCGCGCCGCCGTTGGCTGCGGCGGGCGAAGATCAGGTAGATCGCCGGTGTGGTCAGCAAGGTCAGGCTCTGCGACACGATCAGGCCGCCGATCATGGCGATGCCGAGCGGACGCCGCAGTTCGGCGCCGGGGCCGATGCCGATGGCCAGCGGCAGCGCGGCCAGGATCGCCACCATGGTGGTCATCATGATCGGCCGGAAACGGGTTGAGCAGGCTTCGCGGATGGCGGCCAGCGGCGGCATGCCGCTGCGCTCGGCGACCAGCGCGAAGTCGATCATCATGATCGCGTTCTTCTTGACCAGCCCGATCAGCAGCACCATTGCCATCATCGACACCACCGATAGCTCGGTGTCGGTCAAGATCAATGCCAGCAAGGCACCCACGCCGGCCGATGGCAGGGTGGACAGGATCGTCACCGGATGGATCAGGCTCTCGTACAGCACGCCGAGCACGATGTAGACCGCCAGAATCGCCGCCAGCAACAGCCACGGCATGTTGCCCTGCGACTGCTCGAAGCGACGGAAGTTGCCGCCCAGATCCATGCGGATGTCGCCCGGCATGCGCATGCCTTCGATGGTCTTGCGGATCGAATCCCGCGCCTCGCTCATGCTGGCGCCGGGGGCGAGGTTGAAGCTGAGATCCATCGAGGTGTACTGGTTGCGGTGGCGGATCTGCCGTGGCGCAAGCCCGGATACCTGCTTGGTGACGGCGGTGATCGGGATCATCGCGCCACCCTTGCCGGGGACGTAGATGCGGTCGATCGCGGCCGGGCTCGCGGTTTGCGACGGCAGCGCGTTCATCACCACCTGGTATTGGTTGTTGTCGGTGTAGATGGTGGACACCTGGCGCTGGCCGAAGGCGTTGTAGAGCGCGTCGTCGATGGCGGCCACCGAGATGCCGAGCCGTGCCGCCGCAGCGCGGTCGATCACGATGTTTTGTTGCAGGCCGGCGTCATCGACATCGGTGCCGACGTTGTTGAGCAGAGGATTCTTCTTGAGCTCGGCCTGCAACTTCGGCAGCCATTGCTGCATCTGCACCGGATCGTTGCCGAGCAGGCTGACCTCGTACTCGCCACCCTGGGAGGTGCCGCCACCGCCGCCACTCGGCAGGTCCTGGTGCGCGCGCAGCCGCAGGTCGATATCGGGGAAGTTCGCCGCCTTGGCCGAAAGTCGCGCCACCACCGCCTGGGTGGACTGCTCGCGGCCCTCGCCCAGCGGCTTCAACTGGATGCTGAAGCTGCCGCTGGTATTGCCACGGCGTGCGCCGAGCCGCGAGCCGACGTATTCGACCGCCGGGTCGGCGCGCAGCATGTCGGTCAGCCGGTCAACGCGGGATTTCATGTCGGCGAAGGACAGGGTGGAGCCGGCGCTGGCGCGGCCCCAGATCAGGCCGGTGTCCTGGGCCGGGAAGAAGCCGCCACGGACCTGGCCGAACAGGAACACGGTCAGGGCCACCAGCAGCAGCGGTTGCAGCGCCATCGTGCGTGGCCACGACAGGGCGAAGTCGAGCGCGCGCAGGTAACTGCGGAGCATCCAGTCGTGGAAGCGGTCCAGCGCCAACCCGAGACGCGAAGGGCGTTGTTCCCGTGCCGGGGTCAGGAAGCGACCGCACAGCGAGGGCGTCAGGGTCAGCGAGACGATGGCCGAGACCGCAATGGCGGCGATCAGGGTCACGGTGAATTCGCGGAAGAAGGTGCCGATCATGCCCGGTGCGAACAGCAAGGGGATGAACACCGCGATCAGGGACAGTGTGATCGAAACAATGGTGAAGCCGATTTCACGCGCGCCTTTCAAGGTGGCTTCGAGCCGCGAGTCGCCGGCGTCGACGTGGCGGATGATGTTTTCGATCACCACGATGGCGTCGTCGACCACGAAGCCAATGGCGATCACCAGTGCCAGCAGCGACAGGTTGTCGAGCGTATAGCCAAGCACGTACATGGCGATGAAGGCGCCGGCCAGCGACAGCGGCACCGCGGTGGCCGCGATCAAGGTTGGCGCAGTGCGACGCAGGAACAGGGCCATGGTCAGGATCACCATCGCCAAGCTGATCAGCAAGGTGATTTGCACCTCGTCGATCGAGGCCCGCACGGTCGGGGTACCGTCGTAGTACGGCGTCAGCGTGGTGGCGGGTGGCAGCAGTGAACGCAACTCCGGCAGTGCCGCCTTGACCGCATCGACGGTGGCGATCACGTTGGCATCGGGGCGCTTGAACACGTCGATGCCGATCGACGGTTTGCCGTCGAACCAGGCCGCCTGATAGCTGTCCTCGGCACCCTGATAGACGTTGGCGATGTCCTTCAACCGTACCGGCGTGCCGTCGTGGGTGGCAATCACGAGATCGGCGAATTCTTCGGCGGTCTTGAGCTGGTCGTTGACCGCGATCGCCATGTGGGTGTCGCCGTCGCGGACGAAGCCGAGCGGCGCCACCACATTGGCTGCGCGCAGCGCGTTGCGCACCGAATTGGCGGACAGGCCGAGTGCCGACAGCTTGGCGAGATCGATGTCAACGCGCACCGCCGGCTGCGCGCTGCCGGAGACTTCCACCGTGGCCACACCGGGCAACTGGTTGAGGCGCGGCATCAGCAGGCGGTTGGCGCGGTCGAACAGCTCGGACAAGGGCTGGGTGTCCGAGGTCAGCGCGATCTGGATGATCGGGTCGTCGTTGGGGTTGGCCTTGCGATAGGTTGGCAGCGAGGTCAGCCCGGATGGCAGGTCCGCCGCAGAGGCATTGATCGCGGCGCTGACTTCGCGCGCCGCGCTGTCGAGATCGACGCCGCCGTCGAACATCAGAAAGATGAAGCTGCCACCTTCGGAGCTGGACGAGAACATGGTCTCCACGCCCGGCACCTGGCCCAAATGGCGCTCCAGTGGCGCTGCCACCGTGGCGGCCATGGTTTCGGCACTGGCACCGGGTTGCCCGGCGGTGACGAAGATGGCCGGGAAGGAAATCTGTGGCAGCGCGCTGATGCCAAGCAGGGTGTAGCAAATGACGCCGAGCACGAACAGCCCCGCTGCCAGCAGCGAGGTGCCGATCGGGCGCCGCACGAACGGGCTGGAAATGTTCATCGAGCCACTCCGTTGCGGCAATGGCGCGGTGCGCGGACGGTGCTGCCCATCATTGCCGGCCTCACGCTTGCGCCGTCGCGTGGGCGAGCCGGCGCTGCCGTCGCGCGGCCAGCCAGTCCTGGAAGCGTTCCATGTACAGGTAGATCACCGGCGTGGTGTACAGCGTCACCATCTGCGACAGCAGCAGGCCGCCGACGATGGAGACGCCCAGCGGCCGACGCAATTCCGCGCCGATGCCGTTGCCAAGTGCCAGCGGCAATGCGCCCAGCAGGGCGGCGGCGGTGGTCATCATGATCGGGCGGAAGCGCAGCAGGCAGGCGCGGCGGATCGCGGCGTGCGCATCGAGGCCGCTGCGGCGCGCCTCGATGGCGAAGTCGATCATCATGATGGCGTTTTTCTTGACGATGCCGATCAGGAGCACGATGCCGACAATGCCATCCACCGACAGGCTCATGCCGAACAGCATCAGTGCCAGCAGCGCGCCGACGCCGGCTGGCGGCAGCGTGGAGATGATGGTGAAGGGGTGGATGTAGCTCTCGTACAGCACGCCGAGCACGATGTAGATCACCACGATCGCGGCCAGCAACAGCAATACCTCGTCGCCCAACGAGGAGGAGAACTCCGCCGCCTTGCCGACGAACTCGCCTCGCAGCGAGGCCGGGAACGCGGATTGGGCGACGGCCTGATTGATCGCCTCGACCGCCTCGGACAAGGAATAGCCGGGCGCGAGGTTGAAGGAGATGGTCACCGCCGGCAACTGGTTCTGGTGGCTGATCATCAGCGGCGCGCTGGTGATCGAGGTGGAGGCCAGGGCCGACAGCGGCACCGTATTGCCACCGCCGATCTGCAAGCCGGTGTTGGACTGGCCGACGCCGGTGGAGGTCGAAGAGTTGGACGACTTCAGCATGCCGTAGCCGGTGGCGTTGGCGCCGGTCAGGGCACCGCTGCCGTTGCTGCGCACCGCCAGCTTGTTCAAAAGGTCGGTGCTGTTGCGAAACTCCGGCGCCACTTCCATCACCACGCGGTACTGGTTGCGCTGGGTGAAGATGGTCGAGATCTGGCGTTGGCCGTAGGCGTCGTACAAGGTGTCGTCGATGGTCTGGATCGGCACGCCGAGGCGGCTGGCCTGGGCGCGGTCGATGTGCAGTTCGATTGACTTGCCCTTGTCGGCGAGGTTGTTGTCGACATCGGCCAGCGCCGGCAACTGGCGCAGCACCTGGGTGAAGCGGGCGGCGTAGCTGGCCAGCTCGTCCTCATCCACGTCCGACAGCGTGTACTGGTATTCGGTGGCGGCGACGCGCGAATCCAGCGTGATGTCCTGCACCGGCTTCAGGTACAGCGCAATGCCGGGCAGCGTGGCCACCGCCTGTTGCAACCGCGGCAGCACCACATCGAGGCCGGCACGCTCGCCGCGCTGTTTCAGCACGATCGATAGCTGGCCCTGGTTCAGGGTCGGGTTGATGGCGCCGGCGCCGATGAAGGCGGACACGCCCGCCACCGCCGGATCGGCACGCAGTGCCTCGGCGACCGCGCGGGTGCGCTGCTCCATGGCGGAGAAGGCGATGTTGTCATCGGCCTGCACCACGCCGGTGACGAGGCCGGTGTCCTGCTCCGGCAGCAAGCCTTTGGGGATGGCGATGTACAGCAGCACCGTCAACACCACCGACGCGGTGGCGACGAGGATGGTGAAGCGCTGGTGCGCCAGCACCCAGTCGAGGCTGTCGGCGTAGAGCTCGACCAGGCGCGACCACCAGGTCACCTTGCCGGCGGCGGCGTGGCGCTCGTGGGCGTCGTCGCCTTCCGGCAGCTGGTCCGGCTTCAGCAGGTAGGCGCACATCATCGGCGTCAGCGTCAGCGACACCAGCATGGAGATCGCCACCGCGCTCGACAGTACCCAGGCGAACTCGTGGAACAGCCGCCCGGTCACACCCGGCATCAGCAGCAACGGGATGAACACCGCGATCAGCGAGATCGTCAGCGACAGCACCGTGAAGCCAATTTCGCGCGCGCCGATCTCGGCTGCCTCGGGGCCGCTCTTGCCCTGCTCGATGTAGCGCACGATGTTCTCGATCATCACGATCGCATCGTCGACCACGAAACCGGTGGCCACCGTCAGCGCCATCAGCGACAGGTTGTCGAGCGACATCCCGGCCGCCGCCATCACGGCGAAGGTGCCGAGCAGCGACAGCGGCACCGCCACTGACGGGATCACCGTCGCCCACAGCCGGCGCAGGAATACGAACATCACCGCGATCACCAGCAGCACCGCCAGCACCAGGGTGAACTGCACGTCGTGCACCGACGCCTGGATGGTGACCGTGCGGTCGGCGAAGATGTCCAGATGCACGCTGGCCGGCAGTACCGCGCGCAATTCCGGCACGATGGCGCGGATCTTGGCCACGGTATCGACGATGTTGGCGCCGGGCTGGCGCCGGATGTCCAGCAGCACCGCCGGCTTGCCGTTGGCCCAGGCGGCGAGCTGGTCGTTCTCGACGCCGTCGATCACGCGCGCCACGTCCTTGAGCCGCACCGCGGCACCGGCGTTGTACTTGATGATGGTGTCGGCGTACTCGGCGGCGCTGGTCAACTGATCGTTGGTGCCGATGGAATAGGTCTGCACGGCGCCGTTGAGAGAGCCTTTGGCGGCGTTGACGTTGGCCTGGGTCAGGGCGCTGCGCACGTCCTCCAGGGTGAGGCCGAGGTTGGCGAGTTTGGCCGGGTCGATCTGCACCCGCACCGCCGGGCGCACGTTGCCGGCGATCGACACCAGGCCAACGCCTTTCACCTGCGCCAGCTTCTGCGCCAGGATCGAATCGGCGTAGTCGTTGACCTCCCGCAGGGGCAGGGTGTCCGAGGTCATCATCAGGGTCAGGATCGGCGCGTCGGCCGGGTTGACCCGCTTGTACACCGGCGGATAAGGCAGCGAGCCGGGCAGCCGCGCCGAACGCAGCGCCGATTGCACGTCCTGCGCGGCGACATCGATGTCGCGGTCCATGGCGAATTCGAGCACGATGGTGGACAGGCCGGCGGCGCTGTCCGAACTCATCATGGTGATGCCGGTGATCTGGCCGAGCTCACGCTCCAGCGGCGTGGTCACCAAGGTGGCCACGGTGCGCGCCGAGGCGCCCGGATATTGCGTGGTCACCACCAGCGTGGGGGCGTCGATTTCCGGCAATGCCGATACCGGCAGGGCGCGATAGCCGAGCACGCCGAGCAGCAGCAGTGCCACCATCAGCAGCGAGGTGGCAATCGGGCGACGGATGAAGAGGGTCGAAAAGCTCAACGGCTTTTATCCTGCGATGAAAGGTGGGCGACCAGCAGGCCGGGGATCAGTGATGACGACCGCCGCCGCTGGCGGCTTGCTTGGTCGCCTTGGCCAGATCCGCGGCGCTCGGTTGCTTGGGGGCTTCGCCGGGCGCCATCGGGCTGACCTTGCTGCCGGGCTTGAGGCGGAACATGCCTTCGGTGACGACCTGGTCGCCGGCCTTGAGGCCCGAACCCAGCAGCACGTGGGTGGCGTCGACCTGGCCGGTGGTGGTGACCGGCTGCATCGACACGGTGTTGTCGGCCGGGTTCAGCAGGTACACGTAGTCGCCGTTCGGGCCGCGCTGCACGGCTTCCGTGGGCGCGACAAGGCCATTCTCGACGGTGCCGGTTTGCAGACGCGTGCTGACATACTGGCCGGGCCACAACTCCCGCGCGGTGTTGGGGAACTCGGCTTTCAGGCGATAGGTGCCGGAAGCGGTATTGATCTGGTTGTCGATCACCTTCAGCACCCCGTCGCCGGCCAATACGTGCTGGTCGCTGGAATCCAGCGCGGTGACCGGCAGCGTGGCGCGCGCCTGCGCCGAGCGCACCGTGTCAAGGCTGTCGGCGGGCAGGTCGAACAGCACGTTGATGGGCTGCATCTGGGTGATGGTGACGATCACATCGCCGGTGCCGAGCACGTTGCCGGGGTCGACCTGGCGGATGCCGGCCAAGCCGCTGATCGGCGCGCGCACCTGGGCGTAGTCGAGTTGCACCTTGGCGTCGCGGACGCTGGCGGCATCGGCGGTCACCGCTGCCTCGTACTGGTTGACGGTATTTTGCAGCGCGGTCAGATCCTGCTGTGAAATGTAGTTCTTCTTGATCAGGTCCTGGCTGCGCTTCAAGTTGCTGCGGGCGGTGGCCAGCTGGGCCTGATCCTGCTTTTGCCGCGCCACGGCCTGGTCATACTGGGCCTGGAAGGTGCGCGGGTCGATTTCGGCGATCACCGTGCCTTGTTCCACCCGCTGGCCTTCCTGGAAGTGGAGTTTCATCAACAGGCCGCCGATCTGCGGGCGTACCGCCACGCTGTTGACCGCTTGCACGGTGCCCTGGGCGAACTGGTAGATCGGCACGTTCTTCTGCTCGATCTTCACCACCGTGACCGGCACCGGCGCGTTGTCGCCGCCGCCCATCCGGCCCGGACCCGCCGTTTTGCTGCCGCCGGCGAACAGGCGGTAGCCCAGAATCGCCACGATTACGGCAGCGACAACGATGAGGATGATTTTCCCGCGGGACATGCGAACTCCATGAATAGGAATGTCGGGCGCCGCCTTGGACGGCAACTCCGACCGACAGTTCGCAACGTTAACGTGTCAGGTGCCGAAAAGACTACATCCCTTATGGCACGGGTGACTTCCGGCAGGGCACCATCCCGCGCGCCGGAACGGCGGCGGGATGGCGTGGCAAGCGCGGTGAATCAGGCCTTGTTGGCGGCGTGATGGGCCGCCGACAAGCGGTTCATCAGCGGCAGCACCGCGATGGCGATGAGGGTACACACCAGCGCCGCGAGGCCCAGCTTGTTGAACAGGCTGGTGTAGATCGGCAGGCTGGCCAGCGGGTCGGTGGAGATGGTGTCCGGCACGCTGGCGTAAGTGGCCACCACGCCGCCGAGGTACTGCGAAATGCCCGAGGCCACGAAGTAGGCGCCCATCATGAAGCCGCCCATGCGCTCCGGCACGTAGCGCGCCACCATGGCGAGGCCGAGACCGGAAACCAGCAGTTCACCCAGCGACAAGCCGCCGTAGCCCCAGATCATCAGCCACGAGCCGACTTTGCCGTCGGCGCCGGCAAAGTGGCCGGCGGCGCCGTAGATGAAGAAGCCGGCGGCGACGATGGCGAAACCGAGCGCGAACTTGGCGGCGATCGAAATGTCCTTGCCGCTGTTGCCGGCGCGGGTGTAGATCCAGGCCAGAATCGGGCTGAGGATGAAGATCCAGATCGGGTTCAGGGCCTGGAACTGCGCCGGTGACCAGTCGAACAGGTGCACGCCGAGCAGGTTGAAGGACCAATCCACGTTGCGCAGTGCGAACAGGCTCAGCGAGGTCGACATCTGCTGGTAGAAGATGAAATAGAACACCGTCTGCACGGTCAGCACCAGGGCGGCGATCAGGCCGGCGCGCTCGCTGCGCTCACTGGTCCAGATCAGCCAGGCGAAGATCAGCACCACCACCACACCGGCGGCATACACGAAGATGCGCGCCACGTTCTCGTGTTGCAGGATGTAGGCCGAGGCAAACACCACGCCGACGGCACCGAGCAGCACCAGCCCGAGCCTGCCCCAACTCACCGGGTGATTGTCCGGTTCGGAGCCGATGTGGCGCATGGTGTGGCGCATCATCAGGTAATTCAGCAGGCCCAGCACCAGACCCACCGCGCACACGCCGAAGGCGACGTGCCAGCCGAGGCCGTCGCCGTAATGCAGGTTGAAGTAGTCCTTGAGCTTGGGCGTCAACAGCTGCGAGACCATCGCGCCCAGGTTCACCGCCATGTAGTAGATGGTGAAGGCGCTGTCGATGCGCGAATCGTCGCCCTCGTAGATCTTGCGCACCAGGTTGCCGGCGTTGGCCTTGAACAGGCCGTTGCCGACCACGATCACGCCGAGCGAGCAGAACAGGAACCAGATGCTCTGGCCGGGGACGGTCATCAGTGCGTAGCCCACCGCCAACACCACGGCGCCGAGCAGCATGGTGCGGCGGGTGCCGAGGATCTTGTCGCCGATCCAGCCGCCGATGGCGGGCGAGACGTAGATCAACGCGGCGGCGGCGCCCCAGGTCAGATTGGCGCGGTTGTCATCGAAACCAAGCCGCTGGACCATGTAGTACACGATCAGCGCCTGCATGCCGTAGTAGCCGAAGCGCTCCCACATCTCGATCAGGAACACGGTCGAGAACGAGCGGGTCTTGGAAGGGGCTGCCGGGTTGGGGGTCATGGAAACTCCAGGTGGATGCCTGGCTTGCACGCGTGAACAGGCCGTGAATGCAGGCGAGAAAACGGCAAGGGTACCCCATGCCCGGCAGCCTCTGGCAAGCACTTTCCATGCGGCAGTGCAGCATTTCGCGGGGGCGACGATGAGCTGTGCGGACGCACTTTGTGCCTGCGGTGCAGGGGCAAAGGGCGCAACGTCAGTCGCGGAAATTGTCGAACTGCAGCGGCAATTCGACCTCGGCCTTGCGCAGCACGGCCATTGCGGCCTGCAGGTCGTCGCGCTTCTTGCCGCTGACCCGCAGCTTGTCGCCGTTGATTTGCGCCTCGACCTTGAGTTTGGCCGCCTTGAGTGTGGCCACCAGCTTTTTTGCCGCCACCTGTTCGATGCCCTGCTTGACGGTGATCTTCTGGCGCGATCCGGCAAGGTTGGTTTCCGGGTCGGCCATGTCCAGCGCACGGATATCGATTTTCCGCGCCAGCAGGCGGGCGCGCAGGATGTCCAGCATCTGCTGCAACTGGAACTCGCTGGGTGCGCGCTGGGTGATGACGTAGCCGTCCAGTTCGAAGGCCGCATCCTGGCCCCTGAAATCGAAGCGGGTGGTCAGCTCGCGGTTGGCTTGATCGACCGCATTGGTCAGTTCGTGTTTGTCGACTTCGGATACTGCGTCAAAGGAAGGCATCGCCGGCACTCGCTGCAATGGGCTCGCCAGTGTAGGCGATGGGCTGGGCGATAATGGCGGCCTGCACGAGGCGAGTAGCGGATAGCATGAAAGTGGATGTGGTGATTGTCGGCGCCGGCGCGGCCGGGCTGATGTGCGCGATCGCGGCCGGCCAGCGCGGCCGCCGCGTGCTGGTGCTGGACCACGCCAACAAGGCCGGCAAGAAGATCCTCATGTCCGGCGGCGGCCGCTGCAACTTCACCAACCTTGGCACCACGCCGGCACGATTTCTCTCCGGCAACCCGCATTTCGCCAAGTCGGCGCTGGCGCGGTACACGCCGGCGGATTTCATCGCGCTGGTGGACAAGCACGCCATCGCCTGGCACGAGAAGGAACTGGGGCAATTGTTCTGCGACGGATCGTCAAAACAGATCGTGCGCATGCTGCTGGAAGAATGCGCCGCCGCTGGCGTTGTCGTGCAACTGGACTGCGGCGTGGGCGCGGTGACGCACGGTAGCGGCGGCTTTCGTTTGTCCACCGCGCGCGGCGAGGTGTGCGCCGAGTCGCTGGTGGTCGCCACCGGCGGCCTGTCGATTCCGAGCATGGGCGCCAGCGGTTTCGGCTATGAGCTGGCGCGGCGCTTCGGTCACGCGGTGCTGCCCACCCGTGCCGCGCTGGTGCCGTTGACGCTGAGCGGCAAACACCTCGCCCACTACCAGGACCTGGCCGGCGTGGCGCTGCCGCTGGCCGAGACGCGTGTCGGCGCGCAGGCATTTCAGGCCGGCCTGTTGTTCACCCATCGGGGCGTGTCCGGCCCGGCCGTGCTGCAAATTTCCTCGTACTGGCAGCCCGGCGACGATTTGCGCATTGATCTTGCGCCGGGACACGAGCTCGCCGATTGGCTGCGGCAGCAGCGTCAGGCCCGGCCGCAGGCCGAGCTGAAGTCGATACTGGCCGATATCGTGCCGAAACGGCTGGCACAGCGTCTGTGCGAGCAGTGGCTCGGCAGTCGACCGATGCGCCAGTACCACGACGCCGAACTGGTGCAAATCGGTCGCCAACTGCACGCCTGGCCGATCACCGCCAGCGGCACCGAGGGCTACCGCACCGCCGAGGTGACGCTGGGTGGCGTCGATACCGATGGCCTGTCGTCGCGCAGCATGCAATCGAAGCATGTGCCGGGGCTGTACTTCATCGGCGAAGTCGTTGACGTGACCGGCTGGCTGGGCGGCTACAACTTCCAGTGGGCCTGGGCATCCGGGCAGGCGGCTGGGCAGGCGGCGTGATGCCGGGGGCGGCAGACGCCAAGCGGCGCGGGTAGCAATCGACGATAATGCCGGGTTTCCACACGCTGCGACACACGACTTGATGAAAACGCCTCCCGGCTTGCAGCCGCT